>CANQRP010000127.1 GCA_947626305.1 uncultured Clostridia bacterium | reverse complement strand
GGCACCGTATACACCGCGCGAGACTGCGCACACAAACGCATTTTTACGCTTTTGGACGAAGGGAAAAAGCTCCCCTTTCCGCTCGAAAATGCCCTGATCTATTATGCGGGACCTTGCCCCGCGCCCGCGGGAAAGGTTTGCGGCAGTTGCGGACCGACCACTTCGGCACGGATGAACTCCTTCGCGCCCCGTCTGCTCGACCTGGGGCTCGGCGGCATGATCGGCAAGGGCGAAATGAGCGCGGAGACGGCGGAAGCGATGAAACGCAACAAGAAAGTGTATTTTGCGGCGATCGGCGGCGCGGGCGCAACGTATGGAAACGCCGTAACGCAAATGAAGTGCGTCGCCTTTCCCGATCTGCTGAGCGAAGCCGTATATGAAATGCGGATCGAAAAGTTCCCCCTCGTCGTCGCAATCGACAGCTTTGGGAAAAGCATCTATGAAAGGAATTGAGAAAAGACAAATTTTCCCTTCAAAAACGGTTGACAGAAGAAAAAAAAGCATGTAAAATAGAACATGCTTTCGGGAGCATAGCTCAGTTGGTTAGAGCGCACGCTTCACATGCGTGAGGTCACAGGTTCGAGCCCTGTTGTTCCCACCACGTCGCAACTCTGCGCCGTTTGCGGGTTTTTGCGCTTGCGCAAAAACCACGCCTTATGCGCAGGTTGTTCCTCTTCCCAAAAAATCTTGCTTCACAATCTTTTTTGGGAGCACAATGAGACCGATGTGCTTGGCTCTCCAAGTTCATCGCCGTGGGGATATGGCTCAGTTGGTAGAGCGCTGCGTTCGCAACGCAGAGGTCACGAGTTCGAATCTCGTTATCTCCACCATGCAAGGGACGGCACAGCCGTCCTTTTGCATGCGTGGAGATAATAAGTTGCTCGAAATCGTGCCGAGTTCGCCCCGACCGAGGCTTCTTCCCCTCGGCGGTCTTTATCATGAAATGATCTGCAAGATGACTGCCTCGCTTGATTTTCGTAATGGGTTTAAGCTGTGTCAAGTTTTGGGTTTGTCGCGGGAAGAATTTATCGGAACAGCGGGCGGCGCCGATCACGACAGTGACCGCCCGGATCATGCCCGCCACAGCAAAAAGCAAACGGTCTTTACGATACTGATAGCGGTTATTTCGGCGGTAGCCCTGATCATGACGATCATTACGGTGCCGATGGGTCTCATCTGCTTGACATCCAACACCGGGGATATGATGGACAACTCGTACAGCATCCCGCAATATGCTTTTTACGTCGTACTGGCGGTGAGCGTGATATTGATCCTGATCGACGTCGGCATAATCATATTAAAGATACGGGATAAACACAAGCGGTCGTAATGGGAAGGCGCAGCAGAAGCCGCTTCTTTTTTGCAAAAAGAGCGTTGTCAACAAATTGCAAAGAAAATGTCAAGTGAAAAGGCTTTGCCGTTTTAAGGGGAAGCGATATAATGATAGAGGTAAATTTGCCGCAAAGAGAGCGCGGACTTATCGGAGGAGCATATGACAAATTATTTGCTGACATCATTATCGGTGGCTCTCATCATCGTCGTCGATTGCTTGTTTGTGGGACTGTACGACAGGCAATTTAAAAAATTGACAAAGAAAAGGGATTGGCTCATCGGCATTATCGTTGTTTCATCGGGCATTTTTTCGGCGATGATCACGAGCTCTTACTACATAGACGGATGGAGTATAAAGTACCTTGCTCCGATCTTACTTTTCGCCGTGGCGACGGCAGCGGTCATCGCATATACCTGCCTGCTCAAAAAGATCTATGCGGCAAAAAGCAAGCACGAAGAACAAAAGCAGAGCGCCGATGAAGCAGCCGACCGATAATGGCAACATCATAAATATCTCGAAAGTGCATCAAGAAGTGAGGACGATCCGATGCCCAAAAAGGAAATCGAAATCTTAAACCCAACAAATTTACTGCCGTGGATCGGCGCGCCGTATATGGCGGCGGGAACTTTAGAGGGCGTAATCTTACTGATCGGCTTTACTCCCCACTTGTTGTTTGTCAATTATATCTTCGAAGCGCTGCTACTATACTTGTTTTGCTTATCATACAAGAACAGATATAAGGCTTACAAAGCCGAGCCGAATTTGCAAATCACCGCATATTTTTGGATAGAACTTGCCGTTCACGGCTTGTTTATCGCGGCGGCAACGGTGCAATCTGCGCTCAACGTTTGGATATCAATTGGCGAAGAAGGCTTGATCTATCGTCACGGATATTTTTTTATCACTGCTTTGATTTTCGTGCTGCATATAGTTTACTTTTGTATCGATTATTATGTAACCGAAAAAGCCGCCATTGTAAGATATTGCAATAGAAAGAGAAAAGAAGATAAGAAATCGAAATAGAGGTGAACGACAATGAAAAGAATGAGCGATAAGACAAAAAAAATCATTTATTGGACAATGTTCGGATGCACCATACTTTTTTTAATCGCGGCATTCGTGGTCGGTTTGGTGGGGTTCGTAAAAAATATTGATTTTCTTACCCATCTGTCGCTCATTTTTATACCGTGCGGTTTGTTTGTCAATGTGATCAACATACTCGCCTTCAAACCGAACGGCAAGAAAGCAACAAGAGACGATAAAGAGAACTCGGAAAAATGAACGATCTATTGTTACACGGTCTTTTATTCTAACTGTTATGATAAAAACATCAAAAAAGAGAGATGTTTGGATATGGAGCGCATTTGTGGTTTTGGGGTTGCTCCTTTTCGCAAACGGAATATTTAACACTGTTCCCATCAACGGCTTTGACAGCAGGTTTTGGGCATACATATTTTTATCGGCTTGCGCCGTCTTTTCTTGCTGTTTTGCGGATACAAAAAAATCGGGAGGCTTGATTTACTCCTGCGCCGCCGTTTTGCAATCGCTGTTGATCGCCGACCTCAATTTTGAAAACGCCATCATACGATCGGGCATTTGTGCGCTTTCGATCGGCTTATTGATATTTTTGCTTATCAAATACAGAAATGCGAAGGCAATAAAAATCGTCGAGAGAAAACGACTGACCGACCCTGTTTTTTCACAGATCAATAAATTCAATTTTTTTGCAAATATGATCTGTTCGGTAGGACTCTTGGCGCTGCTGTTTGGCATTTCCGGAAATGTTATATTCAGGATCGCGGTCGTATCCGGTATCTGCCTTATTTCTTTAACGCTCACTTACTTAAAGCAACGATATAAAAGAGCCGCTTTCGAGCGGGACCTGAATGGATGGGAGTATCTTTTTGTGGCATTTTGGTTGGTCGCCACGCTGATCGATGCGATAATTTTGCGCGATACCCGGCAGGAGTTGGGATATGCGGCGATCATCATAATTGTCCTCATCACGGATTATTTTATCTTCGACAGACCGCTTGTTATCGAGAAAATGCTCCGCCTTTCGAAGTGATCATACGAAACACGCCGAAGCGAAATGCCTCGGCGTGCCTCATTTTATCCCGCTATGCCGCATCGAGCTTCTGCACGGCATGGACGCAAAGGTCGAACAGGACAAACTTACTTTCCACTTTATAATTGTTCTCATCATCAAGAAATTTCAGCGTCACGGTAAAATTTTCCGATTCACCGACATTGACCGCTCCGACCGCTTCGTCCTCGCCCGGCGTAAGCCCGTCCCCAAGAAGCACTTCACGCCACACGCCGTCTTCCGACGAGACGGTCAGTTGCAGCATGGAGGCGAAAGTCTGATCGCTCACGACCGTATTGCAAAAGGTCTCGAGATAGTAGTAGAACGCTACATCGCCGCCGTTCGTGATCCGCATTTCGGCGGTAAACGTGCTTCCGGGCGCCGCCAAAGTTCCTGCGGTGATGCCGAAAACGCTGTCCTGTGTTTCCGCAGAAAAGTCCTTTACCTTGTCATCGATGACACTCGAAAAGTTGCCGTCACTGCCGATATTGTAGGTCGTGAGCTTCACCCGTTCGAGCGTCGCTTTCAGTGATCCCGCCACGAGATGGGTCGGGATGGACACTGTTTCGTCATACAGACCGTAAGACACGCCGAGCACAAGTGCAAAACAACATAAAACAAGTGCAACAGCCGGTATAAATATCTTATTTTTCATAGTTCCCTCTGCGCGGAGGGACCTTGGCGCGAAACTGCCCCTATGTTTGAGCGTTTCCATGAGCATCGTCGCCAAAACGACCATACAGAAGACGACAAAAGATTGCGGCTTGCGCAAGATGCACAGCAATACGCCGAGGAAATGGCTTCTGAAGACCACTTTCCCGATCACACGGTTTGGGCTCTGTGTATCGGACGTGTCGATCGTCTGCGTGCCGACATGCGTCCCGTTGTCTCCGCAAAGGACAATGGTGTACCCGCCGTTCCGCTGTTCAACGCGCCGTATCCTGTGTGTTACCACCGTGCTTCCGCCGATGATCTTATAAGAAAAGGTCAGGACGTCGCCCGTTTTGAGATCGGAATAGAATCGATCGCGCGCACGTTCCTTCCTCGGGACAAGTCTGATCAAGATCAAACTCTCGGCGGGGATCTCCCGTATGTCGTAATTTTCGACGTCTGCTTGCGGGTTTTTCGCCATCGACGAGGACATGACGATCCGCGCCTGATAACCGAACAGCCCGCTCTCGCCGGTGAGACAAAACATCATGACGATGCCGCCTGCCGCCACGAACAGCAGAACGGAGATCAGGAGATGTTTAACGATACTTCGGGTACGTTTGTGCCCGTCTTTTGTTTTTATCATAGTATAAGGGGTCCCTTTTCTCGCAAAGGTCCTCCACAATATTGTATGAACTTTTCCATGAAATGTGCCCCTTCGAAGTTTATAAAGCAGACCGTTTTTGATAATGTGAAATTTCTCGCGCAAATGGCTTGACATTCCGCCGAAAATAAGTTATCATGAAAGAGTGGACGAAATGTATGGGCCTGTTTCGGATTCGATTGCAAGCGGATTTCGTCGGACGCACGTCGGAGGCTCGGCTCCGTAAAAACGGAAATCTTTTAATTGCTGATAATAAAGGCAGAAGAGCTGCTACCCGTAGAGCATCCGCTCGCCGTGTAGCGCTTGCAGCGTAACTTTTACGCTCCGTTCTGCCCCGATTGCCTACGGTCGGGAACAGGGCGTTATTGAAGTAGGGAACGTTGTTCATCGGCTGGCTTCCCCCGATGGGCGATGAATTGCGGAGGCATGTCTGCCCAACGTTTGTCTGCGGACCGACGGCGGACGAGATTTGACCACAGACTAAACGTGTAGTGTCCGCGGAGGAACCTTGTAAGACCGCAGTTCAACTCTGCGCAGGTCCACCACATGCAAAATGAGAACAGGGCATAGCCTCGTTCACATTTTGCAATGACGAAATTCTGCGCGAGTTGAGGGTGGAGGCGCGAGCGAGAGCGAGCGGTTTGCGGGCGAATAGCGGGGAAACAAACGAGTTTGCCGCAAACTTGACAATTGATAATTGTCAACCGGGGCGCGCCGCCAAAGGCGCAACTCTGCGCAGGTCCACCACCTCGTCGCGGCAAAGCGGAATTTTGAGCGAACCGCCTGACGGCGTTTCGCATCCTTCTTCCACTTGCCGCTCCTCTTCCCAAAAAATCTTTGCTACGCAAATCTTTTTTGGGAGCCCTATTCTCGATAAGACCCCTTCCGAGGGAGGAGGTTTTAGGGGGTAAAAACCGCTAACATATATGGGGGTATAGCTCAGTTGGTAGAGCGCTTGAATGGCATTCAAGAGGTCACGTGTTCGACTCACGCTATCTCCACCAAATCAAAATAATCCGAACTCAACAAGGGTA
>CANQRP010000126.1 GCA_947626305.1 uncultured Clostridia bacterium | reverse complement strand
TTCTATTGCGTAGACTCCGGCCACGCTGAAAATGACCCCATCAAGACTTATGCCCTCCGTCTCCCTCGCGCTGAGCACACCAAGGTTCAGGTCGTTGTGACGACTGCGGCGTGCGCCGAGAACGACGAAGATGCTGTCAACGGCTACTGGTATGAATACTGCACCAAGTGCCATTACGGTCTTACCAAGGATGAACTCGCAAAGACCGGCATGGAACTCGCTGGACTCTATAAGGCAAAGGCTGAGGCTGACGAAAGCAAGAGCCTCTACTTCAAGGAAGAGACCACTTCTTGGAAGCACACCATTGACAGATCGACCCTCTCCTACAAGGGCGAAGGCTGCAAGGAGCCTACCTGCATTGAAGACGGCGTAGGCACCTACACGTGCGCTACCTGCGGCAAGCTTCTTCCCGCAGAGACCATCGAAGGTTCCAAGCTCAACCACAGATTCGATGATGCCGACTGGAAGCTTCAGGAAGGTCAGGACCCCGATTCTCATAACAGAGATTACATTTGGGAACGTGATTGCCGCAACTGCCAAGGCACGCTTGAAGGCGGTCATGAGACCAAGAAGGAGAAGATCGGTCCTTGCGTTTGGGGCGACACTTATGTTGAAGAAGTCGCAACCTGCCAGCACGGCGGCAGAGAGTATCAGAGATGCATCATCTGCGGCGAGCTGAAGTGGACTGATATCCCTCAAACTCAGCACAGCCCTACCCGCGGTTCCAACGGCATGTTCGAAACCCGCGTTCGCTGGGCGAAAGACGCAGGCGGCACCGACCTCTATCCTTTGGGCACGACCGGCTTCCGTTGCACCGATTTCGCGATCATTCAGTTCCGTTGCTCCATTTGCCATAACTGGTACAATGGTTACGACAAGGATCTCAATGTCAAGGCGCCTGTCGGTCACTGGTACTATAACATCTCCCCTGAAGAAGCTGCCAAGCTCACCCCTGATGAACTTGCGCTTCACATCAACTATACCGAAAAGTTCGAGAGCGATTGCCTCCGTCCCGCCGGTGCCACCGTGGAATGCTTGTACTGCCATATGCAGGACACCCGTCCCGGCAGCGAAGCGGGCAAGGGCCACACCTGGAAACTTCTCGTCGAAGCCGGCGGCAAGGGCATCCTTTGCGGCGAACTCCTCAACTCCAAGTCTCTTGCTTACTGCGAGAACTGCGGCTTGGTTGCGGAGATCACCGGCACCACGCTTCCCGTTGACAATTACGCAAACTATGTCGGCGTAGAGAACCTCAACGAGACGCAGCAGAACCTTCTTAAGTATCTCCTCGACGAGAACGACAACCTCTGCTTGAAGGTGGAGAAAGAAATCAACAGCCTTGCACAAGAACTTGTTGTGCTCGCCTTCAAGTCCGATGAAATTCAGCTTCACGACTTCAAGAAGGGCGAAAAACTCTACATCCTCGACGGCACCTGCACGAGCCCTGCGGCTTACATCGTGCTCTGCTCCATCTGCGGCGTGCGCGAAGCAACCGAAGATGAGCTTGCTCAGAAGGGTCAGGCAAGCGATAAGCTTCTTTGGACGGAAAGCGGCAAGGTTGCTACGATCAAAGTCGATACCCAAGAGTATCATGATTATCTCTTCGAGCTCCGTCCCGCAACGGGCACCGGCGAATTCTGGGATGGCAAGGGCTACACCAACAACTTCAACAAGCAGTTCCTTGAAACCTTCGAGTATGACCTCGACAACGACGGGAAGCCCGAATCCGTCACGAACCGTGACCTCTATCAGGCTCTCGTGTCCAAATACCTCGGCGATAAGGTCTCCACAGATGCGGCGACGGCGTTCGACGGCGTCAAGAAGAACCTCCGTTACAGCGGGTTCAACTTCACCGGCTTCAAGTTCACCACCGCAAACCATGAATTCATTACCGATAATGAAGAATGCGTAGTAGACCCGATCCTCACCATGATCGTTGAGGACTACCTCGGTATCAATTCTGGCTCGAAGGGCGTTGTTTGGGATTGCACCGCTCAGGGCAATCGCAAAGACTTTGTTACGAATTGGTGCGAAGCAAATTACGGTTCCGCCTTCTCGAAGGGCGAAGCGGGCAAATGGAACACCTTGGGCGATCTCATCGACTCGAATAAAGATCAACGTCTCACTGCCTTCTTCGCGGCTTACAAAGACACCGAATGGGCAGAAGTCTCCTTCGGCGAATACGCGAAAGTCTTTGAGTATCTCAAGACCGGGTCGGCTAAGCTCGATGGGATCAAGATCGGTGACGCCAGCTACAAGGGTATCTCCAACTGGTGCAAGAATGCGGCGAAGGGCACTTGCGACGACACCGCCCTCATCTCCGGCTTCCTTCCTACGAAGGACCACAAGGATGTGTACAAGATCGCAGCGACGACCGCTGTGCAAGGTCGCACCTATTACGACAAGTACTTCACCCTCGGTCTCGGCGCAGGCGCGAAGGCAGAACTTCCCGAAACCTTCGACGAAGATATGATCGAGAAGTGGCAGGATGACCTCCTCTTCGTCCAGTACCTCAAGACCAACAAGGCTACGATCGAGGCAAGCAAGAATACGGCATTGCAGAAGATCCTCAAAGAGTATGAAGATGAAGGCTATCTTGCAAACGATGTTGTACGCAACAATGCGATCACCTGCATCGTACTCCGCATCTGCTCCGTATGTGGCAGACACGACATCGAAGGCAACCACCAGATGGATCGTGAGGATCCCCGCTACGGTGCGAACTGCCAGCGTGGTCCTAAGTGCGTCGTCTGTGGCGCTATCGTCGGTAACAAGTCTAAGAACCATGACCTTGTGGATATCCTCGACTATGTGGCTACCCTCACCGAATCCGAAGACGACCAGGCAACTCTTGCGAAGATCAAAGCGCTCTTCACGGCAGGCGACTTCAAGGTTGTTAAGGGTACCGGCACTGCTGCGTCGATCACTTGGGACGAATTGACGGCGCACAAGGTCGACACCGAGTGCTGGCTCAATGGTAACAGCGGCTCCTACGCAACCGTTAAGGTCTGCGTCGGTTGCCTCGAAGCGAAGATCGGTCTCATCACTCCCGATGATCCTGAAGCGAAGATCACCTGGAAGACGGAAGCAGGCTCCGATAAGAACTGTGAGATCAAGTGGAATGAAGCGCAGCCTAATACCGACAAGGTCGACCACATCTTCACCCTCGACAAAGACGGCGTGAACGCGAAGAAGCTTCTTGCGAAGTTCAGCGATAAGTTCAACAAAATTACCGCAGAACAGATCGCAGCGCTTGGTGCAGACGAAGCGAACAAGAAGGTGGCGGACTTCGTAGAGGCGCTCAGCTTCACGAACAGCAAACAGACGGAGAAGGGCACGTTCACCGCGAAGGTCGACGAAGAGGGCTACCTCGTTGTCCACTTCAAGGAAACCGAAAACGATGCCATCTGCGTCGGTACCGAGTACGATATGGACGTCTGCATCACCTGCGCAATTCACTTCGCAGGCAAACTGAATCCTACCGCTGATACCGAAGGTACGTTCGGCGTCAGAACCAAACCGGTTGTGGAAAGCAAGGTCGAAGCTCGTCAGAAAGCAGCTGTCGAAGGTAAGTACAACAACAGCGTTACCACTCAGCTTCACGTCTATGCACCTTCCAAGAACTGGACGTACGATGCCGCGAATCCCGATTACGTCGGAGTGGTTTGCCTCCGCTGCAAGAGATGGGATGCGAAGCCCATCGGCGGCACTGTCTCCAGCTGGAAGAATGGCGATACCGACGGCAACTGGTACTACATCGAGAAGGAAACCGATTGGCAGGCTGCTAACCACACGTCGATCACGGATGCTACGACTTTGAAGGAAGAGATCTATGTCAAAGATACTCACGAATCCGGCAAGGCGAAGTACTACGACGGCGCTTACAGCTACGCAACAACAAGTGAGGACGCTGTAAAGGAACTCAAGGAAACTGTGGCTGACGGCGGTATTGTTGAAGTCGCCGAAGGTGTTAAGGTTGAACTTGATTCGGAAAAGAAGTCTGTACTTAGTGTTGCCGAAAACACCGAAATCAAATTGGCGGAAGGCGCAAGCCTTAAAATCGACGCGACGGAAGCCGTAGTGAAGCAAGGTCCGGATGCCAATGCTTCTGCAACTGCGATCTATGTTAACAATGGGAAGTCCCTTAAGATCGAAGGCGGCGTCGTAGATGTTAAGGTCGGAACTAAGGACAAAAATGGTCAGGAGGGTAAGGGAAACGCTACCGCGATCGGCGCTGTTGGTAAGGGAACGGTCATTGAGTTCGTAAATACTGTCTTCAAGACCAATTCTTCCGTTCAGGCGGAGACAGGCGCGAAAATTGTAGCGAAGGATTCCACGATTCTTTCGCATAGCAGTATGGCGATTTCGACAAACCATGAGTTGACGGCTCCTGAGGTAACTTACGAATTCGATAACGCTAAAATCCTTAGCTATAATGTCGGCGGCGTGGGACTCTTGGTTAACAATGAAAACGTATCTGTGACAGCGAAGGATTCCCTCTTCTATGGCACTTGCACCGGCGCATGGATCCGTTCTGGTAACGAACTTAGCTTTACGAATTGCGACTTCGTGACGGGCAATGCTGTAACAGGCAATACTACTTGGGGCAGTGGTACGTATTGTCCTCAGGAAGCGAAGGCTGCGCTTCTCGTCGGCGGTGCCGGAGACGGTTACGACGATGTGAAGGCGATGAAACTCACGAACTGCAATGCTGTGATTTCGTACGAGTGGTTTGAGAACAGAAATGCTGCTCGCCAGGATACGGACATTGCTTCGGAAGCTGATAGCCTTGTGAAGTTCAATGATGAGACGAATGAGTTCACGTATAAGCCTTACACGGGCACGAAAGCCGTTGGCGGCAAGACCTTTGCTGTCGGTGCATTCGGTCAGCATGTAGTGAATGTGACGTTCGACGATGCTTCCGCACGGAACTTCGGTCTCACGGATAGCTACTTGGTTAAGGAGACCAACGTGTTCCTTGCTGGCAGCGCTACGGCTACGCAAATCACTATCAAGATCGGAGAGAAAGCTGTAACGATCAACGAGAAGGCGTAACGCGTAACCAAACCCAAAAAATTTCGGCTCACCCCGTGCCCCCTCCGGTTCTCCTGTCATTTCAACCGGAGCGACCGTAAGGAGCGGAGTGGAGAAATCTCAACCTAACTCTTGCCCTCCCCCAACTCGTTTGGGGGAGGGGTAGGGGCGGGGACCACCCCTCGGCGCTTCTTCAAATGTCATTTCGACCGAGCGAAGCGCGTGGAGAAATCTCTACCGCATTCACTTGCTGTCCCTCGCGCAGCGGGGTGGAGCCTTGCATCCTGCCAACGGTTGATAACCGTTGGCGCAAGGCGACATGAGTGAGCGCATTTGCCGCGCGAACGGTGCCCGAACACGGGGTTCTACCCGTGTGAGACGAGTGGCGAACGTAGTGAGCCGAAAGGGGGGCACCTCACTCCCTGTCATACCGAGGGCGCAAGCCCGAGCGTATCCCCGTGGATGCAGCCGAAAAGCAACTTTATTACCAAACTGTCTACAATCTGGTTGATTGATAGTCCAATAGCAAGGAAATCCCCGAGAGGCAACTCTCGGGGATTTCCTTATGCTACCCCCTCCAAGGGGTGGAGCGGTGCCGTTCTCCTCAACAGCCCGGTGGGCTGTGAGGGGCACCGCGACAGCCGAGCTGGTGGCGAGGCGGGGTTGCGGCGGGCGCTACCGCCGTAACGGGTACGGGCGAGGGAACCTCATTTGCCCCCTCCAAGGAGGGGGACTAAGGGGGTAATGCACTTCTAACCCACCTCAGTCACCTGCGGTGACAGCTCCTCCTAAGGAGGCGCCTTTTTTGCCGTGCCCCCTCCAAGGAGGGGGATCAAGGGGGTGGTGCACTTCTACACTACCTCAGTCACCTACGGTGACAGCTCCTCCTAAGGAGGAGCCTTAGTTTGCCGTGCCCCCTCCAAGGAGGGGGATCAAGGGGGTGGTCGCT
>CANQRP010000125.1 GCA_947626305.1 uncultured Clostridia bacterium | reverse complement strand
TCTTTCTCTCTCTTTTATTTTTTTTATTCCCCGTCTCCCTCTTCGCTGCCATCGCTGCGCTCTATGGATTCGAAGTAATCTTGGATCCAACCTTTTTGTTTATCGCTCAGGTTTTCATCCGCACCGAGCCGCCCCATGCCTTCCTCGTAGGCATTCGAATAATCGTCGCCGTAATAGGTCTGTCCGTCGTAAATCTGCAAGCTGGCGTCGTTGTTGGTACCGCCGCCCTCCTGCTCGTCGCCGCTGCCGGGGTCGCCGCTCGGGTCCTGCGGAGAGGAGGACTGGTCATTGCTGCCGTCTCCGTCCTCCGGGTCGCCCGACCCCTCCCCCGCGGAGGGAGGAGGCGGAAGCTGCGGGTCTTCCACATCGATGTCGCCGAGCTGTACAAAGATCGCTCCCACGATGATATCGCCCGAAACGGCAATGTCGGAGCGGTAAGGGTCCCTCAGACCGTCGGTCCAGCGCACGAACACCCACTGTTCCTCGGCGTTTTTCGCCCGCGCGTAGACGGCGGGGGCGTCCTCCCCTTCCGTAACCTTGAATTCCGCTTTCCCGGCTTGACCTGCAATGGGCTGATTGTCCTCATAGAGCACGATCTCACCCTCACCGAGTTCGACGCCGTATGTTACCGTATATGTCTTTTTTACCGTCTCCCCCGCGAGAAGTTCCATGCCGCTCGGGATGACCCCCGCCACATGAAGCGCCTCGGTGGTCAAGGTCCCCGCGCCGAATACACCGCCCACACAGAGCGCCGCAACGATCACGGCGGACAGCGTAACGCGGATGAGCGTATGATTGGTATGACGGAGCGCGCCGACCGTGTCTTCACGCTGTTTGCGGGCGATAAAGGAATCTTCGCCTTCGAGTTCGGTCATGGTGAGCACGCGCTCTTCGAGCCCGAGCTCGTCGACGCGGGCGGCGATCTCTTTGGCGGAAGGTTTGTACTTCTTGAAATAGAGGATCGGCGCGAGTGCAGCCGTAACCGCGACAAGCAGCAGCGGTCCCAGCCAGATCCCCGCTTTGAAGCCGAAGAACCACGACAAGAGCTCCGTGACCGCGAGCACGACGCTGCCGACCGCAAGCGCCAAGAGCACGGACCTTAAAATGCTCTCCGTCTTTACGCGTTTTGAATATTTGCGAAAGACCGTATCGGACATGAGTTTCCTCCTTTGCGCGTACAGTATATATTACCGCATTTTTGTTACAAGCATTATAACATTTCACACCGAAATTATCAAGCAAATAAACTTGGTAAAATTATAATGTGTCGAAATTTCGTTGGATTTTCACTTTCTGTTCATATCACTCAAAATTTTTTGTATTTATGCATTTTTATACAGATTATGCAAAGAGGACCTCTGCGTGATGCAGGGGTCCCCTTCTCTTTATTCGCTTCCAACCTTATTCGTCGAGAAGCTTTTTATAGTCCTCAAGCGTGGTATTTCCTTCTACCGTTGCACTCGCGAGCACCGTGTAATTGCTCTTGAGCGTTTCGGCGCTACCGTCGGTGTAGATCGTATAGTCCGTGCAGCCCGCAAAGACGGTGCTTGCAAATCCGCTCGTCGTCTTGGCGACCGTGATCGTCGACGGGATATACACCTTCTTCAAGCTCTTGCAGTCCTTGAACACATTCGTCCCGAGCGTTGCGAGTTTTGCGGGGAATTCGACATGCGTGAGCCCGCTTCCCTCGAAGGCATTGTTGCCGATGAGGGTGAGCGATTCGGGAAGGTCGATGGAGGTAAGCGCTGTGCATTTCTTGAACGCTTCTTTGCCGAAGGCGATGAGCGAGGAAGGCAACTTCACTTCGGTAAGTTCGGCGCAGTTCGCGAACACCCCGCAAGTATAAGATGTGGAGGTCACTTTGGTGGTCGTGTTAGAAGTCCCAATGTATTGGAGACTCGTACAAGCGCTCATATCGACCGACGTGACGTGCGACCCGTCGAAAGCCTGCGATGCAACGATCTTCAAAGTTTCGGGAAGCACGACTTCGCCGCTGAGTGGCGTGCAGAATAGGGTGCCGAGAGCCTGCACTTTCGAAGGAATGGTAAAATTCTCAAGCTTCGTACAGCCGTCAAAGAGATGACCGCTGAGCCAGACGACGGAGTCGGGCAACTTCACTTCGGTAAGCTCTTTGCAGTTCTGGAACAGATACCCGTTGCCTACGCTTGAAGGAAGATCCGCCGAAGACGTGCCGAGAGCCTGCAATTCGCTCATGCCGCTCCAATCGATCTTCGAGAGCTTGGTGCCGACAAAGGTGTAAGACCCCGTGTACTTCATACTGGTGGGAAGTTCGAGGTTTGCAAGCGCCGTGCAACCGTCGAAGGTATGCGAGCTTGTAAATCCTTCGAACACCGTGTTGCCGTTGAAATCGACCTGAGTGAGCGAAGTACACTTACTGAAAGCATACTCAGCTATCTGTTTCAGGTTCTTGGGAAGTTTCACGCTCTGCAACTTATCGCATTCGGCGAACGCATATTTTTCGAGCAGAGAAAGCTGGCAACCGTCCTCAAACACGACCTTGGTGAGCTGTTTGCATTGATAGAACTGTTTGCCGCCCGCTGTGGTGCCTTCATTTCCCGCAAACACTTCGATTTGAGCGGGGATCGTGACCTCTTTGAGCTGCGTCTTTTCGAACGCGTTCCGCCCGATGGTGGTGACATGATTGAGGTTGACCGAGGTGATCCCGCTTCCGGAGAGGATGCCGGACCCCGTATCCTTCACACTGTCGGGGAAGGTAAAGGTCGTGATCCCCGTGCAGTTCTGAAGCATGTAGTTCGGAAGTTTCTCCAAGCTGAAATCATCCGCAAACGTCACATTCGTCAGGTTCTCGTTGTTCGCGAGGAAGTAGGAGTCGATCTTCGCGTTGGGAACTTCGAAAGTTGTAAACTTGCATCCGTCAAACACATTGCTCGCGAAGGTAATACCGCTCGCATCCTCGGGGAAGTTGACCGTGGTAAGCCCACTGCCCTTGAACGCTTCTTTGCCGATCGAGACATTCTTAGACTTGATGGTGATTGTTTTGAGCGTTGTGAGATTTGCAAATGCGCTTGCATCGACAGTGTCGGTGTTCTCCCCGATGGTGAACTCGGTGAGCGCAGTGCCGCTGAACGCGCTACCCTTGATCGCGTGCACGTCGTTCAACTTCACAGTCGTAAGACCGGAGCAACCGTAGAACATCGAGGAAGGGATCGCCGCCAACTCATCCGCCAGGAAGGTGACGGTATGCAGCGAAGTGCAGCCCGAGAACATTGCACTGTAACCGCTGTAAGCGTTGGTGGTCGTCACGACATCGCTCATTTTGAAGCTCTCGGGGAAGGTGACTTCTTGCAGCGAGGTGCAACCCAGGAATGCATTCTTGTAGAGCGCGTTCACGCCTTCGGGAATGGTGAGTTGAGTGAGCTGCGTGTTCTTCTCAAAGACGTTCTCCCCCATGTTCGTGTTTGACGATGAAGTAGAACTGTATCCCGTTACACTGATCACGGGGAGCGTGAGCGACTTCAGTCCGCAACCGGAGAAAGCCTGCTTGCCCAAAACCGCAATGTTATTGAGATTGATGCTCTCGAGTGAGGAACAGCCTTCGAAGGCATTCGCGCCGATCGCCGCCACGGAGGAAGGAAGCACGACCCGAGTAAGGGACTTGCAGTTCTTGAAGGTGTTAACGGCACCACTGTTCCAGTTGATCGAAAGCCCCCCGCCGATGCTCGAAAGATTGGTCATCTGCGAGAGGTCGAGCTCGGCGATGCCGCTGTTTTCGAAGGCGCTCGTGCCGAGAACGCTGACCGACTTGGGCAGTTTGATCGTCTTCAACGAAGTTGTGCCCTTGAAGGCGCTGCCGGCAGCCCCACTGCCGGAGGAAGGACCGGTGTTGTCGCCGAGAACGGACAAATCGTTATTTCGACTGAGGTCGATGACTTCGAGCTTACTGCAACCCGAGAAAACGCTTGCACCCAAATGGTTGAGGTGGCTTGTCGCTTCAAGGTTGATGGACGAAAGATTGGTGCAACCGTTGAACGCATTGCCACAGATGGCGGTCAGCGCGCTGCTCGTTTGGATGGTGACGGTCTTGAGCCCCGTGCACCCTTGGAATGCGCTCTTTCCGATCTCGAGGATCCCCGCGTAGATGTAGACGGAAGTAATGCCTTTCTGACCCGTAAATGCGCTTGCGCCGATCTCATATCCGCTGTTGATCGTGAGGTCGCCTGCGATGTCGCCGAACACGAAGACGACGGAGCCGTCCGCGTCGTAGAGCAGGGGTTGCTTCTCGTCAATGCTGAAGTAGGGATTCCCCTTCGCCACCGTGATCTCTTTGACGGTGTAACCCGAGAAGGAATCGTTGACGGACTTGACAGAAGCGGAGAAATGAAGGGCAACGGGCTGGGTATTGTTGTTGAAGAGGGTCTTCCCGAGTTCAATGCCGTTCTCCGACCTGGGGAAGGTGATCTCGGTAATCGCCGTATCCTGGAACGCGTTGTCCCCGACGGATTCGAGCTGAGTCAACCGATCCGAAAACAGCACTGTTTGGAGGCTCGTGCAGGAGATGAACGCACTTGCCGCAACCGACTTGACGGAAGCGGGCAGGTAGATGCTCACAAGAGAGGTGCAGTACCGGAAAGCCGTCTCTCCGATCTCGAAGGAACCGACGGGATTCCCGAAGTTGACGCTCGTGAGTTTGGAGGGAGCGCTCTTATCGAAGGAGAACGCACTCTTCCCGATGTACTCGATCTGGCTTTTATCCGCAAAGTTGATAGTCGTGAGGTTGATGAGGGGTTGCCAAGCCGACACGGAACCGATCGCACTCCCGTAACCGAATGCCGACCCCTCGATGCGCTTCACGGAGGCGGGAATGTTGAGCACCTCGACGCGGAGCCCCATGAACGCGGCAACGCCAATGGTCTCAAGTCCTTCGTTCAAAGTGAGAGACGTGAGATTGCCCGCCTTTGTATAATACGAAAATGCCTGCTCCCCAATCGTGCGCAAACTTGCGGGCAGTTCGAGCGATGTGAGCGCCGTAAGATCATAAAAGGCGCGGTAGCCGACCTCCCGCAGGGCGCTGTCTTCGGGGAATATGATCTCTTCGAGCGCGGTACAACTCGCAAAAGTACCGACGCCGATCTCCACCACGCTCGCAGGGATCGTAATAGACTCGAGTTTCGTCATTTCGGAAAATACGAAATCGCCGAGGTTTGTGATACGGTTGGGAAGTTTGAGCTCCGTGATGGGTGCCAGGTTCGAGAACAGCCTGTAACCGGTACGGATGCTTGCCATAGCGAGCGAGGTGTTATAGCCGCCATCGAACGTAAGCTCCGCATCGCCGCCCTCTTCGAAGATGACGGTCGCCAACTTCGAACAGCCGCTGAATGCTTGGACGCCGATCCTCGTCACGGTATTGGGGATCGTGACCGAAGTAAGAGTCGACGTAGTGCCGAGCGCATAGCTCCCGATCTCGGTCGTCCCTTCGGGGAGATCGAGCGACGTGATCTTCGCATTGCCGATCGCCCACGGCTCGAGCACGAGCTCCGCCACACTTTCCGCAAAATTCAACTTGGTAACGTTGGACTGAGATACGGAGGTGCCGAATGCGTCGGAGCGGATGACCTTTACGGTTGCTGGAATGTTGACCGTGCCCGCTTTGGCGCAGGGACAGTAGATGAGGCTCGTGGGAACGCCGTCCTCCAAGCCGTAGAGCAGCCCTTCCTGCGCTCCGTAATGAGGGTTCCCCTCTGCCACCGTGATCTCTTTAAGAGACTTGCACTTATTGAATACCTGCATCGCCTCGAAACTCACCTGAGGTTGCGTCGTGCCGCCCAACAAGCCGGAAATTTCGAGTTTCTCGAGGGAGGCGGGAAGCCGAATCGTCGTGATCGACGTGCCTTCGAACGCCTTGTCGCCGATGGTTCTAAGCCCCTCGTTCAAGGTGACGCTGTTGAGCTTTCCGGTACCGCTCGACGCAAAGCTGCTTGCGCCGATGGAGACGGTGCACTCGGGAAGTTCGATCGTGAGAAGTTCGTTGCAGTTGTAGAATGCGCTGTCGCCGATGGTGAGGCTTGTCGCTTTTTCGACCGTTCCCGCGCTATCGGCGCGAAGGTCTTTCAGGAAGGTAACGGTTTTAAGCTTGGTGCATCCGGAGAATGAGCCCGAGCCGATGGACGTGAGCGTTGCGGGGAACGTGATGGAAGTCAGGGTAGTGCGACCCGCAAACAGGTTGTCGCCGATGGTCGTGATGGAATCGGGGACTTCAAACGTTTCTACCCCGGCGGGATAGAAGAGGATCTCCGTCATTTCATGGTTGAAGAGAACACCTTCCACCGACGTAATCTCCGTGTTGTTCTTATCCACTTCGACGGAGTCGACCTTGGAACCGAAGACGGCGGCAATATTCACACCGTGCACATACTGCCCGAGTTGGACAGTTGTAATGTTGGAAGTATGAGTGGTCCCTTCGTCGGAGGCGAAGACGTTGGGCTTGAAGTCGAGTTTTCTGCCATTGCTGCCGCAGTTGACGACAGCCGTCTTGAAATTCGTATGATAGGAACCGAACGCATAGGAGCCGAGCGATACGAGATTTTCCGGAAGCACGAAGATGTTCTTGTCCTCCGTAGAAGGTCCGTCTGCGGTCTCCACCGTGATCTTGAGTTCTGCATTCGGGAAGCGATAGAACGCCCTTTGCCCGATCGTGAGGTCGAGGTCGTCCTTCGTGGAATGGAAGATGAGCTCGGTCACGTTTTTGAAACCGTCGGGAATGTTGTACGGTTGCGCCTTCAAATCGAATGCGCCCGC
>CANQRP010000124.1 GCA_947626305.1 uncultured Clostridia bacterium | reverse complement strand
CTCCTGCCGTAGTCGAAGCGGCGGGTCCCCCAACTTTTATGCTCCATCCTGTCCCACTGACTGCTCTCATAGAGAGGCTGTCCGTCGAATTCGTAGAGCCCGTGGGCGTCCTTGGGAAAGTGCGCAGGCACCCAGTCGAGGATCACGCCGATGCCCGCCTTGTGGAACTCGTCCACAAGATACATGAAATCTTTGGGGGTGCCGAGGCGGGACGTGACCGCAAAATAGCCCGTCACCTGATATCCCCAACTTCCGTCGAAGGGATATTCCGTTACGGGCATAAATTCGACATGCGTGTAGCCCATGTCCCGAACATAAGGGACGAGCTCGCGGGCGAGGTCGTTATAAGAATAGTAATTCCCGTCCGGATACTTCTTCCACGAGAGCAGATTGACCTCGTAGATGTTCATGGGCGTGGAAAAATTGTTGCGTTTATAGAGCGCTTGCAGATAATCGCGGTCACCCCATTTGTAGCCTTCGAGCTCGTAGGTCTTGCTCGCGTTGGCGGGCGGCGTTTCGGTGTGGAAGCCGACGGGGTCCGCCTTCATGAGCTTCCTGCCGTCCTGAGCGACAATACAATATTTATATACGTCGTATTCGCGCACGCCGGGGACGAACAGTTCAAAGCTCTCGCCGTCCACCATGCGCTCCATGACGTTCGCCTCGTCGTTCCAACCGTTGAAGTCCCCCACCACGGAGACTTGCTTCGCATGGGGCGCCCAAACGCGGAAGAGATACCCCCTCTTCCCCTCGCAGACTGCGGGGCGGGAACCGAACAGCTCGTAGATCCTGTCGTTTTTTCCGTGATGAAAAAGATAGAGCGGGAAATCGGTCTCTTTCAGAAGTTTTTCCGCCATAGTCGTGTGCCCCCTCTTCGGTTTTTTCCGCTCTCTTATTATACTATATATTTTGGTAGGTTTCAATACCCATTTCAAACTTTTTTCGTCGTTTTGGAAATTTTTTTCGAAAAATTCGCCCCCCTCTTCTCCACTCCCGCGCAAGAAAACATGAAAAAACCGCCTCTATTCGGAAGCGGTTTTCGCAGATATCATGCTCTTTGCGATGTCGAAGATGTCCCCTGCGCCAAGCACCAACACGAGGTCGTCCGGTTCAATCGCATCCAGCAGCCTCTTTTTGAGTTGCGCGGACGACTGCACATAGATCGCTTCCGGCAGACGGGAGACGAGCATGTAGGCGCTTCCCTCATGCAGGAATGGTTCCCGCGCGGCGTACGTCCGATAGATGATCGGGTTCTCCGCCGCCCGCAGGACCTCGGTAAATTCTTCCAAAAGGTCGCGCGTGCGCGTGTAGGTGTGAGGTTGAAAGACGACCCGCACCGTGCCAAGGCACATTTTTTGCGCCGTCTCCATGACGGCGGCGATCTCCCGCGGGTGGTGTGCGTAATCGCAGATCACCGGCGCCCCGCCGAGCGTCCCCACCTCCTCGAAGCGCCGCCTCACGCCGCGAAAACTTTCCAGTCCCTTCTTGATCTCTTCGGCGGAAAAGCCCAGAAGCCGCGCCGCGGCAAACGCCGCGAGCGCATCCGTCACCATCACCTTTCCCACAACGTTCAGCTTCACCCGCACGAGCGGGATCCCGCGCTCCGATACCACGAAGGAGTATCTCTCCCCCACACATTTGAGGTCCTCGGCGCGGATGTCGCCGCCGCCTGTCCCGAAGCTCAGCACGTGCGGGATGTGCCTTGCGCGCAGGTCGTCGTCGCATACGACGGCTTTGCGGGAATTTCGGGCGAAGGTGCGATAGGCGTCCAGCAACTCGTCTTCATCCCGATAGCAATCGGTGTGGTCGAGATCGGTGTTCAGGATGATCCCTATTTCGCTTTCGAGCGACAGAAAACTCCGCCCGAATTCGCACGCCTCGGTGACAAAGTACTCCCCGCCCGTCGAAAAGTAGTTCCCGAGCTCCGCGTCTTCCCCGCCGATGTGGCAGGTAAACGGTCGCCCGCCCTCCCGAAAAATATGTGCAAGCATGGAAGAAGCGGAGGTCTTCCCGTGACAGCCCGCCACCGAAACGACGTGCGGAAAGGTCTTTGCGATCTCGCCGAGCAATTTCGCCCGCGCAACAAGCGTTTTGCCCGCCGCCCGCGCGGCGCGGAATTGCGGGTGGTTCTCCCCGATCGCGCCCGTGTATACGACGACTGGCTCCGCGATCTCCTCTTCCTCGCCGATATGGACGGCGATGCCTTCCCGTTGCAGCGCACGCGTCAGCTCGCTCTCGCGCATGTCGCTTCCGCGAACGGAACATCCCCGATCGCGCAGGAGCCGCGCGAGCGCACTCATGCTGATGCCGCCGATGCCGATGAAGTAAAACTGCGTCTTTCCCTCGAAAAACATACTTCATCGTATGCCCCGCCCGCGCAAAAGCGTGAAAAAAGACGCATCCCGTTAAAGAGGCGCCTTTTTCTTTTGTTCGGTTGCCGTTACGAAAGAGGAACGACGTTCACGGCTCTGAGCTTTCCGCTGTCCTTGGGGTCGGGCTCGGTCTCGAAAGAGACTTTCTGACCCTCTTTCAACGTGCGGAAGCCCTCCGTCTGGATCGCGGAGAAATGCACAAACACATCCTCGCCGCCTTCATCCGGAGAGATAAAGCCGTAACCCTTTCCGTCAT
>CANQRP010000123.1 GCA_947626305.1 uncultured Clostridia bacterium | reverse complement strand
CTACTTCGCACTGCGTGCTCGTGCCGCGCTTAGAGAATCAGAACAGCGCGCGGGGCGACTAACGCTCGGAATGACATGATTCGCGCGGGGCGAAATGACAAAATCAGAGCAGTAAGCGGAACTCCCTCCTCAGGAGGGGGACTAAGGGGTGGTGTCCTTTGTTCCGGATTCACCACCTCAGTCGCCTGTGGCGACAGCTCCTCCTTAGGAGGAGCCTTCTTCCCCACAAGGCGCTGAATAACGTCCGAAAAACTTTGATAAGAGCCGTCCCGCACGCCGGGACGGTTTAGGTGTGTAAAAAAACAGAAATACACGGAGGAGATCCATGAAATTTATCAGTACCAGAGGCGGCGCGGCGGTGACGGGCGCGGAGGCGATCGTCCGCGGAATGGCGGAAGGGGGCGGACTCTACGTCCCGGAGACGATCCCGTCCGTCTCTGCGGGGGAGCTCGACGGCATGCTCTCGATGAGCTATCCCGAACGTGCCGCCTTCATCCTCGGAAAATATTTCGACGAGTTCCCCGAAGAGGAGCTGCTCGCCGCGCTGAACGCCGCCTACGGGCAGTTTGAGGGCGACGACCCCGCTCCGCTCGTCAAGATCGAGGAAGGGCTCTTCCTCTTGGAACTCTTTCACGGTCCCACCTGCGCCTTTAAGGACATGGCGCTCTCCGTGCTTCCCTATCTGCTGAGAAAGAGCTGCGACCTTTTGGGGGTGAAGAAGGAGATCCTCATCCTCACCGCAACGAGCGGCGATACGGGCAAAGCGGCGCTCGAAGGGTTTGCGGACGCCGAGGGCATCAAGGTCGCCGTGTTCTATCCCGACGAGGGCGTCTCCAAGATGCAGAAGCTGCAAATGGTGACGCAGGACGGCGACAATGTGGACGTCGTGGGCGTAAAGGGCAACTTCGACGACTGTCAGGCGGCGGTAAAGAAGATCTTCCGTTCGCAGGAATGCAGAGAAAAACTCAAAGAAAAGGGGGTGCTGCTCTCCTCCGCAAACAGCATCAACATCGGGCGGCTCGTGCCGCAGATCGCCTATTACTTCTCCGCCTATTGCGACCTTTTGAGTTCCGAACAGATCCGATTCGGAGATCGGGTGGACTTTGCCGTGCCCACGGGCAACTTCGGCAATATTCTGGCGGGGTACTACGCAAAGCGGATGGGGCTCCCCATCGGGACGCTCGTGTGCGCCTCCAACCGCAACAATGTGCTCACGGACTTCTTCAACAAGGGCACTTACGATAAAAAACGCCCCCTTTACCGCACAATGTCTCCCTCGATGGATATTTTGGTGTCGTCCAACCTCGAACGGCTCCTCTTTGAGATCTCGGGCAGGGACAGTGCGCTCACGGTCGAACGCATGAAGGCGCTCGCGAACCCGGGCAGATATTCCGTCCGCGCCGAGGAGTTGAAGGCGCTTTCGCAGACCTTCTATGCGGGCTACGCCAACGAGGAGGACACCGTGGAGTGCGTTTACGAATTCTTCGAGGAATTCAACTATCCCCTCGATACTCACACGGGGGTAGCCATGCACGTTGCGCGGTCGTATTGCCGCAAGCGCGCGGAAGATGTGAACGCCGAGATCCGCCCCATGGTGGTGGTGAGCACGGCAAGTCCCTACAAATTCCCGCAGGCGGTGTATTATGCGCTCACGGGCAACGATGTAAAGGATAGCTTCAAGGGCATCAAACGCATCCACCTCATCACGGCGATGAAGGTGCCGGAAAGTTTGAAGGCGCTCCGCTATAAACCGCCGCGGTTTAAGACGGTCGTCCCGCCCGAAAAGATCTTCGAAGAAGTGATGAATTTCATAGGTTGAATCAAGCGGTCCGCTCTCGGACCGTTTTTTTTGCGCGAATATGCCGTTGAGGCGGCGGAGTCCCCGCGTGCAACGAGAGGGGAGTGTGCTCGTAAAAGCGTCATGCTGCCCCGCGCAAAGTTCTTAAAATTGTCATGTCGACCGAAGTAAACATCGCCTTTGCTTTAACACTGCGGCGACCCTTCGACACGTCTCGCTTCGCTCGGCGGCTCAGGGTGACATTATTCTGTCATTCCGACGACCGAGCAACGCGAGGGAGGAGCCCCCGGACCATCGACCAATGGGATACGCTCGGACTTGCGCCCTCGGTATGACAGTAAAATAAGGCGCCCCCTCCTGTCTCGCTATGCTCGCCACCCTCCCCCGCGCGAACGCGCGGGGGAGGGCTCTCTTGTCATATCGAGCCCAAAAAACATTCCGCCCCGCAAACTGCGGGGCGGAATGTGATCCGACCGGACCTGTAAGCCGGGTTCTTCGTCGGAGCACGCCGCAGGGTTTCGCTTTCCTTGCGGAAAGCTCTTTTGTGTGGCGGCTCCTCCTCTCCCCACAAAAATACTCCGTCTTTTTGCGGGGTCCCCTTCGACAGAACCCGTCTTACGATGTGCCCAAAAAACATTCCGCCCCGCAAACTGCGGGGCGGAATGTGATCCGACCGGACCTGTAAGCCGGGTTCTGTCGAGCGCGGTCATTTATCTACGCCTACCGTCACCGATAGGCTCCAGCGTTATTTACGGTGCTCCCTCGGGCGGGCAACCCTTGTGAGAGAGACCCAAACTTGCATCGGACGGGGTTTACATGGCACGGGGCGTTACCGTC
>CANQRP010000122.1 GCA_947626305.1 uncultured Clostridia bacterium | reverse complement strand
TTGGAGCAGGGGAGAGACAATTTTACCGCGGTTTGGTTCAATATGCCCTATATCGCCCAAAAACTCAAACCGGGCGAATATCTCTTTTATGGGAGAGTGCAAAACTATTACGACCGTATCTCCCTGATCAACCCCTCTTTCGAACCGCTTGAGCGGAACGCCCGTTTGAAGGGGCTTGTGCCCGTATATCCCCTGCGCGGCGCGCTTACCCAGCGCGTATTGCGGGAGTGCATCGCCAATGCGCTCCAAACGGAACCTATCCGGTCGATCATTCCGGAGGAGCTCATCCGCAAATATAAACTCGCGCCGCTCAGGCAGGCGTATCTCGACGTCCATCTCCCCGAGACGCAGACCCGGCTCTCGAACGCCTCCGCACGCATTGCGCTCGAAGAGTATTTTACGTTGATCTCGGCATTCAAACTCATCAAAGGGGACAAAAACGAGGCGCGGCATAACCGTTATACCGTGACGGAGCGAGAGGTCGCCGAGTTCGAAAAACGCTTCCCCTTCGTCTTTACCGCGGGGCAGCAGGGAGCCGTCCGCGCACTTTATAACGACCTTACGTCGCCCGTCCGCATGAACCGTCTGCTCCAAGGGGACGTCGGCAGCGGGAAGACCGCCGTTGCGCTCACGGGCATTTTCATGGCGGTGAAGAGCGGCTTTCAGGCGGTTTATCTTTCGCCTACGGAGGTGCTCGCCGCACAAAACTATCAGGTTTTGCAACGCATTTTTCCCGATTATCGCGTGGGCTATCTTGCGGGCGGTTCCACTCCGAAGGAAAAGCGGGAGATTAAAACCGCGCTCGCAGCGGGGGAGATCGACATTCTCTGCGGTACGCACGCCGTTTTGCAGGGGGACGTGCAATTTGAGAACCTTGCCTTTTGCGTGTGCGACGAACAGCACCGCTTCGGCGTCTCCCAACGCAATATATTGAGCGAAAAGGGGAGTGGAACGGATGTGCTCGTCATGTCGGCAACGCCCATTCCGCGTACGCTTTCACTGATATTTTACGGCGATCTTGACATCACCACCATCCCCGATAAGCCGAAGGAGCGGCAGGAGATCTCCACTTCCGTCATTCCCGCCCACAAATACAACGATATGCTCGCCTATATCCGCCGCGAGACCAAAGCGGGCAAGCAGGCGTATTTCGTTTGCGCCAAGATCGATGACGATGAGGGGGAAGTGACGTCCGTTACCGAACTTTACGAGGAGCTGAAAGGCAAGCTCTTCGATGTGCGGTTTGCCCTTCTTCACGGGCGGATGAAGGATCGGGAGAAGGAGGAGGTCATGACGGCGTTCAAAAACCGGGAATACGATTGCCTCGTATCCACTACCGTCATCGAAGTGGGGGTGGATGTGCCCAATGCGACGATCATGGTGGTGTATAATGCCGAACGGTTCGGGCTCTCGCAACTTCACCAGCTCCGCGGGAGAGTGGGGCGGGGGAGCGATAAGAGCTATTGCTTCCTGCTCGTCGGGAACGAGAGCGAAACCGCCATGGAGAGGCTGAACATTCTGAAAACGACGACGGACGGCTTCAAACTTGCGGAAAAGGATTTGGAACTTCGGGGCAGCGGGGACTTTTTCGGCACCCGCCAGAGCGGAAAATTTTTGCAGGATATCAAAAATTTGCGCTATTCCACCGATGTGATCTTTGCCGCGAAAAAGCTCTCGGACGAAGCATTCGAGAGGCGGCTGAACTTCGAGGAGATCAAGGAAGCCGCCATGAAAAAGTACGACAGTTTGAAGGACGTGGTGTTGAACTGAAAGTTTTTCGGCAAACATTTGGAACAGAGGAAGAAAGGGCGGTATGCGCGAGAAAATTTTCAAGGTGATAGAGGCTTCGGACGGGAACGATTTGTGGAGCAGTCTTTACGACTATTTCACGATGTGTGTCATTCTTCTCAGTCTGATCCCGTTGGCATTCAAAGAATCTTACAGAGCCTTTGAGATCATCGACTATGTTTGCGTGTCGATTTTTATTGTGGATTATCTGCTCCGTTGGCTGACTGCCGATTTCAAATTCGGAAAGAAGTCTTTTCTGTCGTTTTTGCGGTATCCGTTCAGCTTTATGGCGCTGATAGACCTCATCTCCATTCTGCCTTCTCTCACGATTCTCAATTCGAGTTTTAAGATCCTGAGGATCTTTCGGCTCGTACGGGCATTTCGCGTCTTTCGGGTATTCAAAGCCGTTCGCTATTCCAAGAGTCTGAGGATCATTGCGGACGTCCTGAAAAATTCCAAGCGGGCGCTCGCTTCGGTGGGGACCTTTGCGATCGGTTATATCCTCGTTGCCGCCCTCGTCATTTTCAATGTCGAGCCCGAATCGTTCGAAAACTTTTTCGAAGCGGTCTATTGGGCGACCGTCTCTCTTACAACGGTAGGGTACGGTGATATTTATCCCGTTTCCGTGGCGGGACAAGTCGTTACAATGCTCTCTTCGCTGTTCGGCATTGCGATCATCGCTTTGCCGTCGGGCATCATTACCGCAGGGTATATGAAGGCGATCGAAGCGCCCGACGCCGAGGTGGCACCCACTGAACCCGAACAGGAGAAAAAGGAGCCGCACGAGGAGGAGCGGTAGCCTCGTAAGTGCCGATTAAAAATTTTTCAAAAAAGACTTGTTTTATTTTTCAAATGTGTTATTTATTAACCAGTGAATTTTTTAAAACACAAAAATACGCATTTTATGATTAGCCTCTCTTGAATCACATGACTATCGCGTTG
>CANQRP010000121.1 GCA_947626305.1 uncultured Clostridia bacterium | reverse complement strand
CGCTACCGCCGTAACGGGTAGGGGGGTGGTGTCTTTTGCTTCCGAATCATCACCACCTCAGTCACCTGCGGTGACAGCTCCTCCTGAGGAGGCGCCTTACATTCCCTAAACCGTCATTCCGAGCCACTATTCCCAAAATGTCATGTCGAGCTTGTCGAGACATCTCTACCGCATTGTATCAAGGTTGAGATTTCTCGACTTCGCCTACGGCTCGTGCCGCGCTTAGAGAATCAGAACTTCGCGCGGGGCGAAATGACAGAGTACAACACAGGAGAGTCCTATGCAAAAAATCATCAAGATCAGAAACCTGGATTGCGCGGCGTGCGCGGCGGAACTCAGCGAAGAACTCAACGCCATCGAGGGCGTGTCGGACGCCGTTGCCGACTTCATCAACCAGCGCGTCAGCCTCGACTACGCGAGCGACGAGGCGCTTCAAAAGGCGCTCTACGCCATCACCCACTTCGAGGAGGTGGAACTCGACGAAGGCGGCGCCCCGAAAAAGGAACGTCATCTCAAAGAGCTCGTGTCCATCGCGGTCTCGGCGGCATTCTTCCTGCCCGCCCTCATCCTGCAACTGCTCGGGCAGAACCAATGGTTGGTGTTCTCCCTCTTTTTGGCGAGTGCGCTCGCGGCGGGATGGTCGGTCGTGTGGAATGTGCTTCACTTCCGCGGGCTCGCCACCCTTTTGGACGAAAACTTTCTCATGACGCTCGCCTGCATCGGCGCTTTTTCCATCATGCAACCCATGGAGGGCGCCGCCGTCATGCTCCTCTATCAGATCGGAGAACTTCTCCAAAACATCGCCGTGGGCTCCTCCCGCGGGGCGATCGCGGGGCTCATGGCGCTCAAAAGCGATACCGCCCTTCTCGTCGAGGGAGAGGAAACGCGGGAAGTGGACGCGGAGAGCCTGCAAGCGGGAGACCTCATCCTCCTGCGCCGCGGCGACAAAGTGCCCGCCGACTGTGTGCTCTTCGAAGGGGAGACCGCGCTCGACACCAAGTCGCTCACGGGCGAGGCTGCCCTCAGAGAGGTGCAGCGGGGGGACGAACTGCTCGCCGGCTGCGTCAACGCGGGCGGTGCGGTCAAGGCAAAGGTGCTCCGCCCCGCCTCCGGGTCCGCCGTTGCGAGGATCCTCGACATGGTGGAGAACTCCTCCGCAAAGAAGGCGAAACCCGAAAAATTCATCACCAAATTCGCAAGGATCTACACCCCCGTCGTCGTGCTGCTTGCGGTGCTCATCGCGGTGGTGCCGCCCCTCTTCCAAAACTTTCAATTTACCGCGTGGCTCGTGCCCGCCATCCAATTTTTGGTGATCTCCTGCCCGTGCGCCCTCATCATTTCGGTGCCGCTCACCTATTTTTCGGGAGTAGGCACCCTTGCCCGCCACGGCGTGCTCACGAAGGGAGCCGTCTATCTCGACGAACTTTCCAAGGTGCAGGTCGCCGTGTTCGACAAGACGGGCACCCTCACCGAGGGCAGATTTTCGGTGACGCGGGTGTGCGGCGAACGGGTGCTCGCGCTCGCGGCGGCGGTGGAAAGGAACTCTTCTCACCCTCTCGCGCAGGCGTTTGCGGGGATCCCCGCGGAGGCGGTCGCCGAAAACGTGCGGGAACTCGCGGGCATGGGGCTCTCGGCAACGGTCAACGGGAAAGAGGTGTTGGTCGGGAGCCTTCGCCTCATGCAATCGCACGGGATCGCGGCGGAAGGAGTGGAGAGCCTTGCCTCCGTCGTGTATGTGGCGGAGGAGGGGAAACTCCTCGGCTATGCGGAGATCGAAGACAGGGTCCGCGCGGAGGCGCTGCCCGCCCTCGAAGCGCTGAACAAGGCGGGGATCAAGTACCGCGCGGTGCTCACGGGAGACACCGAGGAGCGGACAAAGGCGCTCTTAAACGGACTTCCGCTCGAAGAGGTGCATGCGGGGCTCCTGCCCGAACAAAAACAGCTGCAAGCCGAGCGGCTCAAAGAGCACGGAAAGCTCCTGTATGTGGGCGACGGTATCAACGATACCCCCGTGATGGCGGCGAGCGACGTCTCGGTGGCGATGGGAGGGCTCGGAAGCCACGCGGCGATCGAAGCGAGCGACTTTGTGCTGGCGAGCGACTCGCTGTCCGCCCTTCCCACGGCGATCAAGGGCGCAAAGAAGACGCGGAAGATCGTGAAGGAGAACATCGTCTTCTCCATTGCGGTGAAAGTTGCGCTCATGGCGGCGTCCGTCGTTGCCACGGCGACGGGACTGTTCGCCCTTCCCATCTGGGCGGCGGTATTCGGCGACGTCGGCGTCATGCTGCTTGCCGTCCTCAACAGCCTGCGCATGCGCCGTATTTGACCCCCGAAAGGGCTTCGCAAGAGAAAAGAGAGAAGAGAGTGCACGGAAGCGCCGCCCCAAGCGGGCGTACCGTGTGCTCTTTTTCTTTTTATTTTCTTTTTCATTCTCATTCTCATTCTCATTCTCATTCTCATTATCATTATCAGCTTCGTTTGCTTCGTTTGCTTCGCGGACGGGCGAAAGAGAAGAAACAGGAAAAAGACGGTCGGCACCTCTTTCCCTTTCCGCCTCTATTATACCAAACTTTTGTTCGGTTTGGAAGCATAAGTGCCATTTTTTTTGTTTTTTCGGAGAAAATTTTTCGGGCGGTTGCGTCGGCGGGAGAACTGTGCTATAATGGAGGCGCTATGAAACATCTCATCGATTGCGCCTTGAAGCGCGAGGACTGCGACCTCGTCATCAAAAACGGCAAAATTTACAACGTGTTTACGGCGTCGCTCGAAGAGGGCGAACTCGCCGTGGCGGACGGCAGGGTCGTCGCCGTCGGGCAGGGCTACCGCGGCAAGCGGGAATACGACGCAAAGGGGGGCATCCTCCTTCCCGCCTTTATGGATTCCCACATCCACATCGAGAGCAGCATGCTCTCCCCCGAGGCTTGGGCGGCGCTCGCCGTACCGCGGGGCACGGGGCTCGTCGTTGCCGACCCGCACGAGATCGTCAACGTCTGCGGCGTTGCGGGGGCGGAATACATCCGCGAAGCGTTCTCCCGCCTCTCCTGCGAGGGGGT
>CANQRP010000120.1 GCA_947626305.1 uncultured Clostridia bacterium | reverse complement strand
GGGGTTTACATGGCACGGGGCGTTACCGTCCCGTCGGTGAGCTCTTGCCTCGCCTTTCCACCCTTGCCTGCCGCCGCGGGAATATTTCCCCGTGGGCACCCTCTGTAAAGAGGGATCCGGCGGGCGGTCTATTTCTGTTGCACTTTCCTTAAAGTCACCTTCACCTGACGTTATCAGGCGTCCTGCCCTGTGATGCCCGGACTTTCCTCATCGCAATTCTTGCGCCGCGACCGCGTAGTCCGCTCGGAATCGCGTCTATTCTACCACATTTTTTCGGTTTTTGCAAGTGATATTGCACCTTTCGGGCACAACGCCTTCGAACACGGCGGAAAAGCCGCCTCGCCTAATATTCGGCAAGCCCCAACAAAAAGTCGGCAGACACCCCGAAGATGCGGCAGATCTGCACAACGTATTCCAAACTCGGCAAACTCTTTCCCGTTTCCCATAACGACACGGTGTCCTGAGATACGGAAAGCATTTGACCGAAAGCCTGTTGGGAAAGATGATTTTCCGTTCTTAATTCTTTTAATCGTTCCGATAATAACTGCACATCCCTATTTTACGAGAAAGGGGCGTATCAATGTCGGAAATACGAAAATTTCTCGTTAACACCGAATTTTTTATTGTATATTTACTTGACTTACGAGAAATTCTCGTATATAATGAAATCAAATCACGGAAGGAGGAGATACGATGGAAAAACAAACGAAAAATTCCGCCGAGGGAATGCCCGTAAAGTTGCCCGTGGGCAAGTGCTGTACGCTGTATTGCGGCGATTGCAGTCACTTTAACGCCGCAAAGACCTCGTACGGCAAATGTTGGTGCGGATATTACAAGAGCTATTCGCGCAACGCAAGCGACGTCGCGTGCAGTCATTATCACAGTTGACGTGCGGATCCTAAAACGAGTGTACGACGAGATGAAGTCGTTCTTCTCCCGTTCGCCCGTCGAATCGGGCGGGATCCTGGGAAGGAAGAACGGGATCCTGTGCCGTTTTTATGCGGACGGGTCCACTTCCGCGGAGGAATACCGCCCGAACGTACGAGTACTCGATCGCGTGATCGCCGACTGGTGGAAGGAGGGGATCGCCTTTGCGGGGATCGCCCACAGCCACCCGAACGGAGTGGTACAACTTTCCCGCGAGGATCTCCGTTATGCGGAGACGATCCTTGCGGCGAATCCGCAGATGGAAGCGCTCTGTTTTGTCGTTGCGGCGCAAAGAAACGGCGCGTGGCGGCTTGTGTTCTATCGTTGTTGGGGGAAGCGGGATCGTGCTTTGCCGCCGCACGGTGTCGCTCTGCGGGTGTTTTGCGGAAAAACAAAAAAATTCGAATAAAAGGAAAAACAAATATGAAAACAAACCAAAAAAGAAAAAGCATTTCGGAGATCGTCTTTTATGCCCTGTCTCAATTGAGCATTCTCGTCGGGCTTGTGCTCGCGGCGATCTATTTTCCGTCCTCGGGGACGGTTGCCGTCTTTGCCGCGGGGGGAGCGTTGCTCCTGTGCGGTCTGTTCACCTTGTTGCAGGAGCGCACGATCATGGCACTTGTGAAAGTAATTTTCGGCGCCGTTGTGCTCGTCGCGGCGGCAGCGCTCTATTTCCTGTTCCGCCGCAGCGCGGTTATGGGGATCCTCGATATCATTTTCCAATGCGTCGGCGGGCTTATCTTTCTCGCGCTCGGAGTTCTCTCTTTTCTCAACGAAAACGATTCGCTTTCCCTTTACGAGATCAAAAAACGCTATCTGTTTTTGCTGAAAGTTTTGGGGCTCGTTATGGCGCTCGCCCTGCTCATCGGCATTCCTCTGACGGTTTTTCTGAGCGATAAGTTTTACTTTTCCGCATTGATCTTTCTCGGCGGCGCGATCTGGCTGTTGCGGACCGCATGGTATCTGTACTTCATGGCAAAATACGATTATTCCGAAGAGAAGATCCGCCAACGCGCAGAGGCGCGAAAAGCCCTTGCCGAATATACGGCGGCGATGTATCAAGACAAATGATAGGGGCGCCCGAGAGGTCGGGCACGTCAAACTCCAAAAAACACCGTGCGGCTTCGAGGATGTCCTTTGCCCAATGCCTCCGCTATGATATTTAAGCCGCCCGCGGCGCAAGAATTGCGCCGCGGGCGGCTGTATATTTTATTCCGTTTTATTGTTCGATCAGGCTCTTGCCCGTCATCTCGGGCGGGATGGGCAGCCCCATCATTTCGAGGAGGGTGGGGGCGAGGTCCGCCAAAATGCCGCCGGTGCGCAGGGTGACATGCTTCAACTTCTCCGAAATGAGCACCACGGGCACGGGGTTGGTGGTGTGCGCCGTGAAGGGAGAGCCATCCGTGTCGAGCATTCTGTCCGCATTGCCGTGGTCGGCGGTAAGCAGCACACTGCCGCCCATGGAGAGGATCTTATCCACCACTTTTTGCACGCACTCGTCCACGGTGTGCACCGCCTTCACCGCGGCGGGAATGACCCCCGTGTGTCCCACCATGTCGCAGTTGGCGAAGTTCAGGATCATCACGTCGTATTCGCCCGTGTCGAGCTCCGCGAGCACCCGCTCGGTGACTTCGGGTGCGGACATCTCGGGTTGCAGGTCGTAAGTCGCCACTTTCGGCGAATTGATGAGCACGCGCACCTCGTTTTCATTGGGCTTTTCCACGCCGCCGTTGAAGAAGAAGGTGACGTGCGCGTACTTCTCCGTCTCCGCGATGCGCAGCTGCTTTTTGCCCATTTTCGCAAGATATTCGCCGAGGGTATTGTCGAGGCGCTGCTTGGGGAAGGCGATCTCCACTCCCTCGAACGCCGCGTCGTACACGGTGAAACAGACGTACACGGGGTGCAAAAAGCCCGTTTTCCTCTCGAATGCCGTACCCTTGGGAACGACGAAGGGGTCCTGCGTGAAGGCGCGGGTGATCTGCCTTGCGCGGTCGGGGCGGAAGTTGAAGAAGATGATGCTGTCCCCCTCCTTGACGAGCGCCACCGGCTTGCCGTCCTTGCAGATGTTGGTGGGGAGCACGAATTCGTCCGTCACGCCGCTCGCATAGGAATCTTCGAGCGCCTTCACGGGGTCCTCCGCATGGAGCCCCGTGCCGAGGGTAAGCATATCGTAACTCTTTTCCTCGCGGTCCCA
>CANQRP010000119.1 GCA_947626305.1 uncultured Clostridia bacterium | reverse complement strand
TTTCATCTCGCCGGCGGCTTCGCGGAAATATCCGTACTTCTCATACAACAAGCGCATTGCGTCGGCAAGCGTAAGCCCTTGTTCCGCATAATAAGCCGCCGCTTCGCACAGGAGCAGAGAAGCGCTCACCCCGTCTTTATCTCGCACGTAGTCGCCCGCAAGGCAGCCGTAGCTCTCTTCATAACCGTACTCGAATTTCTTTCCCGCACACTCGAGCAGACGGATGCGCTCGCCGATATATTTGAATCCCGTGAGCGTTTCGAAATAGGAGAGCCCATACCCCTCGGCAAGTTTTTTGCCCATGTCGGAAGAGACGATGGTGGTCACGACCGCGCCGTCCGCCCTGTTTTTGGGCAGGAGCCCCAGCGCTTCCCGACGGGACAGGAGATATTCGCCGAGCAAAAGCCCGCTCATGTTGCCGGTAAACGGCAGATAATCCGCCCCGTCCTTGACGTACAGTCCCAAACGGTCGGCGTCCGGGTCGGTCGCAAGCACGAGGTCGGCGTCCACTCTGCGCGCAAGGTCGAGGGCGAGCGCAAACGCCGCGGGATCCTCCGGGTTGGGACGCTCTACCGTGGGGAAATCGCCGTCCGGAAGCTCCTGCTCCGGGACGACGAAGACATTGGAAAAACCGCTCGCGGCAAGCGCGCGCCGCACGAGAAGATTTCCGGTGCCGTGCAGGGGCGAATAGACGATCTTCAAAGCCTTTCCGCGTTCGGTCGGCGGGGTGAGACACAGCCGTTTGATCGCGGCAAGATAAGGGAGATCCACTTCTTCGCCGATGAATTCGAGCAACCCTTGCGCGATCGCCTCTTCTCGGGAGAGCCGTTTTACCGCGTCGAGCCGCACGCGCGACACATGGGAAATGATCTTTTCATCCTCCGGGGGAACGATCTGTCCGCCATCGGAAGAATAGACTTTATAGCCGTTGTATTCTGCGGGATTGTGGCTCGCCGTAATGACGACCCCGACCGCCGCGCCGAAATAGCGAACGGCAAACGAGAGCTCCGGCGTGGGACGCAGCGCTTCGAAGAGATAGGTCTTGATGCCGTTGCCCGCAAGGATCAAAGCGGCTTCCAACGCAAATGTATCGGAAAACCGCCTGCTGTCGTAGGCGATGACGGCGCTGCCCCCCTCTTTTTCGGAAAGCAGATATTCGGCAAGTCCCTGCGTCGCTCTGCCGACGGTATAGCGGTTCATTCGGTTGGTGCCTGCGCCGAGTTTTCCGCGCAGCCCGCCCGTCCCGAATTTCAGATCGCGGCAAAAGCGGTCTTCCGCCTCTTGCTCGGAGAGCGCAGACACCTCTTCCCGCGTTGCATCGTCGAAGAAGGGGTCGTTTCGCCATTTGATGTAGTTTTCGTAATTCAAAGCAACTCCTCCCGCCCTTGCAAACGGAGGTCTTCCACGATCTTTTTTACCTCCTGGGCGCAACTCTTGGAACAGACCAAAAGCGCGTCCGGCGTATCGACGATGATGACATTTTCCAACCCGACGGTCGCAACGAATTTCTTTTTGGCATAGATGACGGAATCATGGGTATTCTCACCGATGAAATCGCTCACAACGACGTTCCCGTTCGCATCCTTGCCGTAGAGCGCGGAGAGCATATCCCAACTTCCCACGTCGTTCCAACCGAAGTCGCCCGGCACGACGAGGATGTCTTTGGATTTTTCCATGATCGCATAGTCGATGGAGGCGGAGCGGATCTGAGGATACAGTTCCTCCATGACGGCGCTCTCCTCCTCCGTTCCCATCGCGTTGCCGATGCGGAGCAGGATCTCATACACATCGGGGATATATTTTTTGTATTTTTCGAGGATGACCGACGCCTTCCATACGAACATTCCACTGTTCCATACGTACTCCCCGCTCGCAAGGTACTTTTTTGCGCGCTTTAAGGGGGGTTTTTCCACGAAGCGAAGCACTTCCTTTGCGGGAGCTTCGCTCTGGCGGAAGCGGATATATCCGTAGCCCGTTGCGGGGAAGGTGGGTCGGATGCCCACCGTAACGAGCCCATCGGAATCGTCGGCGGCGGTTATGGCGGCTTTCAATACCTCCGTAAAGGATTCGGTGTCCTTGATGTAGGCGTCCGAAGGAGTGACGACCATGATGCCATCCTCTCCCCCTTTTTTGAGGATCTCCATTGCCGCGTAACCGATGCACGCGACGGTATTCCGCGCGGCGGGCTCGGCGAGAATTTGTCTTTCGTTCAGTCGCTTCGCGGTCGCGGAGCGCATCGCTTTGAGTTGGTGGGCATTGGTGACAACGCGGAGATTCTCCCGCGGGCAAACCGTAAGGAGACGGTCGATCGCCTCGTTTACCATCACCTCTTTTCCGCTTAAATTGAGCAGTTGCTTGGGCTTTTCCCGACGGGAAAGAGGCCAAAAGCGTTCGCCTCCGCCCCCCGCCATGATGATGCCGAAAGTTTTCATAACGAATTTTCTCCGAGTTCGTCGAACAGCGCCTGCACCTGTTCGCGGAAGGCGCTCTCGCCGAAGCAGGTCAGCGCCCGTTCTTTTGCGGCTTCCCCCATTTTCAACCGAAGCGCTCTGTCGTCCGCAAGCGTTCCGACTGCGGCGGCAAAGGAGGCGGCGTCGGCGTTCTTCGCCTCGAGCCCCGTGACCCCGTTCAAAGATACGAAATTCACTCCGGAACCCTCGATGTGAAAGGTAACGGCGGGTTTTCCGTAAGCCATCGCCTCCGCGAGCGCAAGTCCGAACGCCTCGTTTTTGGTGACGGAGGGGAAACAAAAAATATCGCACGCCTGCATGTACGCCTTGCAGGTCGGATCGTCGAGTACGCCGAGAAAGGTGATCTTGTCGTCCCCTTCGGCAAGTTTTTTGAGGGAGGGAGTCAGCGGACCTTCTCCGCCGATAAAGACGGCGAATCGCTCGTCGAGCAGTGCGGAAGCGCGCACGAGATACTCCATTCCCTTGTAGGGAACATGTCTGCCGAGCGCAAAGAGAATAATCTTTCCTTCGTTTGCCCTTGCGATCTCCTCCGCCATGCGTTTCGAGAGCTCGTCGGCGGTCACGCGGGTGCTGTCCGCGCAATTGGGAATGACCGTACACTTTTCCCGAAAGCGCGTGAGATAGGCGCTTCCGTCTATATAGTTCGGGCTCGTTGCGACCACCTTCTCCGCCCGCCGCAAAAGG
>CANQRP010000118.1 GCA_947626305.1 uncultured Clostridia bacterium | reverse complement strand
GGACCGTATGAGAGGACCCTGAGGGCTTCGGAGAAGGCGGCAGCGTCCTCCTCGTTCAGTTTCGAAGTGAGCCCGTCCAGGTAAAAAGCGGGGACGACGATCTCGTTGCCGCTCGGTTGCGTTTTGTCGGGATCGAAGAAGAAGTAGTCCCGCTTCCCCGGTTCAAACACTTCCACCGAAGATACACCCATGATCTCCGCCCCCGCATCGCTCATGAGAGTGAAGGTTCCGTCAAAAAAGTTGCTTTCGCCGTAACGAAGATAGTCGTAGAGAGGGGAGATGAGCGCAACGTGATCTTCGCGGAAATTTTCGCTCGTGAGGACGAGGGAATGCAGCCCTTCCGAGACATATGCTTCGAAGGTAAAGACGAGGAGATAATCGTCGATATTATCGAGGAGCGAGTCAAAGTCCGACATGTCCGACATGGAGAGGTCGTCGAGCTCTTTGATACGCTCGTATTTTGCGGGAATGGGTCCGCCGTCGAAGATCCCCGTGATCGTGAGCGTTTCTTCGCCAAAGCGGAGCGTCTGTCCCAAAACGTCCTCCTCGCGTTCGAGCTTCTTTGGCTCCGCGGCGAGAACGCCCGCTTCGTCCACGGGATAGTATTCGCAGTTCATCATGCAATCGTAAAAGTATCGGCTGATGCAGATCTCGTCCGAAGAGGCGGGGTAGCGCCCGACGAGCCCTTCTCGCAGGGGACTTTCTTCCGGCGCATAGGCGGCGTAATTCAGCCGAGGAATATAGTAGTAGTTTTCCTCGTCTGTTTTGCGGATATTATCCGCGTCCCGTGCGGCGAGTTCATAGGCGCCGATCGCCGGGGTGCTCCCCGAAAAGTCTCTCGCTTCTTCCGGGGTGAAGGCGGCGGGGGCGGACTCATCGTAGGTGTGGGGAACATCGCGGTTGAATTTCGTCGTCATTTCGACTATGGCATGGTACGTCTTTTTCAACGTCAGATATTGCATGCCGCTGTCGAGGAAAGAGCGCGAGAGCACGCGGTCTCCGTCGTAGAGCATCATGGTGGAGGACAAGCCGAACATGGCGAAGGAGATGAAGGAGAGCAAAATGGTCAAAATGAGACGGAAGGGCTTCAATCTCAGCCCCGAGGCGCCGATCTTGATCGCTTTGCGCGCGGGCAGACGGGAGCGGATGAATTTCGTCTCCCCGTAATCTCTGAGGGCGAACTCCGCTTCGTCGGTCGCCACGAAGTGCTCGCGATTGCCGCTCTCGTCGATGCGGTTTGCACGCTTGAAATTTTCGATCTCCTCCTTTCCGTTGGAGAGAAGAACTTCGCCCTGTCCCGCTCGCAAAAATTCGGCGATCGCGTTCATCGTCTCCTCATCGGGCTCTCCCGCCCGCACCGTGAGGGTATTTTCGCCGATCTTTCCGATCTTGTCGCCGACGACGGCGCGTTCCCGCTTCTTGGTAACATCGGAGACGATCTTGCCGTCTTTGAGTTCCACGATGCGGTCGCCGTATGTCTCGGCGAATTCCCTGTCGTGGGAGACGACGAGAACGAGCCGCGTGCGGGAGAGCTTTTTCAGCGTTTCCAATACCTGTTTGCCGGTCGCCGAGTCGAGCGCGCCCGTGGGTTCGTCCGCTAAAATGATCTGCGGGTCTTTCACGAGGGCGCGGGCGATGGCGATGCGCTGTTTCTGCCCGCCCGAGAGAGTGTTCGGCTTGCGCTTTTCCAAGCCGTCGAGCTCCACTTCATGCAGGATCTCTTTTACTTTTTCCTTTTCCCGCGTCCTGCCCTGCAATTCGAGCGCAAGGGACACGTTGTCCTCCACGTTGAACTCGTTGAGGACGTTGTATTCCTGAAAGACAAAGCCGACGAAGGTATTGCGGTAACTGTCGAAGTCGCTGCCAGAGAAGTCCTTCGAGGACTTTCCCATGACGATGACCTCGCCCTCCGTCGGTTCGTCGAGCCCGCCGATGAGGTTGAGGAGGGTGCTCTTGCCGCTGCCCGATTTTCCGAGCAAAAATACGAGCCCCGTCTCTTCGAATTTGATAGACACGCCGTCGAGCGCTTTTACGTCCGCGCCGCCCTTTGTTTTGTAGATCTTGGTCAGATTTTTGATGTCGAGCATTGGGACCTCCTATGACCGTGCTTCCGAAAAGGCGTTATAGCAAAAAGGCTGCCGACGGCAGTCTTTTCTCACAAATCGTTTTGTTATACGCGTTCCACTTTATCGCTTTTGAGGCAACGCGCGCAGATATAGCCGGTCTCTACCTTGCCGTCTGCCTTGTAAGTCACCTTCTGCACGTTGACGTTGAATGCACGTCTCGTCTTGCGGTTGGAGTGGCTCACATTGTTGCCGCTCGTGCGACCCTTTCCGCAGATACTGCATACTCTCGACATATCTTCACCTCCGAATAGGTTTTTCCCGATTTTTTTCCGCGAGCAAAGACCCATACGGAAATCGTTTCATATCATAGCATTTCTTTCGGAAAAATGCAATTAAAAAGAGGGGGCGAATTTGAAATTTTTCATATTTTTCGGGAAAAAATTTATAATAATGCTTGCAAAATACGGAATAATAGGATAGAATAGGTAATGGCGGGCAACCAATAGAGCCGCTTTTTCCGGTTGCCGTCTTGGGGAGAGTTTATGTCGGTCAGCACAAGCAACGCTTACGGAAAAATTTCTATCTCCGAACTGGCTATCGCAAAAGTAGCCTCTCAAGCCGCGATGGAAAGCTATGGCATCGTGGATACCGTTGCGCGCCGTTTTACCGATACTCTTGCGGAACTCCTCAAAAAAGACGCCGGAGGAAAGGGCGTAAAAGTGACTACGCAAGGGAACCGTATCTTCATCGACGTCTATGTGCTCATCAAATACGGCGTTTCGATCGAAGCGGTCGCCGAGTCCTTGAAAGAAGCAATCAAATATAAAGTTGAAAAATTCACGGGGATGATCGTAGACACCGTGAACGTCAACGTCATGGGCTTGAAGTTATAGCTGTCGGAAGGCGGTTCGCTTTCATACGGCGGATCGTGGCAAGCTCATTTTTCATGATGACCGGCTGAACAGTCAAGGAGTATTTCATGCAAAAAACAATCAACTGCGCGACCTTCCGCAAAATGGTGTTGGTCGGCGCAAAAATGCTCGATAATAACCGTGCCAAGGTGGACGCGCTCAATGTCTTTCCCGTTCCCGACGGCGATA
>CANQRP010000117.1 GCA_947626305.1 uncultured Clostridia bacterium | reverse complement strand
CCGCATCCAGACGGGCAAACCCATGCCCATGTTCACGAGCTGCTGCCCCGCGTGGGTGAAGTTCGTGGAACAGAAGCATCCCGAGATGATCCCCCACCTTTCCACCTGCAAATCCCCGCAGGAGATGTTCGGCGGGCTCCTGAAAACCTATTGGTGCGAGAAGAACGGCGTCGACCCCAAGGACCTCTTTGTCGTCTCCGTCATTCCCTGCACGGCGAAGAAGTACGAATGCCATCGCCCCGAGATGAACGGCGAAGTGGACGCGGCGATCACCACCCGCGAACTTGCGCGCATGCTGAAAACCGCGGGCATCAAACTTGCGGAACTTCCCGAAGAGGAATTCGACGATCCGTTTGCGACCTGCTCGGGCGGCGGCACCATCTTCGGCGCGACGGGCGGCGTGATGGAAGCGGCGCTCCGCGTTGCCGCAAAGATGCTCGACGGCAAGTTCGAAGTGGTGGACTTCCCCGAAGTGCGCGGCACCACCCCCATCAAGGAAGCGACTTACAACGTGGCGGGACACACCGTGCGCGTTGCGGTCGCGAGCGGGCTTGCGAATGCCGAAACGATCATCAAACAGCTTGAAAGCGGCGAGAAGCAGTACGACTTCATCGAGATCATGGCATGCCCCGGCGGCTGCGTGAACGGCGGCGGTCAGCCCACCCTGCCCGACAGCATCCGCAACACGGCGGATCTCAAATCGCTTCGCGCGCAGGCGCTGTATTCGAGCGACAAGGACAACAAGTTCCGCCGCTCTTCCGACAGCCCCGTGATGGATACGATCTACAACGAATATTTCGGTGCGCCCAACAGCCACAAGGCGCACGAAGTCCTGCACACCTCCTACCACGAGGACAAGAGAATTTAACCTCCTTCCGTATAAAAAGGACCTGTCCGCTCGGGCAGGTCTTTTTTTGTGTTCTAAAAATGTCATGTCGAGCGTAGTCGCCCCGCGCGCTGTTCTGTTTCTCTAAGCGCGGCACGAGCCGTAGGCGAAGTATAAATCTCATCCACATTATAACAAAAATGTCATGTCGAGCGTAGTCGCCCCGCGCGCTGTTCTGTTTCTCTAAGCGCGGCACGAGCCGTAGGCGAAGTATAAATCTCATCCACATTATAACAAAGTGAGATTTCTCCACGCGCTTCGCTTGGTCGAAATGACAATTGAGAACGCGTGGGGCAGCATGACGCTTTGGCGCGCCGCCCTCCCCCGCAAACGCGGGGGAGGGCGGAAAAGTGTTGTCGCAAACAAAACCGCTGCTCTATTATATACGACTTTCTCGTAGTTTGTCAACGACTTTCTCGTAGTTTTGATATACTGTTTGCATGGAGATTTTCGCTAAAAGATTACGGGAATTACGAAAAAAAGAACACCGTACACAAGCGGAACTCGCGGCAGAGTTGGGCATCTCAGTCACTTGCTATGCCGGCTACGAGCAGGGCGCACATCAGCCCGACTTGAAAATGTTGGTAAAAATCGCAAAATACTTTGAAATTTCTACGGACTATTTGCTTGGAATTTCCGATATATAACATAGCAGCGCGGCGCGGGCAAAATTGCCCGCGCCGCGCGTTCTTCTTCCGTTCTTTTATACCCTGACAATGGTGATCGTTACTTTGTCGCCGTTGATGTCGAGGTCCTTGGTAAAGCCGACTTCGGCGCCGAGGGGCGCAACCTTGCTCGCAAGCACGTCCTTGGCAAAGGCGCCGCTCCTTAATACGGCAAGCGCCCTGCCCTCCGCCACGTAATACACTTCGATGCGGTCGGTGACTTCGAAGCCCGCTTCTTTCCGCATCGTCTGAATGCGGGAGACGAGTTCGCGCTCGGCGCCCTCCGTTAAAAGTTCCTCCGAAAGCGTCGTGTTGAGCGCCACCGTGATGCCGCCGCCCGCCGCGGAGATGTACCCCTCCGCCGACTCGGTGAAAATTTGCAGGTCCTCTTCGAGCAGGGTGACATCGCCCTCCAAATCGACGGTGAAACTCCCCTGTTCACGCACCGCGGAGACGACCTCGCCCGCATTGCACTCCTTCAAAAACTCCGAAATGAGTTTGAGTTTTTTGCCGTATTTGGGTCCGAGCGTTCTGAGTTGCGGCTTTAAGGTGTATTTTACGAGGGATTCCGCGCTCGAAGAATAGCGGAGCGACTTCACGTTCAATTCATCGAGCACCACCGCTTCGAGCTCCGCGCCCAAATCGAGCGCCTTGTCGCTTGCGACGATCATCTCGGCAAGAGGTTGGCGGTTCTTGACGCCGCCGCCCGCCCGCGCGCTTCTGCCGAGCTCCACCACCTTCAAAACTTCCTCCATCCCCTCTTCGAGCGCGGGGTCGATGTAACTCTCCTCGCAAACGGGGAAGGCGCACAGGTGCACCGACTTTTCGGCTTGGGGATAGAAGGCGGGCACGAGGTTTTGATACATCATCTCCGCCATGAAGGGAGTGTAGGGCGCAAGCAATTTGGCAAGGGTGACGAGAATCGTGTAGAGGGTGGTGTATGCCGCCGCCTTGTCCTCCGTCATCTCGGAGCCCCAATAGCGGTCGCGTCCCCGCCGCACATACCAATTCGAGAGCTCGTCCACATAGTCCTGAATGGCGCGCGCGCTGTCCGTGATGTTGTACTCCGCGAGCAATTGATCGGTGTTTTTGACGAGGGTGTTGAGTTTGCTCAGCGCCCACTTGTCCATGAGAGAGAGCTTGCACTTTTTTAAGTCGTACTTGCTCGGGTCGTACTTGTCGATCTCGGCATAGAGGGTGAAGAAGGCGTAGGTGTTCCACAGCGTTCCCTGGAACTTGCGCTGCACCTCGCTCACCGCCTCGGGACCGAACCGCGACGGGATCCACGGCGCGCTGCCCGTATAGAAATACCAACGAACGGCGTCCGCGCCCTGCCTTAAAAGCACCGTCCACGGGTCGACGACGTTGCCCTTGTGCTTGCTCATCTTGACGCCGTCTTTATCGTTGACGTGGCCGAGCACGATGCAATTCTTGAAGGGCGCCCTGCCGAAGAGAATGGTCGAGATGACGAGCAGCACATAGAACCAGCCGCGCGTTTGATCGACGGCCTCCGAGATGAAGTCGGCGGGGAAGGTCTCCTCGAAGAGATCCTTATTTTCAAAGGGATAGTGATACTGCGCGAAGGGCATGGAGCCCGAATCGAACCAGCAGTCGATGACTTCGGGCGTGC
>CANQRP010000116.1 GCA_947626305.1 uncultured Clostridia bacterium | reverse complement strand
AAAGCACGGTTTTGCCCGCGCAAGGGTTCTTAAAAGGACCCGCACTGCCTTTGGGAAAAAGTACATGGATTAGTATAATCTGTGTGCATTGGAAACAAAAAAAGGCTGCAAAAAGCAGCCGGGGAGAAGAAATATGACAAAAATAACAAGAATTTAGTTGACAAAACGGGGTAGGGATGATATAATTCAAGCAATGAGAGTACATAGACTATACTAATCTATGTACATCCTCTGTTCCCAAAGAAAATCATAAAAGCGGCGCTTTTGCGCCGCTTTTTTATTGGTGCCCCCTCTCCTACCCCTCCCCCGCGCGGAACGCGCGGGGGAGGGCAAGAAAAGCTGTCCCCCGCGAAGCGGGGGAAAGTGGCGAACGTAGTGAGCCAAAAGGGGGCTCCTTCGTCATTCCGACGACCGAGCAATGCGAGGGAGGAGAGAATCCCATTGGGTGTGCATCAACCATTGGGATACACTCGGCTACGCCTCGGTATGACAGAAAAAATAAGGTACCCCCTCCCCTACCCCTCCCCCGCGCGTTCGCGCGGGGGAGGGCAAGAAACGCTGTCCCCCGCGAAGCGGGGTGGAGCCTTGCAAGCGAAGAGTAGGGCTTACGTCGCGAGCAAACAATCGTGCAAAATCATATTACAAGCTCTTTTTGCGGTAAATGATGACCCGTTGTCCCTTTTTGATGGGGAACTCGATATCCGGATTGCTTGCGGACACCTCTTCGGGCGACTTTTTAAGACTCTTGGAAAGCTCCCAAAGTCCGTCGCCCGCGCGGGGAATGTAGACGCTCACTGCGCAGTCGGGCAGAACGAGCGGCGCCCCTTCGGCGACCGCCGCCACGGGGGTAACGCGCCACTTTCTTTTGGGCGTGAGCACGATTTTGAGCGTTGCCTCCGCCTCGACTTCCCCCTCCTGCCGCTGTCGCGCCGACATTCCGCAGGCGAGCACGCTTACCGTGCACTCCCCCTCCGCCTGTACGGGAAGAGAGAAGGGCAAACTCAGCTCGACGCCGCGATGCGTGCCGTCCGTTCCGAGAACGAGCAGCGTTGCCATTGCCACCCCTTCGAGCCGTTTTTCCTCCCCATCCGCGAGATTCGCCTCGGCGCGCTGCAACGTAACCGCCTGAAAGACATCGGAAAAATCCACCGCGGACGAGAGCGCCGCCTTGCCCGAGACCCGCTCGGTGAGCTTGATCGCTTCGCCAACGCCGGCACATTCCGCCTCGGCATAGGTCAAGGCAACTTCATGCGTGGCGGAAAACGCGTCGGCAATGCCGTCGATCTCGGTCTCCTCATACACGCATCCCTCCGCGGAAAGAGTAAGTTCCGCCGCGATCTTGCACTTGCCCTGCTCCTCGTCCGAATCGGCGTGGAGCGCGATCTCGCTCACACAGACCCGCCCCTCCGCGCTTCTGCCCGCCTCCGCCGCCTCGCAGGGGATCTCCACGCGGAACGGCACCAGCCGCTCGAAGGACACGAGGGCGTTTTCCCCCTTGAACGCCAAAATGCCGAGATTGACTTCCCCTTCAAGGACGAGCGCGCCCGTTTCGCAATGGACATCGGAGAGGTTGACCGTTTCCGCATGCAATAGAATGTCGCCCACGAAGTCGGTCTCGAACTCGTCGTCTGCCTCCGCCGTTCCGCCGCAAAGATGCGCCGTAAGCATGGGAAAACTTTCCCGCTTGCAGACGAGATCGCCGTCGGTGAGGTATTCGAGGTTCTTTTCGCCGTAGAGCGCGACATCGGCGCCGAGCAGTGCGGTGACGAAGACGCTCGCGCCTTCGCGCCGCACCGAGATGTTTTCCGTCTGCAATTTGACTTTGGGAACGAGGGCGGGCGCACTGCCTTCCGCTGCGACCTTGGCGGAAAACTCCACTCCCTTTTCCGCGCGGCAGACCTTTTTTTCGCCGCTCTCATACACGAGGGAAAAGAGTACCCGCCCCGTGTAGCGCACCTCGCCGCCGACCGCCTCGGCGCTCAGAAGCGTTACGCTCGCGTGCGCGGTAAGTACCGTTTCCACTTCACCGCCGAAGCGGCATTCCACCGCGGTCTGCCCGCTCGCCTCGGCGAGTTTCCCAAAGCCGCGAAAAGTTTCCGTCTGCGTGTTGATCATCTTTTTCACTCCCGATTTTGGTTTCCCTCTATGTTATGCGGGCGGACACCGCACTATGACTTACCCTCCGAAATTCCCGTAAGATGTATAAAAAACGCGATACATGTCCACAATTTTCTCATGATAAAGCGCCATAACGATATTCAAACGATCAAAAAAACGATCGCCGATTACTTCCGCACGCAGGTGGACGTCACCGTGAATTTAGGCAGGAACAAGATCCTGAAATATTGCGGCGAGCTCTCGGGCGTGTACCCCGCACTCTTTACCGTGAGCCCCAACGACAAGAATTTTTTGGGCAAGACCTCCTACTCTTACGCCGAAGTCCTCTGCGGAAGCGTAAAGGTAAAACCGGCTAAATGAAACTGCGGCGCGGCGGGCTTTTCAGCCCGCCGCGCCGCTTGTCTCCAAAGAGTTTTTTCTGTTCGCGGGAAAGTTCTACTTTCATTCGACATCTCCGCCTTGCAAAAAAAGCGCGGTCGTGGTATGATAACTCTCGGACTCGATCCGGAGGGGATATGAACGACTACGGCTTCGGCAATTTCATCTATGAGCTGCGCACCGAAAAAGGCATGTCGCAGAGTGAGCTCGGCAAGCTCCTCGGCGTCTCCAACAAAGCGGTGAGCAAGTGGGAGACGGGCGCCGCCGTGCCTCGCCCCGAAAAGTTGACGAAACTCGCGGAGATCCTCGGCGTCACCGTGGCGGAACTCCTCTGCGCGAAGCGGGCGGAAAAGGAGAACGGCGACGGGGAAGTCTCCTTCGCGATCGACCTGCTCGTCCGCGAATACCGCAGGGCAAAAACGGGGCTTACGGTCGGGGTCATTCTCTTCCTGCTCTCTCCCCCTTTGATGCTGCTCGTTTTGGGGATCGCATGGGCGACGGGCGATGTTTACAGTCAATACGATCAGTGGGCGGTCATCCTCCTCGTCCTGTGCTTTCTTCTGCACTTTGCGGGAGGGGCGGGCGTCATCGTGTTCTTCCTCCTCGCGGGAAAGAGAAAGAGAATGATGTATGCGAGTTTTCCGCATAGAAAAGAGGAGATCGCCGCGCGCTCTCATACCCTCCCTCCCGCGAAAAAGACGGGAAAACTTGCGATCGTCGTTTTGTGCGGCTTCCTGCTCATGCTCCTCGCCGTCGAGATCGTCCTCTGCGTTTTCGGCGTGCTCGACAAGGATCTTGTGGGAATCGTCACCCTGTGCGGCGCCGCCGCGGCGGCGGTGGGAAACACGGTCTTTGTGCGGCTTTGGGCGCGGCGGGTCACACGTCACATAAGGGCGGGCTGCTTTGAACGCG
>CANQRP010000115.1 GCA_947626305.1 uncultured Clostridia bacterium | reverse complement strand
AGCGCATTTGTAGCGCGAACGGTGCCCGAACACGGGGTTCTACCCGTGTGAGACGGCTCCCGCGGAGCGGGTGGTGGGGGTTGCTGTCCCCCGCGGAGCGGGGGAAAGTGGCGAACGAAGAGAGGGGGAAAGGGGGGGGGCAATAATAAGGTACCCCCCTCCCCTACCCCTCCCCCGCGCATTGGCGCGGGGGAGGGCAAGAAAGGATGCTTTCTCAAATTACTTGCGCGAGAAGAACCACGCTTCTTCGCTGCGCGACAACATTTGCCGCACACCTGCGGCTTGTTGTGAAAGCCGAGCGAATGAGAGAGTAACTCGGTTGATGCAGAAGGGAGGTTTCCTCGCACGATTGGTTTCGACGAGCCCACCCCCACCCGTCATGGCTGTGCCATGCCACCCTCCCCCTCGCAAACGAAGGGTAGGGCTTACAGGCGAGGAGCAAACAATCGGGCGAAATCTCTCAGTCTTTATTTGTCTTCAATATCTGCATAAACACTTCGGAGGGGACTTCCACGGTGCCGAGTTTCCGCATCCGCTTTTTGCCCTCCTTCTGCTTTTCGAGCAGCTTCTTCTTGCGCGTGATGTCGCCGCCGTAACACTTGGCGAGCACGTCCTTCCGCACCGCTTTCACCGTCTCGCGGGCGATGATCTTTCCGCCGATCGCCGCCTGTACGGGAATCTCGAACAGCTGACGCGGGATCGCGTCCTTCAGGTTTTCGCACAGCGTTCTCCCGCGCGGATATGCCCTGTCTTCATGCACGATGAGCGAGAGTGCGTCGCAGATCTCGCCGTTCAAGAGAATGTCCAGCCGAACGAGCTTGCTCCTCTCGTAGCCCGCGAGCTCGTAGTCGAAGCTCGCATAGCCCCGCGTGCGGCTTTTGAGTTCGTCGAAAAAGTCGTACACGATCTCGTTGAGGGGCAGGCGGTATTCGAGCTTCACCCGACGCGCGTCGAGATAGGTCATGTCCCGGAACACCCCCCGCTTTTCCTGGCAGAGGTCCATGATGGAACCCAGATAGTCGGGCGGGGAATAAATTTCCGCCTTGACGATTGGCTCCTCCATGTAGTCGATGTCCGAGGGAGGCGGCAGGTGGGAAGGGTTGTCCACATAGAGGCTCGAGCCGTCCGTCTTGTGCACGAGGTAGGAGACGGAGGGCGCGGTGGTGATGATGTCGAGGTTGAATTCCCGCTCGATGCGCTCCTGGATGATCTCCATGTGCAGAAGTCCCAAAAAGCCGCAGCGGAAACCGAAGCCCAAAGCCACCGAATTGTCGGGCTCGAAAATGAGCGACGCGTCGTTGAGTTTGAGCTTTAAGATCGCCTCTTTGAGGTCGAGAAATTTGCTCCCGTCCAAGGGATAGATGCCGCAGAAGACGACGGGCTGCACCTTTTTATAGCCGGGAAGCGCGGGGGTATCCGGTTTGTCGGCAAAGATCACCGTGTCGCCCACGGCGACGTCTTCGATGCTCTTGATGCTCGCCGCGATGTAGCCGACCTCCCCCGCTCTGAGCACTTCCTTGGGCTGCAAGAAGGGCGCGAACGCCCCCACCTCGGTGACTTCGTACGTCTTTTCGGAGAGGCACGCCTTGATCTTGTCCCCCACCTTCACGCTGCCGTCTTTGAGGCGGACAAAGAGGATGACCCCCTTGTAGTTGTCGTAATAACTGTCGAAGATGAGCGCTTTTAAGGGCGCTTCGGTGTCGCCGTCGGGGGGCGGGATCTGCTTGACGACCGCCTCTAAAATGTCGCGGATGTTCGTCCCCTCCTTTGCGGAGACGCAGGGACAGCCCTCGCAGTCGAGCCCGATGGCGTCCTCGATCTCCTGTTTCGCCTCGTCGATGCGCGCCGAAGAAAGGTCGATCTTGTTGATGACGGGCACGATCTCGAGGTCGTTTTCGAGGGCGAGATAGACGTTTGCGAGCGTCTGCGCCTCCACCCCCTGCGTGGCGTCCACCACGAGGAGCGCCCCCTCGCAGGCAGCGAGAGAGCGGGAGACTTCGTAGGTAAAGTCCACATGTCCCGGGGTATCGATGAGGTTGAACTCGTACTCCTGCCCGTCGAGGGCGGTGTAGTACATGCGGACGGGCGCGAGCTTGATGGTGATGCCGCGCTCCCGTTCGATGTCCATGCTGTCGAGGAGCTGTTCCTCCATGTCGCGCTTACTTACCTGCCCCGTGAGTTCCATGATGCGGTCTGCAATGGTGCTCTTGCCGTGGTCGATGTGGGCGATGATGCAAAAATTGCGTAAATTGCGGTCGGGTTTTGCCATATGCTTTTTCCTTAACGGAAATATTATAACTTTTTCCCCCCGTTTTGGCAAGTGTTTCCTTGCCTTTTGCCGCGCGATGTAATAAAATAGGGGCATGAAAACATTTTTGGAGACTCTGCCCGTGGCGCACAGAGGGCTGCACGACGAGAAACGGCCCGAAAACTCGCTTGCGGCTTTTTCCGTCGCGATGAAAGCGGGGTACGCCATCGAGACGGACGTACATTTCACCAAGGACGGACAGATCGCCGTCTTTCACGACGACAACTTGGAGCGCATGACGGGAGACAAGCGCGACCTCAAAGACCTCACCCTCGCCGAGCTGAAAGAGTTGCGCCTCGGCGGAACGGAGGAGCGAATCCCCTCCTTCGAAGAATTTCTCGCCCTCGTAAACGGGAAAGTGCCCCTTCTCATCGAGATCAAAGAGATGAAGGGGGTGAAGGGAAGGGAGATCGCCGCCGCCATGCTCGCAGTGATGAAAAAGATCGATTACCGCGGCGAATATGCGGTGCAGTCGTTTGACCCGTTCTATGCAAAGGCGTATAAAAAGCTCTGCCCCGCCGTGCCCTGCGGGGTGCTCGCCTGCGCCGAAATGAGCAAGAAGGGAGACTCGCTTGCGTGGAAATTCAAGGCGCATCTGCTCTCCCGCCTCAAATTGAACGGTTTGGTGAAGCCGGACTTTGTGAGTTACGGGTTTTGGCAGCTGCCGCAGAAGTGCGTGACGAAGTTCGGGGGGACAAAACTCGCGTGGACGGTGCGCTCCCCCGAGGACGAAGCGCATGCCCGCAAGTATGTGGATAACATCATCTTTGAAAACTACTTGGCGAAGAAGTGAGAGGGAAAGCTGTCCCTCGCGAAGCGGGGGAAAGTGGCGAACGCAGTGAGCCGAAAGGGGGGACGGTGTGCCCCGCTAGAAAAATAAGGCGTCCCCTCTCCTACCTCTCTTTCCGTTTTTGCCCAAATACGGGCTTTTTTTTCTCTCTTTTTTCTTATATTTTGTAAAAAGACTCTTGATAAATCTTTTTGTTTATGATATAATACACCCGATAAAGCGCGCCGCGCCGATTTTTTCGTGCAATGCGGATAAAAAAGCGGGCGCTCACGAAGATCACAGGAGGTTAAAAATGGAACATTGTGCAGCGTGCGGGACGCCCGAACAAGCGGCAGCTTTGAAGGCGGT
>CANQRP010000114.1 GCA_947626305.1 uncultured Clostridia bacterium | reverse complement strand
ACTCAGGAGGTTCTTTTCAAGATGGAAGAAAACAACGCGGAAGTTCAGGCAACGACAATGATGGACGTCGTTGAGGGAATCGACAAGGCAGAGCGGTACAAGAAGGGGCAGATCATCACTGCGAAGATTGTTTCCGCCACGGACGAGGGAGTTTATGTCTCCGCAGCGGGCAAGCTCGAGATCTTGCTTGCGAAAGAGGAGCTCGCCACCGAGGAATACAGCCGTGAGGCGTATGCCGAGAAGGTGGGCACCGAACTCGAACTGATGGTCGTGGAGGTAACGCCCAAGGTCAAGCTCTCCCAAAAGATGGTCGAAAAACTCAAGGAAGAGGAAGCGCAGCTCAAGGAGATCGAGGAAGGCAAAGAATTCTCTGTCATCTGCACCGGTTTCAACAAGGGCGGTCTTACCGCAGAGCTGGGCACCTATCCCGTGTTTGTCCCCGCCAAAGAGATCCGTTCGGGATATGTAAAGGACCTTGAAAAATATACGGGCAAGAAACTTCGTCTGCGCCTCATCGAGATCAGAAAGGAGCGCAGAAAGGAGATCATCGCTTCGCAGCGCGTCATCATCGAAGAGGAGAGAGCGGCGCGCGAAGCCGCCAAGGCGGAAAAGGAAGCCGCATTCTTCGAATCCATCCGGGAGGGGGATGTCGTGGAAGGCAAGGTCGAGAGAGTGACCTCTTTCGGCGCGTTCGTCTCCGTCAACGGATTCGACTGTCTCGCCCACATTTCCGATCTGAGCTGGTCGGGCGTAAAGAACGTCACCGACGTCCTCGAGATCGGCAAGCGTTATGAATTCAAAGTTTTGCGGGTCGACCGCGAGAACAAAAAAGTTTCCATCGGCTACAAGCAGTTGCAGCCCCAGCCGTGGGATCTTGCGGCGGAGAAGTATGCCGAGGGCGACATCGTTCACGGCAAGGTCGTGCGCATCGTTCCCTTCGGCGCCTTCGTCGAACTCGACAGGGGAGTAGACGGTCTGGTGCACGTCTCGCAGATCACGCACGAATGGCTCGAAAATCCCACCTCCGTTCTTTCCATCGGCGAGGAAGTGGACGCGAAGATCCTGGCGTTCAACCCCGCAGAGCGGAAGATCACGCTCTCCATCAAGGCGTTGCAGCCTCGTCCCGAGATGGAACCCCGTCCCGAGCACAGAGAGCATGAACATCACGACGAGGACCGTCCGAGAACGAAAAAGAACGCTCGCCGCAATGCTCCCGCAGGCGGAGAGGAAGAGGATGAATACAGAGAATGGAACGAGACCGAGAGCTTCGGCGCTTCCATTTCCGAGCTCATCGGCTCCGACGAAGAGAACAAATAAATCATCTTGAAAAGCGAGCCCGCCCGAATTCCGGACGGGCTTTTTGCTTGGAGAAAGGGGAGCGGGGCGAAGGAAGCGGGAGGGCGCTTTCCTCTGTGATTTTTTTGAAAAAAATCGAAAAAACCCGTTTTGCGGTGCATTTTTTTGTGTATATAAATAAGGAAAAAATCACCCCGCGTCGCGATGGCGTCGGGGGCATCACGGGAGAATCAAACCATGGCAAAGACAGGCAACATTCAAATTTCGAGCGAGAACATGATGCCCATCATCAAAAAATGGCTCTATTCCGACAAGGACATCTTTCTGCGCGAGATCGTCTCCAACGCTTCGGACGCGATCACCAAGCACAAGAAACTCGCGGAATTGGGCGAGACGGCGGCGGAAGAGAAGTATCGGATCACCGTCACGACGGACGAGAAAGCAAAGACGCTCACCGTTGAGGACAACGGCATCGGGATGACCGAGGAAGAGGTGGAGAAGTACATTACGCAGATCGCCTTTTCCGGGGCGGCGGATTTCGTCGAAAAGTACGAAAAGGCGGGCGGAGACGGCATCATCGGGCACTTCGGGCTCGGGTTTTATTCCGCCTATATGGTGTCGGAGAACATCGAGATCTTCACCAAGTCCTATCGGGAGGACGCGCCCGCGGTGCATTGGTCGTCGGACGGCGAGAGCACCTACACCATCGAGGAGTGCGAAAAAGAGGGGAGAGGCACCAAGGTCGTCATGCACCTTGCTCCCGAAGAGAAGGAATTTTCGAAGGAGTTCGAGATCCGCAGGTTGCTCAACAAGTATTGCTCCTTCATGCCCTATGAGATCTACCTCGACCCCAAGGGGACGGAGGAGGACAAGCCGGTCAATACGACCCTGCCGCTCTACCTCAAACAGCCCAAAGATTGCACCGAAGAGGAGTACAAGACCTTCTACCGCGAAACCTTCCGCGACTATCAGGAGCCGCTCTTCTGGATCCACCTCAATATGGACTATCCCTTCAACTTAAAGGGCATTCTCTACTTCCCCAAGGTGAAAAAGCAGGTGGAACTCGAGCGCGGTCAGGTCAAACTGTATTGTAATCAGGTCTACATCGCAGATAACATCAAGGAAGTCATCCCCGAATTTCTCATGCTGCTGAACGGCGTGCTCGATTGCCCCGATATTCCGCTCAACGTCTCCCGTTCCTTCCTGCAAAACGATAAGCAGGTCCAGAAGATCGCCGCTCACATCACCAAGAAGGTCGCGGACAAACTCTCCGAGTTGTTCCGGAACGACAGAGCGAGGTACGAGAGCTGTTGGCAGGATCTTGCAAACTTCGTCAAGTTCGGCTGCATCAAGGACGACAAGTTCTACGATCGGGTGAAGGATATCATCATCTACAAAAATCTCGCGGGCGAATACCGCCCCGTCGAGAGCTTCTACGGCGATGAGATCGGCGAGGAGGAGAGCAAGGAGGGGAAGGAGCCTCGGGCGGTCTACTATGTCTCCGACCCGAACACGCAGGCGCAGTATGTCAAAATGTTCAGGGACGCGGGGCTCGACGCCATCCTGTGCGACACCTTCATCGACCCGCACTTCATCAGCTATCTCGAATATAAGAACCCGAAGCGGGTGCGTTTTCTGCGCATCGATGCGGATGTCGACGGCGCCCTGAAAGAGGAAAGCGCCGAGGACGGCGAACTCGTCGGGATCTTCACCTCCGCGCTCGACGGCAAGAAGGTGACGGTAAAGACGGAAAAACTCAAAGACAGCGGCGTGGCTGCGGTCGTAAACGTTGCGGAATTTATGCGCAGGATGTCCGAGATGAATTCCTTTTATCGCATGAGCGAAGACGAGGAAGAGGGTGTTACGCTCGTCGTGAACACCGCCTCTCCCGCGGTGCAGGCGCTCAAAACCGCGGAGGGTGAGACCCGTCGGGCGGCGGCAATGCAGATCTATTATCTTGCACTCCTCGCCTATCGTCGCCTCAAACCCGAAGAATTGGAAGAATTTTCGCGCACGCAATCGGACATGATAGAAAAATATTTGCAAAAATAACAAAATTTCCCCCATTTTGTTATTGACAATCGAAGGGGTCGTTTGGTATAATATGAAAGGCACTGAAAAACTGGTTACTTTCGGAAAAGCCTCTTGTGTTTTCCGGGGCGGTTACTTTCA
>CANQRP010000113.1 GCA_947626305.1 uncultured Clostridia bacterium | reverse complement strand
ATCTCTACCGCATTTCTTCCTGTCATTCCGACGACCGAGCAACGCGAGGGAGGAGTGAATCCCATTGGGTGTTCTTCGACCATTGGGATACGCTCGGCTGCGCCTCGGTATGACAACGAGGAAAAATCGTGCGACTCCCTCACGGAAAAAGATTTTGCGCCGGCGAAAGATTTTTCGTGAATATAATTACTGCGCGGAGCAGGGTTCCCCTGCGGCAGCGCACACAATTTGCCGCACTCTTACGGCTTGTTGTCCATGCCGAGCGAATGAGAGGTTTACTCCGTTAATGCACAAAGCAAGTTTCCTCGCACGATTCTTTTCCGATGTTCGGGTCGTTGAAAACCAAGGGGATACACTCCACTCGGCGCAAGCGCCTCGGTCGGTATGACAACGAGGAAAAGAATCGTGCGACCCCCTCACGGAAAAAGATTGCGTAGCAAGATTTTTCGTGAACTCTCTCAGATATATTTCTTCGCGAATTCGGGCAATTCCTCTTCCGTGCAGCTGCATGTGATAAAGAGCTGCAAATCGCGCATTTCGGCAACTTTTTCCAGCATATAGAAGAGCTGCGCCATCTCCTTGATCGCCTTGCCCGCGATGCGCGCCACGCCGTCTACAAATACATACTCGTTGTCGTAACTGCCAGCGATCACGCCCTTGATAAAGCCGCAGAGCGCATCTTCGCCCGCGACGCTGTAATCGGTAACATCGATGAAGCGCACTTCCCGCTTCAAATCGTACATATAACGTTTGGTGTCGGTGATAAAAACCAAATGCCCCTTGGCACAAGCTACCGCGTCGTTCGCCGCCGCGATGATCCTCTTCGTTTTTCCGCTTCCTTTGGGTCCGCAAATGATTTTGATCATGATTACCTCCTGAGAGACGAATTTTTCGTCTTTGATATTTCTATTGTAACAACTTTTGCAAAACTTTTCAAGGGGTTTTGAAAAAATTTTTCGCCGATTTTACGAAAGACTCATGAGAAAGGCGTCGATGCGGTCGAGCCCCTCGAGCATGTCCCGCATGGAGAGGGAATAACTCAGCCGCACGCAGTCGTCCGCGCCGAACGCCTTGCCGGGCACGACGGCGACCTTTGCCGCGTCCAACAGACAGTCGGCAAAGTCCACGGAGTCGTCGATCTGCTTGCTGCCGAACTTTTTGCCGTACACGCCGCTCACGACGAGCATCGCATAAAACGCCCCTTCGGGAATGATGACGTACACGCTCTCCATCTCCGAGATCCGCTCGATCATCGCAAGGCGCCGCCGCGAGAAGCGCGCCACCATCTCCTCCACCGATGCCTCCGGCGAATTGAGCGCTTTGAGCGTGGCATATTGCGCGATGGAGTTGGGGTTGCTCGTTGCGTGGCTCTGGAAAGAGTCGATCGCTTTGGCAACGTCGGGCGGCGCGGCGAGGTAGCCTATCCGCCAACCCGTCATCGCATAGGTCTTGGAGACGCCGTTCACGGTGATCGTCATGTCCTTCATCTTGGGGGAACATGCCGCAAAGGAGAAGGGTTTTGTGGACCCGTATACGAGTTTTTCGTAAATCTCGTCGGAGAGGACAAAGATGCCCGCCTCTTCGCACACTTCGGCGAGCGCGCGCACCTCCGCCTCCGAATAGACGGCGCCCGTGGGATTGCAGGGGGAATTGAAGATGAAGAGCTTGGTCCGTTCGGTGATGGCGTCTTTGAGCTGTTCGGGGGTGATCTTGAAGTTGTTCTTTTTGCGCGCCGGCACAAAGACGGGCACACCGCCGCAGCACTTGACGACCTCGGGATAGGTGAGCCAATAGGGCGCGGGAATGATCACTTCGTCCCCTTCGTCGATGAGGGCGAAGCAGACGTTGAAGATGGAATGTTTTGCGCCGTTTGAGACGACGATCTGCGAAGGTTCGTAGTCGAGCCCGTTGTCGCGGCGGAATTTGCTGCAGATCGCGCGGCGGAGTTCCAAAAGCCCCGCGGAGGGAGTATATTTGGTGCAGCCCTTATCGAGCGCCTCCTTGGCGGCGTCCACGATGTGTTCGGGGGTGGAAAAGTCCGGTTCCCCCACGCCGAAATTCACGACGTCCTCCCCCGCCGCCTTCATCGCCTTTGCCTTGGCACTGACGGAGAGGGTGAGAGAGGGCGAAATGGTGCCGAGCCGTTTTGCAGGTCTGCTTGTCATGATGTTCCTCTATTCTTCGGACGCGCTGAGCATGCGCTCGCGGTCCGCACGGGCGAGAGCGTCTATCATCTCGTCCAGATCTCCCGAAAGAAATTCTTCCATGTTGTGAAGGCTGAGCCCGATCCGATGGTCGGTGATGCGGCTCTGGGGAAAGTTGTAGGTGCGGATGCGTTCGCTCCTGTCCCCCGTGCCCACGAGGGAGCGGCGGTTTTGCGCCTCCGCCGAATCGCGGCGGCTCTGATAGTAGTCGCAGAGCCGCGCTTTGAGCACGCGGAACGCCTTTTCTTTGTTTTTGAGCTGGCTGCGCTCGTCCTGGCAGGTGACGACGATGCCCGTCGGGAAGTGGGTGAGACGGATGGCGGTCTCCGTTTTGTTGACTTTTTGCCCGCCCGCCCCGGAGGAGCGGAACAGGTCGACGCGCACATCCTTTTCGTCGATCTCCACTTCGATGTCCTCCGCCTCGGGAAGGACCGCCACGGTCGCCGTAGAGGTGTGGATGCGCCCCTGCGACTCCGTTTCGGGCACCCGCTGCACGCGGTGCACGCCGCTCTCGTATTTGAGTCGCCCGTAAACGCCCTTTCCGCCGATGTTGACGATGGCTTCTTTCATGCCGCCGAGTTCGGTCTCGTTGACGTCCACCGTCTCCCATTTGAAGCGGTGGCGCTCGCAATAACCCTGATACATGCGGTAGAGGTCGTATACGAAGAGCGCCGCCTCCTCCCCGCCCGCGCCCGCACGGAGTTCGAGGATGCAGCTGCGCTCGTCCCGCTTGTCCTTGGGGAGCAGGAGAAGGCGGAGTTCCTCCCGGAGGGCGGAAAGCCGCTTTTTGCAGGATTCGCCCTCTTCGAGCAGGAGTTCCCGCATCTCGCCCGTCTCTTTTTCCGCTTCCGAAAAAGCGCCGTTCATCTCCCGTTCGGCGGAGAGACAGGCGGCGTACTTTTCGGCGATCTCGGCGATCTCCGCGCGCTCTTTGGAGAGCTTGGTCCACTCCTCGATGTCGGCAAGGACATTCGGGTCGGACAGCTTTTCGCCGAGCGCGAGATATTTCTCGTAAATTTCTTTTACTTTATCCATAAGGCGATGTTTACTTCACTTCGCTCAACATGACGTAATCGGAAACGGCGTTCAAATTTGTCATTTCGACCGTAGCGAGCCCCGCGAGCGAAGTGGAGAAATCTCAACATTATTCCCCCCTGTCATACCGAGGGCGTAAGCCCGAGTGTATCCCCACGGTCGATGAACGCCCAATGGGATTCTCTCCTCCCTCGCTTTGCTCGGTCGTCGGAATGACAATCAAAAATGCGGTAGAGATTCCTACTTCGCACTGCGTGCTCGTGCCGCGCTTAGAGAATCAGAACAGCGCGCGGGGCGACTAACGCTCGGAATGACAT
>CANQRP010000112.1 GCA_947626305.1 uncultured Clostridia bacterium | reverse complement strand
AGGAAGAAGGTTTCCTCGCACGATTGTTTTCCGATGTTCGGGTCGCTGAAAACCAAGGGGATACACTCGACTCCGCGCTGCGCGCTCCGCTCGGTATGACAACGAGGAAAACAATCGTGCGAAATAATAAACGCTATATCACACATGCTCCGTCCGTAAAGGAGCGGAACAATCCTTCGACGTTGGCGCCCGCTTTGTGAAAACAGGAGATGAGGTCTTCGGGCGAGGCGATCTTGCCCGTATAGCCGGATACATAATTTTTCAGCCCCGTGAAGAACTTTCTGTCCCCCACCGCCAGACGAACGCGGTCAAACAAGATCACCCCCTTATCGTAGGCGATGTTGCGGTATTCGTACTCCCCCGTAAACGCCGTGAGCGGCTTGTTCATGGAAGTATCCGCCCTGTCCTCGATCTGCGCACGGTAGGAGAAATACGCCCGATAGCCGCTCTCCGAACGCTTCATCGCATTCTCGTAACTGTCGCCGTACTCGGGGTGCGCCCCCAAAAAGAGCGCCGCGGAATATTCCGCCAACCCTTCGTCTTGCCACGCGTTTTCGAACTGGTTGCTCCCCACCATGCCGTACCACCACTGGTGCGCCGTTTCGTGGGCGACGACCGCGGGCACATCCTTGCGTTGCAGCGCCGAGGAGATCATCGCAAGCCCCGAATACTCCATGCCGCCATAGGGGAAATCGGTCTCCGCCAGCACATAGCGCGGATAGCCGTACTCGCCGAAGGTGCGCGAAAAATAGGAGAGCGCGTCCGTTGCCGCCTTCAACGTGGTCTCGGGAGAGGAGTCGGAGGTATACCAATACTCCACGGGCACCTCGCCCGCTTCCGCCGTGAGGCAATTCAGTTGCGTTCCGACCACGAGCGCGACGTCCCGCACGCCCGCCGCCTCCAACGTGACCGTCTGTTTCCCGTCTGCGACCGTCGCCTCGCCCACGCCGTTGTGCGCCACCTTGTACTCGGCGGGAAGAGTGAGCGAGAGCGTGTAGTCGGCACGTTCGGCGACAAACGGATCGCCGTTGCACGAATAGACATATTCCCGGAAGCCCGCCTCGCCGTAACTGCACAAAACGGGGTAAAAATAGGAGAGATTGATGTTTTTTCTCCCGACGCCGAGGCGATGGTCCACTTTGGCGAGCGTGGTCGTGAAGGAGATCTTCAAACGGGCGCTGTCGCCCGGATAGAGGGTGTCGCCGAGGGAGACGGAGAGGATGTTTTCGTCCTCGCCGCACACTTCATAGCCCGCCGCCCCCTCGACCGACGAGATCTCGATGCCGCCGTAGCTCGTTCCCGCATAGTATGCGGAGGGGCGGTACAGCTCCGACACGGGCGCGTACTTCGCCCCGGCGCGGTAGGCGTTCGCCCAGAGTTCGAAGGAGAGCGCGTCGAGGGCGTTTTCCGTTTGGTTGGGCACCGAGACCTCCATCTCGGCGACGAGCTTATTTTCGTCGGGGAAATACTCCCCGCGGATGTCGTAGCGGGCGGTCTTTGCCTCCTGTTTGCAAGCGGACAGCCCCATTGCGCCGAGCGCGATAGCAATGCCCGCGGCGATACAGAGTAATTTGCGCATAAAAAACCTCCCGAGGAAACTTCCTCGGGATAGTGTATGTCCCCCGCGCGGCGGATAGAACCGTTGCCGCCACGTCCGTCGCAAAGGGCGCGGCGGCAACGCGGGAGGGACGCGCAAAAAGTTTTTTGTTTTTCTCATCTTTTTTATCATTCCCTCTTGATTTTTTTCGAAAATGCTGTATAATGAAATAGTGGGCGTTGTGATAATAGCACGAAATTTGCCCACAATTCACATCCTAAGGGGACAATTATGAGTATTTCCGCAACGAATATCCGCAACATCGCTATCGTCGGTCACGGCGGCGAAGGCAAAACGACGCTCATGGAAGCGCTTCTTTTCAACGGCGGCGTCATCGAACGCATGGGAAAGACGGACAACGGCACCACCGTATCCGACTTCGACGAACAGGAGATCGCCAGAAAGACCTCCATCTCCCTCGCGGTCGCCAACCTCACATGGAAAAACGTCAAGCTCAACTTGCTCGACGTGCCCGGGTTCTACGACTTCGAAGGCGAATTCATCGCCGCGATGCGGGCAGCCGGCTCCGCGCTCGTCGTAGTGGGTCCCGGCGGCAGCGTCACCGTGGGCACCGAGAAGGCGCTCGACCAATGCCTCAAACTCAAAAAACCCTCCGTGATCTTCGTCAACGGTATGGATAAAGAAAATGCAGACTATCCCGGCACCGTGCGGGCGCTTCAGGAGCGCTATAAGGGCAAGATCGCACCCGTGCAGATCCCCATTATGGAAGGCAACAAGATGACGGGGTACATCGACGTGATCACGGGCGAAGCCTTCAAATTCGGCGCAAGCGGCGTGGAAAAGACGGACGTTCCCGCAGCTTACACCTCCGCACTCGAAGAGATGCAGGGCGTGTTGCAGGAATCCGCCGCGGAGAACGACGAGGAGCTCCTCGAAAAATATTTCGAAGAGGGTTCCCTCACTCCCGAAGAGACCGCCACGGGCTTGCGGAAAGGCATCCACTCCATCAGCGTCATTCCCGTGTTGGCGGGAAGCGCCCTCCTCAACAAGGGCGTCATCAACCTCATGAACGCGCTCGTGGAATATCTGCCGCAGGCGGCGGAGCGCGCGGGTCTTCCCGCGACCGACCTCAAAACCAAGGAGCCCATCTCCGTTGCTTGCGAGGAAGGCGCTCCCTTCGCGGCGCAGATCTTCAAGACGGCGGTCGACCCCTTCGTGGGCAAACTCAACTATCTCCGCGTCTGCCGCGGCGTTCTCCGCTCCGGCATGACCGTTTACAACCCCAATACCGACACCGAGGAGCGCATCAATGCCATCTACCTCCTCATCGGCAAGAAGCAGGTCCCCGTCACCGAACTCGTTGCGGGCGATATCGGCGCAGTCAATAAGCTGAGCAACACGGGCACGGGCGACACGCTGTGCGACCCCGCGGCTCCCGTGCAGTTCGAACCCATCCACTTCCCCGAACCCGTGCTCTCCATGGCGGTCAACGCCACCGTACGCGGCACGGAAGACAAGGTGTTCGGCGGGCTCTACCGCCTCGCCGAGGAAGACAAGAGCTTCCAGGTGCGCAAGAATACCGAAACGGGCGAGACGCTCGCCTGCGGGCAGGGTGAAGTGCAGCTTGAGATCATCAAGCGCAGATTGAAGAGCAAGTTCGGCGCGGACGCAGACTTCACCACCCCCACCGTCGCCTATCGCGAAGCGATCACGGGCAAGGCGGAAGCAGAAGGCAAGCACAAGAAGCAGACGGGCGGCGCGGGTCAGTTCGGCGTTGTGGAGATCCGCTTCGAGCCGGGCGCTGCGGACGGCGTGTTCGAATTCGTGGATGCGGTCGTCGGCGGAACGGTCCCCAAACAGTTTATTCCCGCCGTGGAAAAAGGTCTGCGCGAAGCCATCCAGAAAGGGGTGCTCGCGGGCTATCCCATGGTCAACTTGAAGGCGACGCTGTTCGACGGCAAATATCACCCCGTCGACAGTAAGGAAGTCGCCTTCGTCTCCGCGGCAAAACTTGCTTACGACGACGGTA
>CANQRP010000111.1 GCA_947626305.1 uncultured Clostridia bacterium | reverse complement strand
CAGAAACATAGCACACCCAAAACCACAACATACTCATTCCGAAATTTTGCATAGCTCCTCCTTATGGTTCCTCTCTCTGTCCACTGCCTCAAATGTCATTCCGAGCGTAGTCGCCCCGCGCAATGCTCCCCAAATGTCATGTCGAGCGTAGTCGAGACATCTCTACCTCAGTGTTAAAATAATGTTGAGATTTCTCGACTTCACTTCGTTCCACTCGAAATGACAATTTAAGAAAAAGGGCTTCGCTTCGTCGCTCCTACTCCCAAAACTTCGGACGTTTGGGGAAATAATACGCATACAGGGCATAAAATTCCCGCTTGAAACACTCCGAGATCTCCTCGTCCGTGGGCGTGTAGTTGCCCGTCGTCACGAGCGCAGCCAATCCGTAGGAATAGACCGTCATGTCGCCGTGAAAGGCACGTGCTTCCTCCTCCGTCATGCGGTAGAGCGCCGTCATTTCGGCAAGAATGTCGTCTAAATAGGGATCCTTTGCGGGGCTTTGCCCCTCTTTGCAGTCGCGCAGGAACAAAAAACGGAACAGCCCGCGCTCCTCCTGCGCAAACTTCACGTACCCCATGCCGAACGATTCGTAGCGGCTCCTGCCGCCGCGCGCAAGATATCCGTCGATAAAGCGCCGATAGGCGTTTTTCGCCTCCTCTGCGAGCGCTTCTTTCAGCTCGTCCATATTGCGGAAGAGGGAATATACGGGCTGAGTGGAGCATCCGAGCGCCCTTGCGAGCGAACGGGCGTTGAGCGCCCCCTCCCCTTCCGTTCGCACGATCTCCGCCGCCGCTTTCAGCACCTCTTCTCTTATCAGCTTGCTTGTTCTCGGCATTCGTCTCCCCTTTTCGCCCGCCCCCGCGCGTAGCGCGGGGGCGGGCGCACTTTATTCACTGCGTAAAAAATAACAACCGTTATATAACGGCTGTTATTTTATCATGTTTTCTCTGCATTGTCAAGCGATTTTTCAAATTTAATCGTCGTAGTCGCGGAAGGTCCTGTCGTCCGAGGCGCGGGAGGTGAACTTATATTGATAAGTGCCGTCCTCGTTCTTCAAAATGACGAACTTGCCGCACGTGCCGTCGATATTGTACTCCACCTCGATGTACGTTTTTCCGTTGACGTTCACCCGTTCCACCTCGTAAGAGCTGCTCGACCCGCCGCTTTGAAGTTTGATCTCGTACTCCGTCTCCGTCTGACCGTGCTCGTTCCCCGTTTCGAATTCGACCGCCGTCTGTTCCACGCGTCGACCGCCCGAATAGATGGTGTAGACGTATTCGGACTCCTCTTCGACTTCGCCCCACTCCTCTTCGGACTCGTTCTCGTGGTGAAGCAGAACATAGTTTTGCGCGTCGTCCGGGGTAGCCGAAGCGCGGATGTCGAGGGTTTCGCTCTTCTCCGTTTCGCCGTCCTCCGTCTCCGAGCGCAGGGTGTGGGTGCCCGACATGTAGTAATAAGCACCTTCCGGCATTACGACGACGCCTTCGAGATAATAGTTCTCTTCGGTGAAGCTCTCACCGCGGTTGTTATCTTCCACCTTCCGAATGAGCGTCTCGCTGTAATAGAGGGTGTGTTCTACGTTCTCATTTGCGGCATTCTTGCCCGTGATAACGGCTTTATAGTCGTTCTGCGCAAGTTCGCCCTCCGCGTTGTTTTGGATGACGACGGTGGTCAGCGCCTGCTTGTTGAGGAAGCTGTCGAGCATGTTAAAGTACTTATTGAAGTCTGCCGCGCCCGCCTGCACCGAAGTGAGGTTCTCTATTGTGTCCTTAAGATCGAACCCGCTGTTGTCTCCCTCGGCAATGGTATCCGCAAGCGAAGCCGCCTCTCCCGCGAGGGAGAAGGAGAGCAATTTTGCCGTAGTCACCGCGCCGACCGCATACACCGACTCGGTGTCCGTAAGCCCCGAAAAGGTCCCCACGACTTCGTCCGAGGGCACCTTTTCGCCCTCTTGGGAGCCGCCCTGCTGAGAGCCGCCCTGCTGAGAGCCGCCGCCCTGCTGCGTTCCGCCTTGCTCGGCGCCGCTCTGCTCGGTTCCACCTTGCTGAGAGCCGCCGCCCTGCTGGGTGGTGCCGCTCTGAGAGCCTTGGTTGTGGAGTTCTCTGTCGTCATCATCGTCGCAGCCTGCGAGCGCGCCGCCGAATGCCAGCGAGAGCGCAAGCACACCTGCAAGCAAAATTTTTTTCTTCATACACATTTCCTCCTTGTTGAATTTCCCGAATTTTTACACTTTCATTATACCACATGCCGCAGAGAATTTCAACTTTTTTTGCAAAAAAACCTGCCCCGCCGAAAATCGGAGAGGCAGGCTTGCAAAATGTGTTGTTTTTACTGCTCGTCGTTTGCGACGGCGGTCTCCTCCGCCATGATGTCGCTGTATCTGCCGAGGGTCTGGACGGAGACGTTCTTGTACTCCTTCATTCCCGTGCCCGCGGGGATGAGCTTGCCGATGATGACATTCTCTTTGAGCCCGATGAGCGGGTCGCGCTTGGTGCAGATGGCAGCCTCGGTGAGGACGCGGCTCGTCTCCTGGAAGGAGGCGGCGGAGAGGAAGCTGTCGGTGGCGAGAGCCGCCTTGGTGATGCCGAGGAGCACCCGCTTCGCCGTTGCGGGAACGCCGCCCGCCATGATCGTCCTTTCGTTCTGTTCGTCGAACGAGAACATATCCACGAGTTGACCGGGGAGCATATCGGTGGTGCCCGCGCTCTCGACGCGGACCTTTCTCAGCATCTGGCGGACGATGATCTCGACGTGCTTGTCGTTGATGTCCACGCCCTGCGAGCGGTACACCGACTGCACCTGCTCGAGAATATAGTCCTGCACGCCCTTGACGCCCTTGACGCGGATGATGTCCTGCGGGTTGACGGAACCTGCGTTGAGCATTGCGCCCGGCTCCACTTTGTCGCCCGTCTGCACTTTGAGCTCCGCATTGAAGGGAAGCGGATATTCTTTGAGCTTGATGTTCGTCCCCTCTTCGGAGATGATGATGCGGTTGAGATTTTCGCTGTTGTCGACGGTGACGATGCCCGCGACTTCGCAGATGGTGGCAACGCCCTTGGGTTTTCTCGCTTCGAAGAGCTCCTCAACGCGGGGAAGACCCTGGGTGATGTCTCCCGTTGCGGCGATACCGCCCGTGTGGAAGGTTCTCATCGTGAGCTGGGTACCGGGTTCGCCGATGGACTGCGCCGCGATGACGCCGACCGCCTCGCCCACCTTGATGGGAAGGGTGGTCGCCATGTTCTTGCCGTAGCACTTCGCGCACACGCCGAAGCGGGTATTGCAGGTGAAGATGGAGCGGATGCTCACGCCGTTTTCGGCATAGGTGGGAATGGCGGCGATCTTCTTTGCCATATCCTCGGAGATCATCGTGTTGCAAGGTACGAGCACGTTGCCCGCCGCATCCGTGATGTCCTCGGCGGCGAATCTGCCGGTGAGACGGTCTTCGAGGCTCTCGATCATCTCGCCGTTGGGACCGACGATCGCGCGGATGACGGTGCCGCGGGGCTGCTTGCCGGCGCAGCAATCCTCTTCGCGCACGATGACGTCCTGCGAGACGTCCACGAGACGACGGGTAAGATAGCCCGAGTCCGCCGTTTTGAGGGCGGTATCGGCAAGTCCCTTTCTGCCGCCGTGGGAGGAAATGA
>CANQRP010000110.1 GCA_947626305.1 uncultured Clostridia bacterium | reverse complement strand
GGCAGGAGGCGGTCGACCTCGATATCCGCACGACGGCGTTTATTCCCGAGACGTATGTGGAATCCAACGCCGGGCGGCTCGATTGCTACAAGCAGATCGCCGAGATCCGCAGCACGGAAGATTACAAGAGAGTGTGCCTTTCCATGGAAGAGATGTACGGTCGTCTGCCGCAGGAGACGCTCAATCTGCTCGTGATCGCGGTCTTGAAGAGCTATGCGGCGAAGTTCGGCGTAAAAAAGATCTCCGTCGGTCCCAAGGGCGGTGCGCTCGAATTTGCCGCGCTCGATTCTCTTGGGGACGACAGGTTGCAGGCAGCCATGGAAAAATATCGCGGTGCGGTGGAACTGGAAATGACCAGTGCGCCCACGTTGCGCTTTCCCCCGAAGGAGGACGGCGGCAAAACGATGGTGCAAATGACGAAATTTCTGAAATTTGCTTCAACTTTTGCGTGATTTTCACCGAGAAACATTTGCACTAATTTTGAAAATGCGTTATAATAGTTTGGTATGAAACTGCGGAAAGGTATTTTCGCGGAAAAAGAACAACGGTTCGGAGTGATAAAATCTATGAAATTCAAAAAGACAAAGACAGCTGCGCTCGCTCTTGCGACTCTTTTGACGGTCGGCAGCTTTTCGGGTTGCGCCTTGGTGACGAACAACCTGAAAAAGGATCTCGAGCAAGTCGTGGCAACGGTGGACCTCACCAAGAGCGAGGAGTACGTCGCACTCAAAGACATCATTACGCCCAGTGACGTGTTGAAGCGGGATCTTGTGGCAAGCTATGCAAGCGTCGGCGAGACATACGTGAATTCTTACGGAATGGAGCCGAAGGACGTCTATGAGATGCTCAAAAACCAGCTCGTCAACCGTCAGATATATATTCAGTACGCACAGGCATACTTCCTTGAACATGACGAGGATAAGACCGAGGCGGAGTGGCGCAGTTATATCTCCGCTGCCGACGAGTCCGAGAAGTCCATTGCGGCGATCGGCTATTTCCTCGACGAAGACGAGAGAAATGTGGCGGAATATGCCGTAAAGACAAGCCTCAATTCCACGCTCGATTCGCAGGAACTCAGCTATATCGAGACGGAAGAAGACGAACACGATCACGACACTGCCCGCACGACGCCCACGGGCATCAACACGGCAAGCGAGGATTATTACGACCCCGCTTATCAGATCTACACCGGGTTCAATCATGCGTCCGATTGCGGCAGCTATGAAGCGCAGGACGGTTCCACTCCCTCTACGAGAATGAAGGCATACAAGACCCTTCTTTCCAACCTCAACTATTACGGGCTTGTGTCGAGAGGGGAAAATACGAGCGACATCACGAAGCTCGATTATTACAATAACGAAAGAAAGTCTCAGTACGAGACGCAACTCATCAACAAGCTCGGCGAAGTGTTCGAGGAAGAGGCGAAACAGAAGATCACGAAGGAGTGGATGGAGAACAAGTTCGAGACCACGCTCAAATCTCAGCAGGAGCAGTTCGGCACCGCGGACGCCTCCGCGCTCGAAAGCGCACTCGACGGCGTAAGCGATTCGAGCTTCGTATTCTTCGCTCCCGAAAATTACGGTTTTGTCATCAACATCCTGCTTCCGTTCAGCGCACAGCAGGCGCAGGACCTGGAAGACGTCGGATCCGACTACGGCGAAAAGAAGGGCAACAAGTTCGTCCAGCGTGCCGCTCTTCTCGAAGGGATCACGGCGACCGACCTGCGTAACACCTGGTTCACGGGGCATGACGACTATTCCTACGAGGTAACGGAAGGGGCATATACCGCAGGCGATACGAACAGAAAGTATCTCTTCTTCGAAGACAGCATGACGAAGACGGAGGACAAGGACGGGGAGCCCGCGCAATTCGAAAAGATCCCCAACTATCTCGGCAAATACACCTATAACGGAAGAGTTTATTCCGAAAAGGACGACGACGGGGATACGAAGTACACCTTCCAACCCAACAAGATCACGATCGAGGGCTTCCTCGACGAGATGAAGGGCTATCTCAAATATATGGACCTCACCGTCGAGAACGAGACCCGTCCCTTCGGCGAAGAGGAGTATTACCACCGCGACCGTAGTGCATATTACAATGCGGACGGGACGGTGAACTATTCGAGCTTCCTCTACTATAAAGCGAATATCGCGGAACTGAAAAATTACAATGTAAACAACATATTCCGCGCAGGCTCCGTGGAGAACAACGCGCTTGCCGTCATCAATGAGCTCTCCTTCGCATACAATACCGATACAGGCGGTCTCAATTCCTATCTCGGCTATGCGGTCTCTCCCAACAATACCGACTTCGTGAAGGAATTCGAGTATGCGGCGCAGGAGGCGGTCCGCGGCGGTGCGGGTACCATTACGGTCGCTCCCTCCGATTACGGTTGGCACATCATGTACTGCACCTTCTCCTATACGGGGAACACGCAGCCCTATCGGTTCAACTGGGATGAGATCGAGGAAGAGGGGACCTTCTCCAACCTCTATTATGAGGCGCTCACGGCGGAGAATTTCTCTTCCTATTCGAGCGAGATCCAGACGACCGTACTCAACACCTACAACAGTGACACTTGTGTTACCGTGTTCGAGGATCGCTATAAAGATCTGTACGAAGTCTGATTATTCCTGAAAGGGGTCGGGATGAACTATTTCGAAGCCATTTGGAAATCCATTATTCTTGGAGCGGTGCAGGGACTCACGGAGTTCCTGCCCGTTTCTTCAAGCGGACATTTGTCGTTGCTCCAACGCGTGCTCCATTACAACATCGGCGAGTTCGGCATGATGTTCGTCAATGTCATGCTCCATCTCGGCACGCTGTTTGCCGTGATTTGGGTTTTTCGGAAGGACATCCTCGCCCTCTTCAAAAAACCCTTCAAAACGCTATTGATGTTGATCGTTGCCACCATCCCCGCCGGCGTCGTCGGGTTGCTGTTCAACAGCGAGATCGACGAATTGTTTGCGGGCGAGGGTGGACTCATCTATCTGTCCGTCTGTTTTGCTTTTACCGCATTGCTCCTCGTCATTACGGAGATCGCGGCGCGCAGGCGAAAGAAGGTTGTCCCCCTCGGCTGGCAGCATTCCCTCACAATGGGGTTGATGCAGTCGATTGCGCTTTTCCCCGGAATTTCGCGCAGCGGCTCCACCATTTTTGCGGGCACCGTGAGCGGCGCGGATCGCGATGACGTCGCAAAGTTTTCCTTTCTGATGAGTATCCCCGTCATTTTGGGGAGCGTCGCCGTGGAGTTGAAGGACATCATTTTCCCCGACGAGGGGATCGGCGTCCAATTGGCGGGTCCCGAGATCGTCGGCATGATCGTGGGGATCCTGTTCGCGGCAATGGCGGGATTTTTTGCCGTAAAACTCATGCTGAAAGTCATCAAAAAGGCAGATTACAAGTGGTTTTCCGTCTATTTGGTGCTCCTTGCCGTTTGTTGCCTCTCTCTCGATCTTGCGGGTGTTCTGTAAAATGCCGCGGCGATCTCGTTCTTTCTACGTATGATTTTTCCCTTCCCACACATAATAGGAGTATCGGAGGTGAAGACCATGAGATTGAACTGCGGTGACGTATGTCCCAAAACAGGCGCCTATAAGGTGGTCGATCGGGATGGCAAGGTCGTGAATACGATCTATGTCGGCGAGGGCGAAACGATGCCCCCCACACAGTATGCCGATTGCCACTACGA
>CANQRP010000109.1 GCA_947626305.1 uncultured Clostridia bacterium | reverse complement strand
CGTATTCAGCGCGGCGGCGGGGGCGGTCATCAACCTTCCCTCCACGATCGAAGCCGCAGGCGACCTCACGGGTTTTGCGGTCGTCAACTTCAACGGCTACCTCGAACCGAGCGACCTCTCGGATAGCACCTTCTCGAAGTCTGCCGCGCTCCATATCGACAACGCGGAGACCCTCAAACAGTACCAGGATGGCGCAGTCTGGGAGAGCTACAAGAGCCAGTTCGTCGGTCCCGACGGCGTAAAGAACGGTTGGTATCTCAACGGCGAAGGCAAGCTCCTCCAATACAAGGGCAGCAAGACGCAGATCGTCATCCCCAAGGAAGTGACGAGCTTCACGATCGGGCAGATTCTCACCACGCAGGCAGAGTATGCGGCGGAAAAGACCTTCACCCTCGAACAGGGCAACACCAACTTCAAGCTCGAAAACAATATGCTCACTTCCGCCGACGGCAAAACGCTCTACTACTATACGGGCAGCAGCGAGACCCTGACGGACAACAACATCGAAACGGTCATGGCTTATGCGTTCCGCTATAATACCACCCTCAAACATCTCACGCTGAACAAGGCGAAGTCCCTCGGCGCGAGCATGGTAGAGGGAACGGCGGTCGAAGACATCACGGTGCCCGAGGTCGCAGAAGTCGGGGCTTCCGCCTTCGCGAAACTCACCACGCTCACCTCTTTCAGCGCGGCAAAGGCGACCAAGGTCGGCGACAGCGCCTTCAACGGTTGCACCGCTCTTGCCACCGTCAGCCTTCCCAAGGTAACGGAGGTCGGCGCAAGCGCCTTCTCGAGCACGGCCATCACCAACACGAGCCTTGCGCTCAGCTCGCTCACGAGCATCGGCAACTCCGCATTCTCGTCCTGCAAGTCGATTGTGGGCGCAGTGGATATTTCCGCCGCAACAACGGTCGGCACGGGCGTGTTCTCGTCCTGCTCCGAAATCACCTCTGTGAAGCTCAACAGCGCGATCACGTCGATCCCGAACAGTATGTTCAGCTACTGCTCTAAGCTCGAAAGCGTCACGGGCAGCGTAATCACGGAGATCGGGCAGAGCGCCTTCTCGTCCTGCAAACTGCTCACGAGCTTCGACCTCTCCAAGGTGACGAACGTCGGACAGCAGGCGTTCAGAACAGCGGGCCTCACCGAACTCAATCTCGAGAGCATTGTGACGATCGGCCAGTATGCGTTCGACAGCTGCAAACTCACCAAGATCTTTATCGGTGACAAGTGCACCTCGATCGGCGGCTATGCGTTCACACCGTCCTCCGGTAAGGCGACGTACACGATGACGATCACGGCGCCCGTACCGCCCACACTTTCGAGCAACGCCCTTCACAAGATGTTCCAGTTCGACGGCAAGATCTATGTTCCCGAGAACCTTGTCGACACCTATAAGAAGGCAAGCGGTTGGAAAGACGACACGAACTACATTTCCGCGATCGTAACAGACTAACCCGATATTCCTCCCCTCATTTCACCCCCTATGCTCCCGCCCTCCCCCAACTTGTTGGGGGAGGGGTAGGGGAGGGGGCACCACAACTTACTCGCCCTCCCCCAACTTGTTTGGGGGAGGGGTAGGGGAGGGGGCACCTCAATATTCAAGGAGAAACTATGAAAACATTCGCAAAAATCACAACGCTTGCCCTGTGCGCCTGCCTTTCGTTGGGTGTGCTCGCAGGGTGCGGAGAAGACCCTGCGGGTGAGGTCGTTATTTGGGGCGGCGCGGAAGATCAGACTCTGCTCACCCAACTTGTCAAAGAATTCAAGAAGCAAAACCCCGACATCAAAGATAATATCATCATCCGCGTACAGGATCCTTGGAACGCGCAATCGATCGTGGCAAACGATCCCGAAGCGGCGGCGGACGTCATCCTCTGCCAAAACGACCATATCGGCATCATGGCAAAATCGGGGCTTCTCGCCGAGATCAGAGACGGCACCGCGGCGACCTTTGCTTCGGACATCAAAAACAACAACGATCCCGCCACCGTCCAGCAGGTGACGTATAACGGCAAGCTCTACGGCTTCCCGCTCACCATGGACACCTACATCGAATACTACACAACAAACATTTTCCCCGAAAGCCTCGAAAACACGCTCTTGGGGAGCGTCGACGCGATGCTTGCGGCGAACATGCCCAACATCGGAACGAGTTCGGAGAAAGCGGCGGCGTTCGGCTTCAACATCGGGGACGGGTTCTATTTCAACATGGGCTTCTTCGCGGTGGGCTGTACCCTCTACGGCGAAAACGGCACGGACATCAATGCCTGCAACTGGAACAATGCGGACGGCATGAAGTTCATGCAGTATGCGGCAAAGAATTTCCGCCAGAGCGGCGGGAAGTTCAAGTCGGACGACGCGAAAAATCTTGCAACGGCAGTCCTCAACAACCGTCTCGGCGCGTGTATTTCGGGCGCGTGGGAGATGAAGGACACCTTCAAGAACGCGACCAACATCAAATACCGCACCCTTCCCACGATCACGATAGACGGGCAGGAAAAACCCCTTGTGTCCTTCTCCAACAGCAAGGTATACGTCGTCAATAACAAGAGCGAACACAAAGCCACCGCTTCCCGTCTTGCGGCGTTCATCACAAGCGAGCAAAGCCAGCTTCGGTATGCGTCGGAGCGAGGGTACTATCCCTCCAACAAGAACGCCCAGCAAAATGCGGCGGTGAAGGACGATCCCTTCTTCAAGGTCATCCGCGAGCAGCTGGATCTGTCCGTACCCGTTCCCGTCATTCCCGAAATTTCGAGATATTGGGAGGCGGCGAAGGCGGTCGGCTCGTCGATCTATAACGGTTCGCTTGCGGGGGACACCGCTTCCCTCCAAGCAGCGCTCGATACGTTTATCGGCGATCTGCACAGCACTCTTTAAGTTCACATCGGTTCCTTAGGGACTGTGTGATAGGGAGCGCGTGACTTTCCCCCCTTTTTCGCGTTCCCAACTATGCTTACCCTTTTCGCCGAAAGGCGAGAACAATTCCCCCCTTAATTGCCGCTCTCTATCATGGGGGCGGCAAATAAGAGAGGCAGACACATGGAAGACAGTAAAGAAATCAACAAAATAACGATCAAAGAGGTAGCGAGGCAAGCGGGCGTTTCGGTAACGACGGTGTCCTTCATCTTGAACGGGATCACGGACAAATGCAGTGCGGAGACGCGGCAAAAGGTCCTGCATACGGTCAACTTGTTGGGGTATCGTCCTTCACGGGTCGCGCAGTGTTTTGCGCGTGGCAAGAGCGATAACATCATACTGCTTGCGGACAAACACCAAACGGTGTTGCAGCAGGCGGAGAGTTTTCAATTTGTCCGCATGCTGGGGAAAGCGCTCGAACAGAACAAGCTCAATCTCATCATTCGCACCTATCTGGAAGCGATCTATGTGGACTCGGCGGACGCGATCATCTGTGCGGGCACCGAGGAGGAGACGTTCCGCAAGATTGCGGCGGAGAACTTTGTTCCGCTGCTCGCGGTGGACTCCCGTATCCACGACGAACTATTTTTCCAGGTATTGCAGGATTTCGGTGCGGTGATGCGGGCTGGGGAAGCGAAGTTCGGGAAGGACTTCCGCGTCGTTCTCGTGGACATGTACAGCGAGAGCTGCAAGAAGGAGATCCGCGAAGTATGCGGTGACGTGACGTTTCTCTCCGAACACGGGTTGGAAGAGGTACCGCGCGGGAATATCGTAACGGTCAACGAAAGCCTCATGAACCTGCCCGAGCTTGCAGACAGAGAAAAGCTGCTTGTGCCCGCGATTACCGAA
>CANQRP010000108.1 GCA_947626305.1 uncultured Clostridia bacterium | reverse complement strand
AGCAACCGACATATCGGGGTTGGGGATCGCGGCGCCCGCCCAAGCCGTTTGGCTTGGGCGGGCGCCGCTTTCGGGAAGAGAAAGCGCAGCTTCGGTGCGCCGCGCCTCGGGAGCGCCGGAAATCTTCGCAAGATATGGGCGTCACGGTCTCTTCCGGCACAATATATGGAAATATCGGCTTCTTCCGCGCCCGCGCGGCGGTTTTGCGGCGCAAGCGGAATGCCGCAGCCGTTTTTTTGCGGTTTTTCGATTTTTTTGAAACATTTTATGGTAAAATTTTCATGATTCCGTTGACATTTCGTCATAAATGCGATAGAATATTGTCATAAACTTTTATGATATTTGTAATTTCTCGGCGTGACGGGCTCTTGCCGCGGCGCGGGAAAGGAGAAGTAACATGAAAAAAATCGAAAGCGGAATGCATGAGATCAGAAACAAGCGCCGTCCGCGTGCGGTAAAAAATAAAAAAGATGGTCAACAGTTGCGCGTCAAAAAGCGGATGTCCCGCACCTCGAAAGCGATCGTGACGCTCTGCTCGGTGCTTGTGCTCGTTTTGGGCGTGTACGGCATCGGCTCCGCTTTCTTCAAGGACTCGGAGCGGAACACCGTCGACCTCAGCTACGGCTCTCCGTCCGTTCCCGTGGTGGAAGGAGAAGTGTATTCGCTCGCGGGAGATTATTCCCCCGTCGACATCTTTGCCCGTCTGAATTGGAAATTTTCCGAGCAATCTCTTTGGTATGCCGAGATGCACGGCACCGTGGACACGGTGATCCAGCAGTCCGTCACCACTTACAAGCAGTATGAAAACGGCATTCTCATCTCCGCCGACCTCACGGAGAGTTCGCTCATCAAGGGCGCGAGCCAGTTCTGTTACCTCAAAGAAAAAGACCGTGTGATCTGGCGCAAACCCGCCTCCAAAAATTACAACGGTCTGAATACCGAATGGCAGACGGGCGAGCCCTACAACATCATGTCGATCGGCGGCGAACACGGGTTCAAAGCAACGAACGGTTTGCCCGCTTACGAACTCAGCGTGTACGTCATCGCGCAGGACACCGTGGAGAGCGCAAGCGCGGTCACGGAGACGGAGGACGGCAGGTTTCGAATCACTTACGTGTTGAACCCCAACACGTGGCAGGAAGAAGTGGACGGCGTAGTCACCACGAAGGGCGCCACCGCCTATTACGTCAACCAGATGATCTTCACGGGCGGGCTCAACACTCCTCCCGTATTCGAAGCCATCTCCGTCACCTTTACCTTCGACGAGAATTGGCAGGTATTTCAGACGGACATCGAGGAAAAGTATTCGGCGAAATACGGTCCCATCGCGGCGCCCTGCGTGTCCACGTCCACCACAACCTACGAATATAACACCGCAAAGGCACATTCCGACGCCTTTGCGGATTACTTTTACCGCTATGCGGAGGGAGAAGTCAACAACGCGCCCGTCGAGAAGGAACTCACGGCGCTCGATTGCCTTGCGGACGGTTTCGGAAGCGTGCTGACCGAGCCGACCGTGCTCGATCTCGACCTCACGATCGGCGAGACGTTCTACCATGGGATCGTCGACCTCGATCTGAGCCGAACGGACTTTGCCGCATTCGACCCTTCCAAACTCACCGCAAAGGCAAAACTCGGCGCACTCTCGCTGTGGGTGGAGGAGGGCAACGCCTATCTCAACTACGGCGGTTTGAAACTTTCCGTCAAGTTGGACGAGTTGATTTCGCTCATACGGGAACTTACTGCGGAGGCGGAGCCGGAGCCGGGCGCACAGGCGGACGAAGAGGAAGACCTGCTCTCCGCGCTTGCAGGCGGCGAATTTACCCTTTCGGACGGAAGGGCGGAGCTTCGCTCCGAGCTGCCTCTTCTCGGGCTGAATATCCCCGTCGAATTTCACTTCACCGTCGGCGAGAACAATGAGATTGCGGTGGAGAAAGTGACCGCGAGCATTTCGCTCGACGACACCCTCTCGATCGACGCGCAGGTGGGCTTCGGGAAAGAGCATCTGCCCGATCTCAACGCTTCGGAGAAGGCGGAATATGTTCCGCTCATGCCCTATGTGCGGGAGCTCGAAACGCTCTTTTCCGCCGACGTTCTGCATGCGGATATTTCCTATGCGGGCGAGGGGATCGCACTTTCGGGCGGGTTCGATCTTCGCCTCAAAGAGTTTGCCCTTGCGGGACAAATCGAGGCAGAGGCCGCGACAGACGGCATCGAATTCTCCAAAACGGTGGGGCTGTCTTATGCGGACGGCACCCTCTATCTCGATCTCGACGGCGTCAAGGTGCAGGCATCGGCGGAGGAGGGGATCGCGCTCCTCAAACAATATGTCACATTGCCCGAATCGTCCGACACGGCGCTTTCCGGGCTCGATCTCGGCATGCTCGTCAATACCCTGTTGTCGGAAGACTTTGCCGCCCTCTTCTCCTCAAAGGAAGAGAGCGGACTTCGGCTTGCCGTCAAGGGCAGCGAACTTCTTGCGGCGTTCGGGGTCGATTTCGCCCTCGGCGATGTGGCGATCTCGGTGGGGGACGGAAGCCTGTCCGCAACCGCTTTGGGCGCTCGGATCGGGCTCACGGAGGGAGAGGAGGTCGTCCTCGATACGCAGGGCTATACATCCATCCTCCCCTATGTCCGTGCGCTCATCGATCTCTTCTCCGAAGAAGATCTTGCGATCTCGGTCTGTTATACTTCCGGCGACTTTACGGTGGAGGGCGAGATCGCGCTCAACCTCGCATCGCAAAGGGCGGCGGGGAAATTCGTTCTCGGCTATGGCAGCGCGCAAAAGACGCTCACTGTTCTCTATGCGGAGAATGCGGTCTGCCTCGGCGTAGAGGGCATTCAGGTCAAAGCAGACGTCGCGGAAGCGGTCGAACTCATCTCCTCGTTTGCGGGTGCGGAGAGCGATGTGGACGCCAAAGCGCTGATCAACAAGGTGTTGGCGCTCGATTTCGGCTCGCTGATCGCCCTCGGCGAGGAAAACGATACGCTCACCGTTTTGCTCAATGGGACGGAGCTGTTGAGTGCCCTCGGGGTGGAGTTCGATCTGAAAACCGTCACCTTGTCGGTAGACGGTGAGAGCATAAAAGCAGAGGCTCTCGGCGCAGTGATCGAAGTAAGAGCGGGCGCGCCGTTTGAGACGGAGACGGATAATTACATCGACATCGTAGGATATGCAACGGCGATCGCAGACCTCATTGCGGGCAAATATCTTACGGCGGAAGTGAGTTATCAAGGCGGCGAGCTGACGGTAGCGGGGACGCTGCAAGTATGTCTCGAACCTTTGAAGGTGAGAGGGGAGCTCGAAGTAACGTACGGGAATGCGAGCAAGGACATCGTGGTCTTCTATGAGGGGGAGACGGTGTATCTGGAGCTCGGTGGGATGAAGCTGTCCGCTGAGGTGCGGGAGGCGGCAGAGCTCATCGGGCGGTATGTGTCCCTTCCTACGGGGGATAGTGAGGGAAGCGAACTGATCGAAAGTTTGCTTTCCCTGGACTTTAAAGAAGTAGTGACGCTGACGGAGGCGGGGGATCGGCTCTCGCTTGCGATCGCGGGGAGCGAGTTGATGAAAGCGCTTGGGCTCGGGGTAGAGCTCGGCGAGGTAGAGATCGGACTCACGAAGACGGGTACGGTGACGGCACATGCGGAAGCGTTGGGGCTGGACATCGAAGTAAGAGCGGGCGCGCCGTTTGAGACGGAGACGGAGGACTACATCGACATCGTAGGATATGCAACGGCGATCGCAGACCTCATTGCGGGCAAATATCTTACGGCGGAAGTGAGTTA
>CANQRP010000107.1 GCA_947626305.1 uncultured Clostridia bacterium | reverse complement strand
CGTCCGAGCCACTTTGGGCTCGTATAGCCGCATTCGTTGCAGACAAACTGTGTGGTCGTTTTTGGCATATGTACTCCTTTTGATTTTTGAGTGATCCCTGCTGTCCCCCGCGCGTTTCGCGCGGGGGACAGTGGCACGCAGTGCCGAAAGGGGGGTGCCATACAATAAGGTGCCCCCTTCCCTACCCTCCCCCCAACGAGTTGAGGGGAGGCAAGTAATCGCTTCCTTGTTTTGTCAAAAGCACCATGGCGTATGCGGTGATGCCGCGACCCTCGCCGATGTACCCGAGCTTTTCGTTTGTCCCCGCGGCGATCGCAACCTGTTCGCATCCGAGGGCGGCGCGCAAATTTTCACGCATTTTTTCGATGTACGGGGAAAGACGGGGTAGTTCGCAGAGAATGGAGATCGACGCATTTGCCACGAAAAATCCGCCCCCATGTATCATTTCCATCACTTCCGCAAGCAGCTCCATGCTGTTTGCTCCTCTGTATTTCCCGTCGCTGTCGGGGAAATAATACCCGATGTCCCTGAGTCCCGCCGCGGAGAGAAGCGCGTCCATGAGGGCGTGCACGGGGACGTCTCCGTCGCTGTGCGCCTCCAAGGCGCGATTGGAGGGAATGACCGTCCCGCAGAGGGTGATATAATTGAGGTTCAATCTCGCGATGCCGCGGTCGATCTCCTCTTGGTGTTCAAACGCATGGGTGTCTACCCCGAAGCCCACCCGCTCGCAGGGCAGAAAATCTTCCGCAAAGGTGAGTTTTTTGTTCGCCGCCTCCCCGGGAACGAGGACGGGCGGGGCGACGTAGGCAGCGTAAATTCCGCTGTCGTCGGTGAACGTTTTGCCGCTTGCGACCGCTTTTTCATAGGCGGTAAGAAGGGGCTCGCGCAAAAAGCCCTGCGGAGTCTGGAGAAGAAAGGCGCTCTCGCGCGGGGGGAGCACATAGCCGTTTTCGGTGAGGACCACGGTGTCGGTCACGGGCAGAGCCGCAACGCCGCTCCCCCGCTTTTGCACGCTTTCGAGCACCCGCCCGATGAGCTCGTGCGAAACATGGGGGCGCGCCGCGTCGTGGATGAGCACGATGTCGCCCTTTGCTTCTTTCAGGGCGTTGTAAACGCTCCGCATGCGGGTCGCACCGCCGGGAACGGTACGCGCGTTCCCGTACGGGGAGAGGAGGGGGGAGATCTTCGCCCCGTCCTCCTCGCGGCAGGCAACGAGAATTTCGTCGGCAAAGGGGGCAAAGGCGGAAAGGGAATGGCACAAAACGGGCATTCCGCCCAAGTCGTGTAAGACCTTGTTTTCCCGAAAGCCCGTCCGTGTGCCGCTCCCCGCGGCGCAGAGGATCGCCGTGATCATGTTATCACCTCATATAAACTTGCCGCTTCGTCCTTTTTTACGGTCTCTTTGAGTTCGAGAACTTTGAATTTCACCGTACCCGAGAGGTAGTTCAGCTCCACCAAATCGCCCACTTTGAGGCGGTAGGAGGGTTTTACGACCTTGCCGTTCACCGAAATTTTCCCCGCGTCCGCCGCTTCCTGCGCCACCGTGCGGCGCTTCAGGATGCGCGAGACTTTCAGAAATTTGTCAATTCGCATGCTTTTCTCCGATTTTCGACAAAATTTTATAAAAAAAGATGGATATTCGCGCGCAAAACAGATTGACTTCTTTTTGCCGTTGGGTTATAATTACATACTGTATCATTATGCTCGGTCGCTATGCGCTCTTTCTTGATGAGGAACGTTTTTGCCCGCGGCACTTTCCCTAATTATAACCGATTTCGGCGCGGTTGTAAAGAGGGAAAAAAGAAATATTTCAAAGCATTTCGATATTTCAAAGCATTTCGATTTTTATCGATGAAAAGATATACTCGGTAGATCGTCAATGATAACAAATACAAAAAAAGGAGTTAAATTGACGGATGAACTTACCCACCCACAAGTACGGGAAAATCGAACGCAAAAAGTTCGGCAGGATCAATGAGGTCATTGACATTCCAGACCTCGTAGAGATCCAGAAGGAGAGCTATCGCTCATTCGTCGAAGAGGGCATTGCCGACATCTTCGAGGACTTCTCTCCCATTACCGACTTTTCCGACCACTTCGAGCTGTATTTCCTCTCCTATGAGTTCGGGAAGAAGCCCAAGTACGACGAGAAGGAGTGCCGCAACCGCGACGCAACGTATGCCCTGCCCCTCCGTGTGCGCGTGCGCCTCAACAACAAGGTGAAAAACGAGCAGATCGAGCAGGATGTGTTCATGGGGGACTTCCCCAAGATGACGGAGAACGGCTCGTTCATCATCAACGGCGCCGAGCGCGTCATCGTCTCCCAGCTCGTCCGCTCCCCCGGCGTGAACAACTCGTTTGAGGCGGATACCAAAACGGGCAGAAAACTGTATGAAACGACGGTCATTCCCGGCAGAGGCGCGTGGCTCGAATTCAAGCAGGATACGCAGAACGTGCTGTGGGTGAGCGTCGACAGAAAGAGAAAACTCCCCGCCACCGTCCTGCTCCGCGCCATCGGTTACGGCAGCAACCGCGCCCTTGAGGACCTCTTCGGCGGCGACAAGATGATCGAAGCGACGATGGACAAGGACACGGGTCGCTCCGAATCGGACGGGCTCATCGAGCTTTATCGCCGTCTGCGCCCTGGCGAAGTTCCCACCGAGGACTCCGTGCGCCAGCACCTCAACAACCTCTTCTTCGACCCCCGCCGCTACGACGTGGTGAAGGTGGGGCGCTATAAATTCAACAAAAAGCTCAATATCTCCTACCGTCTGCCCGGCTGCCGCCTCGGCGAAGACGTTGTACATCCCGAAACGGGCGAAGTGCTTCTCGCAAAGGGCGAGGTCGTCTCCGAAGAGCAGGCAAAGCGTATCCAGAACGCCGGCGTCAACCGCGTCACCATTCTCGTGAACGACCCGGAACTCGGCGAGATCCCGCACATCCTCATCGGCAACCACACGGTGGATTTTGCCGCACAGGTGGATCTGCCCAAGGAGAAGGCGGAGACCCTCGCGAAGGGGCTCGGCTTGCTCTCCACCATCTACTATCCCAACTTCAAGTTCGCGTTCGAGATCGCGGAGGCGTGCAAAACGCACTCCGTCGAGGAGGTCGCCGATCTCTACCGCGACCGCATCAATAAGCTCTATCACGAGCTTCCCGAAGCGGACCCGCAGCATCTCAGAGATCTCGACGAGGAGAAAGAGAAGAAGGAAGAGAAGAAGAACCGCGAAAAGCGCAGAGAGAACCGCAACAAGTTCGTCGCCGCGTGCGTGCTCTTCGCGGAGATCCTGAAACGCAGCGGAGAGGAGACTGCCCCCGACGCTCCCGTCGACCTTGCCGCGGAGACGCGGGTGAACGGCGTCACGCCCGACGAGAAGAAGGCGCTCAAACCCCTCGTCGAAAAACTCAACTACAAGTGCATCACCGAGGACGATATCGTCGCCGCGGTGTCCACCAATCTCGACCTCAAATACGGCATCGGCTCCATCGACGAGATCGACCACCTCGGCAACCGCCGTGTGCGTTCGGTCGGCGAGCTGCTCCAAAATCAGCTCCGTATCGGAATGGCGCGGCTCGAACGGCTCATCAAGGAGCGTATGGCAACGCAGGACCCCATGGAGGTCACGCCTTCGGGACTCATCAACGTCCGTCCCATTTCGGCGGTCATCCGCGAGTTCTTCGGCAGCTCCCAGCTCTCCCAGTTCATGGACCAGACCAACCCCATCGCCGAGCTTACCCACAAGCGGAAGCTCTCCGCCCTCGGTCCCGGGGGACTCAACCGCGACCGTGCGACCTTCGAAGTCCGCGACGTGCACCACTCCCACTACGGGCGTATGT
>CANQRP010000106.1 GCA_947626305.1 uncultured Clostridia bacterium | reverse complement strand
TTGGTGCCGACGAAGAGCACGGTCTTGCCCGACTTGACCATCTCGACGACGTACGCATACGCCTCCTCGACGAGCTTCGCCGTCTTTTCGAGGTCGATGATGTGAATGTCGTGCCGCGCCGCGAAGATGTACTTCTTCATCTTGGGGTTCCACTTTCTCGTCTGGTGTCCGAAATGGACGCCCGCTTCGAGAAGCTGTTTCATGGTGATAACTGCCATATGTCCTCCGTTTTCCTCCCCTCTCTGCGGCAGTTCCGCTCCTTTTCCCGCAGGAATGAGATTTACGGGACACGGCGAGCGGCGCAGAAGAAGGTGTGGATTTGTCCGCGGTGCGGTCGGCTGTGACAAGCAGACGCCCACAGACTGCACAAGTATACCATACCCGCAAATTTTTTGCAAGTTCTTTTGCGGGGGATACGGAAAATTTTCAAAGAAAACGCCGCCGCGCCGCAATTTTTTTGCGGCGCGGCGGCGGACTGTTCTTCCGCTTGGCGGCGGTTTTATTCCGCGACTTTGATCTCGAGGAAGTTCTCGATGATCTTCTCCTTGCCCTGGAAGGTGAGTTTCAGCGTATACTTTCCCGCGGGCGCCGCCATTTCCCCGAGGTTGCCGATGTCGTCGCGGGTGTTGGCGCGGAAGGTCCACTCGATCATGACCTCTTCCCCGCCCGCAAACGTGACCGAGCGCGCTTCGGTGGTCGTCTCGCCGATCGGCTCGAAGGCGAGATACACCCTGCCCGCGCCGATGTCGAGGTAGAGGGAGGGCATTGCGCCGACGACCTTTGTATGATAGTCGCACATAAAATCGCCGCCGGTGTTCTTCGTGGTGACGGTGAGGACGAACTCGCTGCCGGGCGCGACCGTGGTCTGTTCGACGGTCGCATCCAGCGACCATACGGGCGCGGGGCTCGTGCAGGCGGTCAACAGGACAAACAGAAGTGCGCACGCACATGCCGAAAGAAGCATACGAATGAGTTTTTTCATAGAGTACCTCGGTAAAAACATTCGTATTTTATCACACATGCGCGTGCGCTGTCAAGCGGTTTGTCCCTCTTCCGCGTCACGGGCGGACGCCGTTTTTGAGCTCGCCCGTTTCAAAGGAATATTCGTAGATCGCGGTGGGATCGTCGAAGTTCTCGTTCCCGACCCACAGCACGCTCTTTTTTGTCAGATTGTAGACGACGCTGTGCACCGTCCAGGCGCTCCCGGGCACCCAGCTCCTCCTTCCGACCGTTCCGAGGATCTCCATCGCCGCCCATTCGTCCTTGACGACGCCGTTCGTCGCGGCGAGGTCGTCGTAAATGCGGTCGTAGCGGTCGAGCCCCGCTTTCTGCGTGTCCTCTCGGTAGTAGCCCGGACGGACGATGAAGTTCGTCACCCACTGGAAGTCGCTCTTTCCCTCCCGTTCGCCGATGTCCCCGTCGCCCGTGTTGTAGGTGACAACGAGCTTGCGCGCCGCACCGTCGTTGTCCGTCTCGTCGGTGCCGTTCACCCACTCGAGAATGGCGCTCTTGCCCGTCGCGTCTGCGATCATGTAGTGAAAGGAGGTGTTCGCCGAATCATGCAGATCGTACTCTTCGACGAGCTCCACCGCTTCGTCCACACTGTCGGCATAGTCGAGGATGAGGCGGAGCATGGTGGTCGACGTGATGTCGTCTTTGTCGGTGTTCCGGTCCGTCGGCACGGCGTTGTTCGTATCGACCTCGCCCTGGTAGGTCATGAGGATGCTGCAACCGACGCCTGCGTCGTTGATGCCGTCCAGCGGGACGTAGGGCGCGGCGAGGCAGGTGATCTTGTTCATGAGCCCCTCTACGTCCTTCTCCGGATCGAGCCCGAGGTATTGGAGGTCCGCCGTCGAAAAGGAGGCATGGCGCCCGTTCCCCGGCTTTGTGAGCGTGATGCAGACGTTCGTCTTGGCAAAATCGTAGTTGCGGGCGAAGAGCCTGTCGCCGCTCTCCGTCATTGCCGTGAAGGAAGCGCAGCCGATGTCGCTCTCCTTGATGCCCATGTCGATGAGCCCGCGCGTGACGTGCCCCGAGATGAACGCGATTAGATCGGGATCGGTCTTTGCGCCGCCCGACGCAAGGAACTCGTCAAAATAGTACCCACCCTTTACGTTCATTTTGTAGACGGCGCCGTCCTCGTGCGCGTCGTTGCGCTCGCGGAGGAGTTCAAAACTCATGAGCGTACCGATCTCGTCATGCCAGACCGAGACGAACGCGATCCCGAGCGCCGCGATCAGTCCGATGAGCACCGCAAGCACGATGCACACGATGCGCAGCCACAGCCGCTTCTTCTTTGTTTGTTCCATGATCCACTCTCCGAAAAAATTTAGTTCACTTTGTGAACCCGTTTATTGTATCATACCCATTTCCCCCTTGTCAAACGTTTTGCACGAAAAAAAGAGCGGGTTTTCCGCTCTTTTTCGCTTACTTTTGCTCTTTGCCTATTCCGCTCCGTCTGCTTGCAAAATGCTTTCGATTTTTTTGAGAAGGGCGTCCTTGCCCTCCCCCGTGAGTCCCGACACGGCGATCACGTTCCCCTCGCCGAGCCCGTAGCCCTGCGCCACTTTGCGCACCCGCTCCTTTCCCTTCATGCGGGAGAGCTTGTCGCTCTTGGTGGCGATGACGGTAAAGGGCAGAATGTGATAGTTCAAAAAGTTTATCATCTGCAAGTCGTCCTCGGAGGGGTCGCGGCGGATGTCGGAGAGCACGAACACGTGCGCGATGTCCTCCTTGCAGGCAAAGAAGGCGTCGAGCGTCTTTGCCCACTTGATCTTTTCCTCTTTGGAGACGGCGGCATAGCCGTAGCCCGGGAGATCGGCGAGAAGGAACTCTCCGAAATCGAAGTAGTTCACGAGCCGCGTTCTGCCGGGGGCGGCGCTCGTTTTGGCGAGCCCCTTTCTGTTCGCCAGAAGATTGATGAGGGTGCTCTTGCCCGAATTGGACTTGCCGCACACCGCGATCATCGGCTTTTGCGGCTTTAAGAACTGCTCCGCCCGCGCCGCCGACGTCAAAAATTTTGCCTCTTTAATGAGCATACGATAGCCCCGTCACCGCCGTGCGGAACACCTCGTCCACATTGTTCACACAGATGAAGTTGAGGTCTTTGCGCACGTTTTCGGGGATCTCCTCCACGTCTTTCTTGTTTTCTTCGGGAATGATGATGTCGTGGATCCCGATGCGGCTGGCGGCAAGCGCCTTCTCCTTTAAGCCGCCGATGGGAAGCACTTTGCCGCGGAGAGTGATCTCCCCCGTCATGGCGACGTCCCGCCGCACGGGTTGCCCCGTGAATGCGGAGAGGATAGCGGTCGCCATCGTGATGCCCGCGGACGGTCCGTCCTTGGGAGTAGCCCCCTCGGGAATGTGGATGTGGATATCCTTGTGCTCGAAGTCGAGCGCGTCGATGCCGTACTTTTCGGCATGGGCGCGGATATAACTGATCGCGGCGCGCGCCGATTCCTTCATCACGTCTCCCAATTTGCCGGTGAGGAGGATGTCCCCCTTGCCCTGCATGGCGGAGACCTCGATGGTGAGGGTCGCGCCGCCCACCGCCGTCCACGCGAGCCCGGTCGCGGCGCCCACTTCGTCCCGTTCGCGCATGTCGTCGTCGTGAAGGAAGCGCTTTGCCCCGAGGAATTTTTCGAGATTGTGTTTGGTGACGGTGAGGGTATCCCCCTCCTCGCCCTTGGCGATGCGCACCGCCGCCTTTCTGCATACGGTGCCGATGGTGCGCTCCAACGAACGCACGCCCGCCTCCATGGTGTAGCCCTCGATCATGTCTCCGATGGCACCGTCGGTGATGTGCAGATTCTCCGCCGTGAGCCCGTTTTCCTTGCGTTTTTTGGGGACGAGGTACCGTTTTGCGATCTCCTCCTTCTCCTGCAAGGTGTAGCCGGAGAGTTCGATGATCTCCATTCTGTCCCGCAAGGGGGTGGGGATGGTATCGAGCGTGTTCGCCGTGGCGATGAACATGACTTTGGAGAGGTCGTACGGCACTTCGAGGTAGCGGTCGCGGAAGGTGCAGTTCTGCTCGGGGTCGAGCACTTCGA
>CANQRP010000105.1 GCA_947626305.1 uncultured Clostridia bacterium | reverse complement strand
TGTCATACCGAGGCGCAGCCGAGTGTATCCCATTGGTCGATGGTTCCGTGGGATTCTCTCCTCCCTCGCTTTGCTCGCCACTTTCTCGCCCTCCCCCGCGCGAACGCGCGGGGGAGGGGTAGGAGAGGGGGCACCTTATTTTTTCCTGTCATACCGAGGCGCAGCCGAGTGTATCCCATTGGTCGATGGTTCCGTGGGATTCTCTCCTCCCTCGCTTTGCTCGCCACTTTCTCGCCCTCCCCCGCGCGAACGCGCGGGGGAGGGGTAGGAGAGGGGGCACCTTATTTTTTCCTGTCATACCGAGGCGCAGCCGAGTGTATCCCATTGGTCGATGGTTCCGTGGGATTCTCTCCTCCCTCGCTTTGCTCGGTCGTCGGAATGACAAGAAAAAATGCGGTAGAGATGTCTCGACAAGCTCGGCATGACATTATAAAGCCGCATGTGTTGGCATGACAATAAGCCCCCCTCCGGCGTTCTCACAGGCATAAACTTCCGCGGGCGCGCATCTCTTATGGTGTATGGACCTCACAGTGTTAAAGCGGGGAGAGCGGGGCGTGGTGACGACAGTGGAACTCTCCCCCCAAATCAGGGAGCGTCTTCGCACGCTCAACATCCGTCCGGGCGGCGTGGTGCATGTTTTGAAGGTCTCCTTCTTCAAAAAAACCTATCTCATTCAGGCAATGGGCAGTCGGGTAGCGCTCTCCAAGGAGGTCGCCGCATGCGTGCGCGTCCGCAAAGTATGACCGCCCGAAGCACGAAAACTCCGCAAAGCCCCCAAAGTGCAGCCCCGCGGGAAGTGCTCCTCGTGGGCAACCCCAACGCGGGCAAGAGCACGCTCTTCAACGCCCTCACGGGGGGAAACGCCAAAGTGGGGAACTGGCACGGCGTCACGGTGGGGGCGCTCTCCCGCAGGGCGACCCATGACGGCGAGAGCCTCCTGTTTACCGACCTCCCCGGCATCTATTCCCTGCAAACCATGACCATGGAGGAGACGCTCGCGGCGGACTACATCCGTTCCCATCCGAACGCCTTTCTCCTCTTCGTGTGCGAATGCGCCCGTCTTCCGCTCTCGCTGCCGTTGTTTGCCCGTCTTTCCGCGGGCAGAAAGTGCGCGCTCGTGCTCACCAAGCGCGGACAGTTCGAGAGGGGAGGGGGCAGGCTCGACCCTCCCGCGCTCTCCCGTCTCCTTCAAACGGAGCTCCTCTTTCCCGAAAAGATGAAAAAGCGGGAACTCCGCTCCGCCGTCTTCCGCATGGTGGCGGGGGGTGGGGAAGTGAAGGAAGCGCCCCTGCCCGAGGAGGTGTACCGCCCCGCGGCGGGCGGGCTCTCCCGTGCCGACAAGTTCCTCACAAACTGTTGGTGCGCGTTGCCCCTCTTCTTCGGGCTCCTTCTGCTCCTCTTCTGGGTGACGTTCGCGCCCGGGCTCCCCGGCGATCTCGGCAAGTCGCTCATCGAGCGCTTTTTCAACGACATCCTCGGCGGCTGCGTCGCGGGGGTCTCTTCGCCCGTTCTGCGCGGGTTTCTGCGCGACGGGCTCTTCAAGAGCGTGGGGGCGGTGCTCTGTTTTCTGCCGCAGATCTTTCTCCTCTTCTTCGGGCTCCTCCTCATGGAAGAGAGCGGTTTCCTCTCCCGTCTCGCCCTCCTCACGGACGGCTTTTTCGGCAAGATCGGGTTGAGCGGCAGGGCGGTGTTCTCCCTGCTCATGGGGTTCGGGTGTACGGCAGCCGCCATCCTCACCACCCGCGGCTTGGAGGACAAAGCCGTTCAGCGGCGCACCGTCCTCTGTCTGCCCTACATCACGTGCAGCGCAAAGTTGCCCGTGTTCGTCACGCTCGCGTCGGCGTTTTTCGAGAACCCCTTCCCCGCGGTGCTCCTTTTGTACGTCCTCGGCGTGGGGTTGTCGCTCGCGGTGGCGCTCTTTCTCAAAGGGGAAGCGCCGCCCTTCGTCATGGAACTCGCCCCGCTGCAAATTCCGCGCTTCGAATTTGTTGCAAGATCCTTGTTTTTTCAGCTCAAACAGTTTATAATAAAGTTGGGAACGGTGATCCTCGCCTTCTTTCTCGCCTCATGGCTGCTGTCCTCCTTTACGTGGCAGTGGCGGTACTGCGGGGTGGAGGAGAGCATGCTCGCCTCCCTCTGCGGGGGACTTCGCTTTCTGTTTGCGCCCGTGGGCATGAACGATTGGAAGATCGCCTATGCCGCGCTCTCGGGGCTTATCGCCAAGGAGAACGTGGCGGGCGCGCTCGAACTCTTCTACGGCGGGTTTCCCTATTCCGCCCGCAGTGCGTTTGCCTTTGCCGTCTTTCTGCTGTGCTGTTCGCCTTGCGTGTCCGCGATCGCGGCGAGCGCAAGGGAACTCGGTTGGAAGACCGCCCTGCTTACCGCCTGTTTGCAGACGGCTCTCGCCCTACTCCTATGCTATGCCACTTACTTTCTGACCTCCGTCGGTTGGTGGGGGGCGCTGTTCCTGCTCCTGCCCCCACTCACCTCACTCCTGATCAAAGACCATGAAAAAATACACCGTAAGCGAACCGTGCTCGCTCAAAAACTTCACCGATAACACCTGCGCGCAGGCTTCCTTCTGCTTCCGCCGCCTGTTGAAGGCGCGCGAGATCAAGGTCAACGGCGTCAAGGTGGGGGAGAACGTCGCCCTCTCCGCGGGGGACGAAGTCTGCTATTTTCTCACCCCCGCAGAGGAGCGAAAACCCGCCTTTGCAGTTCTCTATGAAGACGAAAACGTGCTCGTTGCGGACAAGGCGAGCGGCGTCAACTCGGAGGCGGTCTTTGCGGAGACGGGCTGCCGCGGCGTGCACCGTCTCGACCGCAACACCGAGGGCGTTCTCATCCTCGCCAAAACCGAAGAGGCGGAGGCGGAGCTCTCGGCGGCATTTCGGGAGGGGAGAACGGAAAAGGTGTATCATGCCCTCGTCCTCGGCAAAATGCCCAAGCGTCGGTCCACGGAGCGCGCCTGTCTCGAAAAGGACGGGCGGTCCGCAACGGTCACGGTGCGGGCGAAGGGGGCGGGCGTTCCCATCGTCACCGAATACGAAGTCCTCGAAGAGCGGGGAGAGTGCTCTCTCCTCAAAGTGACCCTTCACACGGGCAAGACCCACCAGATCCGCGCCCATCTCGCCTTTCTCGGGCACCCCGTGGCGGGGGACGAAAAGTACGGCGATCCCGCCTACAACAGACGGGAACACCTCACGCGGCAAAAGCTGCTTGCAAAACAGCTCACCCTCAAAACGGAAGGGGTTTTGGCGTATTTGAACGGAAAAACCTTTCTCTCTCCCAAAAATTTATAATAATTTTTCCGAAAAACGCTTGACGGCGCTTTTTGTTTGTGCTATTATATGAACAGTTATTCATATATTGATATGGAGGAAGAAGATGGCGACATGCGATCGGGAGGCGCAGCATCACATGGCTGCGGAGGCGGCGAAGGCGAACATGCCGGGGGAAGAGGACATTGGGCGGGTCGCCGCGGTGTTCAAGACGATTTCGGAGCCGAGCCGGTTGAAGATCCTTTTTGCGCTCCGTCAGGGGGAGATGTGCGTTTATCATGTGATCGAGGCGGTGGGGGGCACGCAGAGTGCGGTGTCGCACCAGTTACGCGTTTTGCGGGACAGCCGCATGGTGAAGGCGCGGCGGGACGGGCAGAACATCGTCTATTCGCTTGCGGACGAACACGTGCTTGCGGTGCTCGAACTCGTCTGCACGCATTTGAATTGCAAGATATAGAAAGTTCACACATTTCTTTTTCTTAATTTCGCACGATTGTTTGCTCCTCGCCTCGTAAGCCCTACCCTTCGCTTGCGAGGGGGAGGGTGGCATGGCGCAGCCATGACGGGTGGGGGTGGGCTCGTCGAAACCAATCGTGCGAGGAAACTTGCTTTCTACATCAACCGAGTCAACCTCTCATTCGCTCGGCGTGTACACTAAGCCGTAAGAGTGCGGCAAATGTTGTCGCGCAGCGCAAAAGCGTGGTTTTGCTCGCGCAGGAATTTGGAAACATCCTTTCTTGCCCTCCCCCGCGCAAACGCGCGGGGGAGGGGTAGGGTGGAGTGGCGCAATACTGTTCAGCAGC
>CANQRP010000104.1 GCA_947626305.1 uncultured Clostridia bacterium | reverse complement strand
CTCGGCAACGGCGATATGCTCTACCGCACCGAGGGCATGTTCAACTGCCTGCGCGTGCAGGGCGCCTTTTTGAGTTCCGCCGAAGTACAGGCGGTGATCGAGGACATCAAGGCGAACAACGAGGCGTACTTCGACCCCGCGGTCGCCGACTTCATCAACAACACCCGTTCGGACGACGGCGGCAGCGATCCCGACAGCCCCGAGGACGGCGAAGCCAACCAGGAGTACATCCGCGCGCTCGGCATGGTGGTCAAGCTCGGGCAGGCTTCCATTTCCCTCATCCAGCGCAAGTGCGCCATCGGCTACAACCACGCGGGCAAGATCATCGAATGGATGGAACTCATGGGCTATATCTCTCCCTTCGACGGCAAGGCAAAGGCGAGAACGGTGCTCCTCACCAAGGAAGAATACGAGAGTAAATACGGACCTCTCGATTGAGGGATACAATGAACAAAACTTTCGGCATGATCTCCCTCGGTTGCGACAAAAACCGCGTGGACGGCGAGCGCATTTTGGGGGAGATCCGGGCACACGGCTGCGAAGTGACAAACGACCCCGCCGAGATGCAGGTGCTCATCGTCAACACCTGCGCCTTTCTGAACGACGCGCGGCGGGAATCCATCGACACGATCCTCCGTTGCAACAGTTACCGCACGGGGAAATTGGAAAAGATCGTCGTAACGGGGTGCCTTCCCCAAAAATTCATCGGGGAACTCTATCCCGCTCTCACGGAGGGGGACGTCTTTTTGGGCGTCTCGGACGCGAGCGAACTCTTTCCCGCCCTCGAAAGGGCTTATGCGGGCGAGCGGGTGAACGCCGTCGGCGCGGGCACGGGGGAGAGAGGAGAGCGCGTCTACACCACCTTTTCCCATTTCAAATATCTCAAGATCGCAGACGGCTGTTTCAACCATTGTACCTACTGCCTCATCCCCAAGATCAGGGGAAAGTACGTCTCCTATCCCATGGAGGAACTGCTCGAAGAGGCGCGGGCGATGGGCAACACGCAGGAACTCATCCTCGTCGCGCAGGACACAACGCGCTACGGCGAGGACGTCGGCGGGAATCGATTTCCCGAACTCATCAAAAAACTTTCCGAACTTGACAACATCTGTCATATTCGTCTGCTATACTGTTACCCGGAAGCCATTACGGACGCGCTCATCGCCGAGATACGGGACAACCCCAAAGTTTTGAAATATCTCGATATCCCCATGCAGCACTGCGAGGACCGCATCCTCAAACTCATGGGGCGGCGGTCGAAGAAGGAAGACCTGTTTGCGCTCGTTGAAAAGCTCCGCCGCGAGATCCCCTCCGTTGCGCTCCGCACGACCTTCATCGCGGGCTTTCCCACCGAAACGGAGGAGGAGCACCGCGCGCTCATGCGTTTCCTGAGGGAGATGCGCTTTGAAAACTGCGGCTTTTTCGCCTATTCGCGCGAACCCGAAACGCCCGCCTACAAACTCAAAGGGCAGGTACACCCCTCCACAAGGAAGCGTTGGGCGCGGGAACTGTACGAAGTGCAGGCGGAGATCTCCGCAGACAAACTGAAAAATTATGTCGGCAAGACGCTGCCCGTTCTGGTGGACGGGTACGACAAGATCGGCTATCTCGGCAGGGCATCCTTTCAGGCGCCCGAGATCGACGGCAACGTCTCTTTCATCTCGCCGAAGCGCAAAACGGCTCCCGGGGAGATCGTCCCCGTGAAGATCGTCTCCTCCGGATCGTACGACCTCTTCGGGCAATGCGAGGAATAAACCATGAATTTACCCAACAAACTTACTCTGACGCGCATTTTTATGATCCCCGTGTTCGTCCTCTTCTTCTATCTGGACGTTCTTCCCTATCACGAACTGTACGCCGCCGCCGTGTTCGTCCTTGCGGCGTGTACCGATTTTCTCGACGGCTACATCGCGCGCAAATATCATCTCGTCACCAACATGGGGAAGTTTCTCGACCCCATTGCCGATAAAGTGCTCGTCTCCACGGCGTTCATCCTGCTCCTGACCCGTCCCCTCATCTTCGGCTACAACACGATGGCGGGCTGGGGTCCCATCGTCGCGGGCGTCTGCGTCGCGCTCATCATGGCGCGGGAACTCATCGTCAGCGGCTTCCGCCTCGTCGCGGTGGAGAAGGGCGCCGTCATCGCCGCCGACAAGCTCGGCAAGGTCAAAACCACCGTGCAGGACGTGACGATCGTCGTGCTGCTTGCCGTCATGCCCTTCCTGCGGACGGGCGGCGACGTCTTCGGATACGAAGAACTCGGCGCGATCATCGGCATGGCGCTTTTGCTCCTTGCGACCGTTCTTACCGCGATTTCGGGCGTGAACTATCTCGTAAAAAACAGACAGGTACTCAAAGAAGAAAAAGGGGAGTGAGATGAAGTTTTCCGCGCTCGTACTTCGGAATATCCGCCAAGGCGTGCTCTCCGTGGGCTTTGCGGGGGTGACGGACGCCTTGCTTTCGGGGGGCGTCTGCCTCGACGAAGTGGTGCTGCTGCCCTACGACGATCCCACCGCGCTTCCTGCCGCCCTCAAACGGTTGAAGGGAGAGTGCGACGGGGTGTTCGTCGTGTGCGACGGCGTGCTCCTCTCCGCTGTGAAGGAGGGGATCGAGGCGACCGTCGGCGGCAAGTTCCGGGGAGAACTTCTCGAGAGCGAGGAGTGCCTCATCGCGACCGTCACCGCGGACGAGGCGGGGGCGGAGCTCGTAAAGCGCACCGTCGTGCCCGCCGTGGACAGGCGGAGGGGGAAATCTTTTTACAGCGTCGTGCTCAAAACGGTGCTCGCGCCCTCCGAGGAGGTGTTCGCGGCAGTGGAGGAAGTGCGGGACTCGGGCGCGCGCGTCAACGTGCACACGAGCGAAGAATACGGCGTGGGACGGATCGAAGTCGTCTATCATTCCTCCACCCCCAAAGTGGAGGTGGACGAAGCGGTGCGCATCCTCGCCTCCGCGCTCGAAGAATACCTCTACGCCATGGAGGACATCACGGTGGGGGAGCGGCTCTTTCAGGCGCTCAAACTGCACCGACTCACCATTTCCACGGCGGAGTCCTTCACGGGCGGCGGCGTGGGGGAGGCGATCGTCAAAAACCCCGGCGCCAGCGCCGTCTTTTTCGAAGGGCTGAACACTTACGCGAACGATTCCAAAAAGGAGCGGCTCGGCGTTGCGGAATACACGTTGAAGCAAAAGGGGGCGGTGTCGGGCGATACCGCCTACGAGATGGCGGCGGGGCTCCTCAAAACGGGGAATTGCGACGTCGCCGTGGCAACGACGGGGATCGCGGGTCCCAAGTCGGACGGCTCCGGCACCCCGCCCGGCACCTGCTTTATCGCCGTCGGCACTCCCGAGAGAGTGCGGGTGTTCGAGTATCACCTCAAGGGGGACAGGACGTCCGTCACCGGACAGGCGGTGAATCTGGCGCTCTTCCTCGCCTATAAAGAGATCAACTGAAAAAAATCCAAGGAGAACAGATATGAACGAAGAAAAACTCAAGGCGCTCGACGCCGTGCTCGCCCAGATCGAAAAGCAGTACGGCAAGGGAGCCATCATGAAGCTCGGGGAAGAGGCGGGCAACCTCGACATCGACGTCATCCCCACGGGCTGTCTTTCCCTCGATCTCGCCCTCGGAATCGGCGGCATCCCCCGCGGCAGGATGGTGGAGATCTATGGTCCCGAGAGTTCGGGCAAAACGACGGTCGCTCTCCACTGTGTGGCGCAGGCGCAGAAGATGGGGGGCGTTGCCGCATTCATCGACGCAGAGCATGCGCTCGACCCCGTGTACGCCAAGCACTTGGGAGTGAATTTGGACGAGCTGTACGTCTCCCAGCCCGACACGGGCGAACAGGCGCTCGACATCGTAGACAGCCTCGTGCGCTCTTCCGCGGTGGACATCATCGTCGTCGACTCTGTGGCGGCGCTCACGCCCAAGGCGGAGATCGAGGGGGACATGGGCGATTCCCACGTGGGGCTGCAAGCGCGGCTCATGTCGCAGGCGCTCAGAAAGCTCACGGCGATCGTCAACAAGAGCAAGACGTGCGTCATCTTCATCAACCAGCTGCGCGAAAAGGTGGGCGTCATGTTCGGCAACC
>CANQRP010000103.1 GCA_947626305.1 uncultured Clostridia bacterium | reverse complement strand
GATCATCTGCTCCGTCCGCATGCGCGTCGCGGCGTGCGATTGGTGCGCGTCGCGCAGAATGGTATCCATGATCATTACTTTTTTAGACATGCTATTTACCTTTTCAGTCTCCGATTTTTTAATTGCGCTTATGCAAGGTTCGCGTTATCCGTCAACTGCGCAGCGAGCAAGCAAAGAATTTCGTGAATTCTTCTATCCGAAACACGCCAACAACACGCCCGCCGCCAGCGCCGAACCGATCACCCCCGCCACGTTGGGACCCATTGCGTGCATGAGCAAGTGGTTCTGCGGGTCGTACTCCCTGCCGACGTCCTCCGAAATGCGCGCCGCCATGGGCACCGCCGAGACGCCCGCCGAGCCGATGAGCGGGTTGATCTTCCCCTTCGTGAGTTTGCACATGAGTTTCGCCGTGAGGAGCCCGCCGATCGTGCCGCAGTAGAAGGCGACGACGCCGATGAGAATGATGCTCAACGTATTCGTGGTGAGGAAGATGTCCCCCTTCGCCTTACAGCCAACGGCAATTCCGAGGAAGATCGTGACGGTATTCATGAGCCCGTTCTGCGCCTGCGAGGAGAGCCGTTCGACGACGCCCGATTCGCGGAACAAATTGCCGAGCATGAGCATGCCGAGGAGAGGCACCGCGTCGGGCAGGAGCATTCCCACGACCAAGGTGATCGCCACGGGAAAGATGATCTTCTCCACCTTCGAGACCTGACGGAGGGGTTTCATGCGGATCATGCGCTCTTTTTTGGTGGTGAGGAGACGCATAATGGGCTTTTGGATGAACGGGATGAGCGCCATATAGGAATACGCCGCGATGGCGATCATCGGAAGCAAATTCTCCGCAAGAGTCTTGGCAACGTAGATCGCCGTGGGACCGTCCGCACCGCCGATAATGGCGATCGCCGCCGCCTCCGCGCCCTCAAAGCCGAGGAGCATCGCGCCGAACAGAGCGATGAAGATGCCGAGCTGCGCGCCCGCGCCGATGAACATGCTCTTGGGGTTGGCGATGAGCGGACCGAAGTCGGTCATCGCGCCGATGCCGAGGAAGATGAGCGGCGGATAGATGACCTTATCCACGCCATAGTAGAGGTACCAAAGTAGCCCCCTGTTCACAACGTCATCATACGCACTGCTCATTATCAGAGCGCTATCCGTAAAAACTGTCACGCCTTCCGATACTGTACCCGATACATATCCATGTAAAGAATACAATGCAAATTGTCCTGTCGACATTTGCGATACAACATTGTTCTGCAATGCAACAAAATCCGCAAAATAATTTACGGTATCACCGACCAAATAACCCGAACGAATATAAATCGTTTCTCCTAAGTCATTGGCATAAACGCCGGCATATTCTATTTTATCTGAAATGCCGAGCGAAAGATTCAAATCCGGAGAATGCTCCCCCCATAGCACCCCTTCCGCGCCGGGAAGGTTGATGAGGAACATGCCGAAGGCAATGGGCAAGAGAAGCATGGGCTCTGCCTTGAACTTGATCGCCACAAAGACCAACAGGCAGGCGATGACGAGCATCACATAGTTCTGCCACGTCCCCTGCGAGAGCCCCATGGACTGCCATAGATCGGAAAAAATCTTTCCGAAGTCGAGTGCAAGTAAATTCTGCATGAAACTTCTCCGTTAGGCGATGACGGCGAGAACGGCGTCCGATTCGACGTTCGCGCCCTTCTGCACGTTGTAAGTGATGACGCCGTCGCAGGGAGCGGTGATGTCGTTGTCCATCTTCATTGCTTCGAGCACGAGAATGGGCTGGTCCTTCTTGACCGCCGCCCCATTTGCAAAGAGCAGATTCTTGATGAGCCCGGGGAAGGGCGACACGACTTTGGTGCCGTTCAAGTTTGCCTTTGGCGCCGCCACGGGAGCGGGAGCCGCCGTCTGCTGTACCGCGACGGGAGCTGCGGGAGCCGACGAACCCGCGCCGACCTCTTCTACGCCCACTTCATACTTTTTTCCGTCCACTGTGATGATAAAATTCCGCATAATTACTCCTCGTGATTGAGATTCACTCTTTATTGTGAGATTTCTCCGCTTCGCTCACTTTGTTCGCTTCGGTCGAAATGACATATTCCAAAATGTCATGTCGAGCGTAGTCGAGACATCTCTACCGCATTTTTCTTCTATCCCTACAACCTTTTTATTCGCCTTACCACAAAGTCGCACTTTTGAGGAGCGGCTTCGTAATACGCCGCAAGCGCCGCCGCGATCACGGCAACCGTCTCGGGCGGAACGTCCTCTTCCCGTTCGGGAAGCACGCTTCCTACCGCCGACGTCCTCTCCCGCGCTCCGCCGCTCTTTCTCGCGTTGCCCTTTTTCATGACAAACCCGAGCAACGTAAAGATACCGATGAGAAGGGCGATGCCGGCAAAGACGAATAAAAGCCCGAATACGGCATAAAAAGCGCCTTCTCCGAGATCAAATTTGAAAAAACCGTCAAGCAAATTCAACATGGTCTCACCTCAAAAGCATCTGCAAAGAGGCGATGAGATATTGCTTGGTAAAGCGAGGTTCGATGACGTTATCGAGATACCCTCCCTTCGCCGCATTCACGGGATCGGCATGTTCGCACGCGTATCTTTCGAGGAGCGCCTCCTTGCCCTCCGCGCTGTTCCCGTAGAAGATCTCCGCGCCCTTCTCGCTTTCAAACAGAGCGATCTCCGCATTGGCGAGCGCGAACGTAAAGTCGAAGCCCGCCGATTTCGCCGCAAACAGCGAATAGCCGAGCCCAACCGCTCTGCCTGTGACGACGGAAATTTTCGCCGTGTCGATGGCGTCGAGAATGTTGAGATACTCCGAGATCTCTTTGAGGAGCGCGCTGTCATTGGCGGCAAGGGTCTCTTCGACGCCGAGGCAATCCACAAACAGCACGAGCGGAAGCCCATAGCAACAGGCGAGCTCGGCAAAGGCGCGGAGCTTTTTCACGTTCGTCTCGTTGAGCGTTACGTTGTCAAACACGACCGCCGCCACCGAAATGCCGCCGATGCGCCCCAACACCGTTTTTATCTCCGGTGCGCAGACAGCGCCGAGTTCCAAGCCGTCCTCGATGAGCGACAACACCTCGGCGGCACCGACCTTCCCTTCCAGTGCGGGTGCGGGCGCGTTGAGTTCCGCATCCACGATCTCATCGCCGAAAAGTTCGGTGAGAAAACGGATGTGCGCCGCCGCCTCTTCAAGGTCTTTGACTTTGACTGCGGGAAGGATCGCATGTTTCAAAGCGTCGTAGCCGCCGACGTCCTCTTTCTTCAAATCTCTGCCCGATTTTGCCGAGAGCACAAGCGGACTCGACACCGCGAGCGCGCCTTCTTTGAGAAAGAACACGACGTCCGCCGTCGCCGCGATCGCCGCAGCCGCGCCGTAAACGTCGCCGCCCACGATAGCGTACTGCGGCACCGTGCCTTTGAGCTGAGTGACTTTCAAAAGAAGTTCGGCAATGCCCTCGAGCACGTTGACGCCTTCGCCGATCTTCGCCCCTTGGCAATTGAGCAGCCAAATGACGGGTGTCTCGTTCTTCTCGGCGGCACTCAGCGTCTTTGCGATCTTTTCGCACTGCGCCTTGGTGAGCCCGCCGAAGTCCTGCGCAAAATTCTGCGCGACAAGATAAAAGGGGTAGCCGCCCACCGTGCAAAAGCCGGTGACGACCCCCTCTCCTGCGGGAGAACTTCCGAACTCGCTCTCCGAAAAACTGAACGCGGAGAGCTCCACAAAGCTCTCTTCGTCGACGATCTGCGCGATCTGCTTGCGCACCGCCTCGCTCGCGTTCAAAAGCGCCGTCTTTCTCTCCCGTAACAATTGAATTTGTTCCATGGATACCTCTTTCGGAAAAAAATTCCGATTTTTACCAAATACCATTTTACTATATCCTCGGAACAATGTCAAGTGTTTCGCACTTTTCTTTCGGCGCACAAAAAAAGTGTGAAAAAATCGCTGCAAACGAACGCACTTTTAAGTCCGCCGACCGAAAGCCCCGCCACCGTAAAAAAGAGCCGTACGGGTTACCGTAGTTCCCATAGGGAATTTAGGTAAGTCGCCGCTCAAAGAGAATTAGGCGTGGCGTGAAGCCACGCCTTTT
>CANQRP010000102.1 GCA_947626305.1 uncultured Clostridia bacterium | reverse complement strand
CGATGTCGCGGGTGGTGCAGACGGGTCCGCCGTCGGGGTCGATGTCGTAGCCGAAGTGCTTGAACGCCTGCCAGACGAGGTGGGAGCAGTGGCTCGTCTTCGGCGTATCGCCCTGGTCCTTGGGCGAACCGAAAAATCCGGTGAGGATGGAGTAGTCGATGCCGTGCAACCGGGTCCCCGCGTACACCGCGATCTCGCGGCGCTCCTCCGCCGTCTTGTCCTTCAAGCGCAGCACCATAAAGTTGGAAGAGTATTGGAACCAGCTCGCCGACCCGCGGGAACTCTTCAACCCCGGTCCCACGCATTCGAGCACCGTGCCGCTCTCCGCGTTGATCACGATCGCCGCATGTCCGTTCCGCCAACCGAAGGTATGGCAGGCGGAGGTCACGATCACATCGCCGTCTTCGAGCGGGGCGAAGGGGACAAGAGAGAATTTCGGCTCCGCCCCTTCCTCCGTGCGGTAGCCCACGAGGATATCGCGCGGGGTGGTGAACGCCACCTGCTCGTGCCCGATCACATAGTCGCGGTAGAGCGCTTCCTGGTAGAGAAGGATGCGCTCGGGCTCCTCTTTCAGCGCTTCGAGCGCGGGACGTTTCAGCCCCGTTTGGTGATAGAGGATGTCGATATCTTCCTCCGTCCACTCCGCCTTGCCGATGAGTTCGGTGATGTCCGTCTTCGGGCGGAGGGGAGGATGGTAGGCGGATTCGTCCACCACGCTCTCCGCGACCGCGAAAAAGAACACGGCAAACAGAATGAGGGCGAAGAGAGCGGCGCCGATGCCGAGAAAGATACGTGCCGTAAGGCGCAGCCTGCCGCGCATGGGGGACCTCCTGTGATGTTCTCCCCCTCAGTATAGCCCTTTTCGGCGGCGCTGTCAACCTTCTGCCCCGATTCTTCATGCGGTTTTCACATTGCGCCCCGTGCGCCCGCTATGTCCGCTGCCTGCGGGCGAGAACTTCTCCCGTCTCGCTGTCGAGGAGAAGGGCGAGAATGCCGCCGCCCCCGTCCACGATGCCCACATACCAATAATTTTTGTCCCTTCGGAGCAGGCGGACGTGAAATTCCCCGCAGAACTTGCCGCCGACGGTCATCCCGCCGATCTTCTCCCGTTCCGCCTCCACGGCGCGGGCGAGCGCCTCCCGCGAGGAGAGTGTGTGTTCGGTCTTGACCCCCGTTGCGAGCAGCTCCTCCGCCACGCCGTCCTTCACCACTTTCACGGAGACGGACCCCTCGGGAAAGCGTTCGGCGGTGCGGGAATAGAACCAATCCCCCGTGGTGCTGCGGAAGGACATGTCGCCTCCCCGCGGAACGTCTTCGAGGAAGTACAGCTCGAATTCCGCGCCCGAGGGGGTCTTTTCGGTCAGCACCGCCTCCAAGAGGTCGGTCCGCGGCGCCGCAATGCCGTCCAGAAGGAAGGGATGTTCGCGGGAGACGCACGCGACGGTGAGGGTGTAGTCCTCCGTCTCGGCGAGGAACAGGTCGCTTCTCTCGTCGGAGATGTGGGCGGAATAGTCGTATTTTCCGCACGCCGACAGGGCGGGAAGGAGCAAAAAGAGACTCAAAAAGGCAAGGAAACACTTTTTCATGGTCTATGGATATAAAAAGAAAAAGATTTTTATGTCTTTTCGGTTGCTTTTTTTGCCCGTTTATGATAAAATCGAATATAATATCTAAAAATACGGATATCCATCGAATGAAGAAACTCATTTTGAAAACTGCATTGGTCACGGTCGGCGTCATCCTGATCCTGGCGGTCTCCGTCTTCGGGATCATGTCTTTTTGCGCGCCCGCGACGATGATGCGCTTCTGCGAATCCATCGGGCTCGAGACGATCAGCGGGGATTATGCTTACCAGGAGTATCAGAATTCCAACAAGCTCGAATATCTCGCCCATGCGTTCGAACTCGCGGCGAATAAAAACAACTATTCCACCGCGGAAGACCGCTTCGAGGAGCTCTACGGCAAAGCGGGCAGCGAACAGCGGCTGGCGTTTGCCGAATTCTGCGAGGAGCAGAACAAGGTCTCCCTTCCCGCCGGAGTGCCCGAGCGCAACTATCGCTCCTATCTGTGCGGAAGAGCCGCCGTCGTGAAGTATCACCTTGCGCTTACCGAGGACGAAAAGGACGCCGTCTGCTCCTTCGCCATCGAGGAGACGGGCAGAGAGATGCTCCCCGAGAGCCCGCTCATGTCCCTTGCCATCGAGGCGATCGACGATGAAAACGGCGAGTTCTGCACCCTGCTCCTCACCCGCGTATCGAACGAGACCAAGTTCATTCTGAACAACACCCACTATCAAAATTTCATCAATTTCTTGGAGGAAGCGGTCAATGAGCAGTAAAATCATCAAGGAGGGGCTGACGTTCGACGATGTGCTTCTCATCCCCCAGGCGTCCGACGTCCTTCCCGCGCAGGTAGATCTTCATACCAAGCTCACGGAGGACCTCTGCCTGAATCTTCCCATCATCTCCGCGGCAATGGACACGGTGACGGAGAACCGCCTCGCCATCGCCATGGCGCGGGAGGGGGGCATGGGCATTATCCACAAGAACATGTCCATCGAGGAGCAGGCGAAGGAAGTGGACAGGGTAAAGCGCAGCGAACACGGCGTGATCACCGACCCCTTCTTCCTCGAACCCCGGAATCTCGTGCGGGACGCCGTGGCGCTCATGGAGCGCTACCGCATCAGCGGCGTGCCCATTACGGAGAACGGAAAGCTCGTGGGCATTTTGACCAACCGCGACCTCCGCTTCGAAACGAATTACGACCAGCCCATCGCCAACGTGATGACGAAGGAGGGGCTCGTCACCGCGCCCGTGGGCACTTCCCTCGAAGAGGCGCAGAAGATCCTCGGCAGGCACCGCATCGAAAAGCTGCCCATCGTGGATAAAGAGGGTTTCCTCAAAGGGCTCATCACGATCAAAGACATCGAAAAGAGCATCCAATATCCCAATTCCGCACGCGACAGGAACGGAAGACTGCTTGTCGGCGCAGCGGTGGGGACCGCGGCGAACACCATGGAACGGGTGGCGGCGCTCGTGGATGCCAAGGTGGACGTCATCGCTCTGGATACGGCGCACGGGCACTCCGCAATGGTGCTGCAAAAGGTCGCCGAGATCAAGGCGAAATATCCCTCGCTTACCCTCATCGCGGGCAATGTGGCAACGGCGGCGGCGACGAGAGCGCTCATCGACGCCGGGGCGGATGTGGTAAAAGTGGGCATCGGTCCCGGTTCCATCTGCACCACGCGGGTGGTGGCGGGCATCGGCGTGCCGCAGCTGACGGCGGTCATGGACTGCGCGGAGGAAGCGGACAAGTTCGGCAAACGCGTCATCGCGGACGGCGGCATCAAGTACTCGGGCGACATCGTCAAGGCGCTTGCGGCAGGTTCGAGTGCGGTGATGATCGGGTCGCTCCTTGCGGGAACGGCGGAGAGCCCCGGAGAGATCGAACTCTATCAGGGCAGAAGTTTCAAAGTATATCGCGGCATGGGGTCGCTTTCCGCAATGGCGGCTGGCTCCAAGGACCGTTATTTTCAGGAGGACGCGCGGGACACGAAGAAGTTTGTGCCCGAGGGCGTGGAGGGGAGAGTTCCCTATCGCGGAAGCGTGTCGGAGATCGTCTATCAGCTCAAGGGCGGTTTGCGCTCGGGCATGGGGTACTGTGGCAAGCACAACATCGAGGAGTTGCGCACGCATTCCGAGTTTATCCGCATCACCAATGCGGGGCTTTTGGAGAGCCACCCGCACGACATCTCCATCAGCAAAGAAGCGCCGAATTATACGTCGAGGAACTGAGTATTTCGCATTTCGCGCGATTGTTTTCCTTGTGCTATGCGCAGCTCTAATTGTCATTTCGAGCGGAGCGCGAAGCGCGGAGTCGAGAAATCTCACATCGGAAAACAATCGTGCGAGGAAACTTGCGTTAGCGCCTTAACTTAGTTATCCTCTTATTCGCGTTGTCTTACAACAAGCCGTAAGTATACGGCAAATGTTGTGCGCTTATGGAAAAGTGTGATTTTCCAACGCGCAAGTGATTTTGGGAACATCTTTTCTTGCCTTCCCCCGCTGTGCGGGGGAAGGGTAGGGTGGAGTGGCGCAATACTGTTCAGCAGCGCGGTG
>CANQRP010000101.1 GCA_947626305.1 uncultured Clostridia bacterium | reverse complement strand
AAAAACAAAAAGGCAAAAGGTTTTGCCAAATTGTGTCGCCCACGGCGGAAGTGAATTCCGCCTAAGGCACGTAATTTGAGAAACAACCCCCACCACCCGCTCCGCGGGAGCCGTCTCACACGGGTAGAACCCCGTGTAACTTCGCACTGCGTGCTCGTGCCGCGCTTAGAGAATCAAAACAGCGCGCGGGGCAGCATGACGCTTTTACGCAACAAGATGTCTTCGCGGACTGCGCCTCGGTATGACGGTGCGGGCGAGGCAGGGCGACGATCGGGAGAAAAACGCGCGGCGGCGCTCAACTGCTTATGAAAAACATCTTTTTGCTCGACATGGACGACACGCTGCTCGATTTTCCCAAGGCGGAACGGGAGGCGCTGTTTACGACCCTCTCCTCCTTCGGTATCGGGACGGACGAGCGGCTCCTTGCGCGCTATCACGTCATCAACGACGCGCTCTGGAAGGCGCTCGAGCGGGGAGAGATCGAACGCGAAGCGCTCAAAATAAAGCGCTTTGCCGACCTTTTTGCGGAGTTCGGCATTTCCGCCGACGCCGCTTCCGTCTCCGCCGTCTATTTTACCCGAATGGAGGAGTGCTGTTTTCCCTTCGAGGGCGTGCACGCCTTTCTCGGGACCCTGAAACATGTGGGACGGGTGTACATCTGCACGAACGGCGGCAGAAAAATTCAGCGGCGGCACATCGAACTTGCGGGCTTTGCGCCCTATTTCGACGGCGTGTTCATCTCCGAGGAAGTGGGGGCGGACAAGCCCTCCGCGGCGTTTGCGGAGTATGTTGCGGCACACATCGAAGGCTACCGTCCCGAAAATGCCGTCTACCTCGGCGACAGTCTCACGTCGGATGGCAGGTGCGCGGAGGTCATGGGGGTGGAGTTTGTGCTCTTTGCTCCGCACGGCATTCCCGCGGGCGTGCCCCGCTCGGCGGACGTGGCGACGACCTTCGGCGAGGCGCTCTCCCGCATGTTGCGTTAATCGTCCGCCTCCCCGAAAAACTTGCGGTTATAGAGAACGGAAGGGTGCTCCGGTGCGAGCTCTTCCGTTTTTTTGTGGAAAAACTTCGCCTGTTCCATGTCCCCGAGGGCGTAAAAACAGCATACGAGTTCCAGATAGGGGACGAGGGAGCGGCAGGCGGGCTCTTCGAGGTCTCCCTCCGCGGTATGGTCGCGGCAGAGCAGTGCGCCCTCATACCAGGCGATCGCCTCCTTCCACCGTTTGTCCTCCCGAAAGAGCCTCCCGAGCATGCAGCAGACCTTCGCCCGCGGTTCGCCGTAGCGAAAACTGCCGAGGAGCGCAAAATAGGCTTTGTCGCGTTCGCCCAGCGCCGCATATGCCGCGGAAAGCGCCTTGCACGCTTCGATCTTGTTCCCGTACCACCCGTCGCGGCGAAGCGCCTCCCGCAGTACCGCCGCCGCCTCGAGGTACAGTCCGTGGGCATTCAGCTCCTTGCCGTAATAGCACAGCTCCCGTCCGCCGAGCCGCTCCTCCCTTGCCCACTTTTGAAAGATGCGTAAATTCCGCATCCCCCGTTCTTTGTTGCTGCCGAGGTGCAGAACGCGGAAGTCGCTCTTTACCGTCTTTCCCCGCGGGGCAATGCACTCGTGCACCCGCCCCTGCCAGAGAAAGTGCGCCTCCCGCCGCAACAGCCGTTCGCGAAGATAGGTAAAGGCGGGAATGCCTCCGCTCCCCGTTCCCACGTCGTAGGGGCACATCACCATATCCGGCTGTTCGCTCTCGAGCATCCGCCGCAGCGCGGGAAAGAGGGTGGCGCTCTCCTTCGGGATCACGTCGTCCGCGTCCAGCCACATGAGATAGTCCCCCGTGCCCGCGGCAAAGGCAAAATTGCGGGCGGCGGCAAAGTCGTCGTTCCAGTCAAAGGAAAGGACATGTCGGGTATAGTTTTGCGCGATCTGCCGCGTTCCGTCCGCGGAACCCGTGTCTGCGATCACGATCTCGTCCACGAGCGGCGCCGCACTTTCCAAACACCGTTCAAGCACCTCCTCCTCGTCCTTTACGATCATGCAGAGAGATAGTTTCATCTGTCACCTCTTTTCCTCTCACAGGATATGATGATAACAGGACGTTTTGTTCGAAGAACAGAGCGGTCAAAGGAGGAATCAACCATGTTGTTCAAAGAACGTTTTCTCGTGCTCTTGCAGTGCAATTGCGGTTGTAATTGCGGCTGCGGCTGTCCCTGCGGCGCAGGGAATTCTTTTTATGTTCCCTCGTTCAGCGTAAGACAGTATGCCGTCACGGGTTCGGGCACGGGCATCACCGGTCCCACGGGTCCCACGGGTCCCACCGGTCCCACCGGTCCCACCGGTCCTACAGGTCCCACAGGTCCTACGGGTCCCCAAGGCGAAATCGGTCCCACGGGTCCCCAAGGGGAGGTCGGTCCCACGGGTGAAATCGGTCCTACCGGTCCCCAAGGAGAAGTCGGTCCCACGGGTCCTACGGGTCCCCAAGGCGAGATCGGTCCCACCGGTCCTACGGGTCCCCAAGGCGAGATCGGTCCCACCGGTCCTACGGGTCCCCAAGGGGAGGTCGGTCCTACGGGTCCCCAAGGGGAAGTCGGTCCCACGGGCGCGGATGCGGTGCTTACGCCCATCGCCAACGTTCCCACGCTCGACGCAGGTGCGCAGGCGGCGGAGATCGTCACGAGTTACAACCAACTTCTTCAAAATCTCGTCGCCGCGGGATTGATGCAGGCGCCCGAAGCATAATACGCTCACAGCGCAAAGCGGCATTTGCGCGCTTGTTTCACGGGAGAAGCATTTCGTAAAAAAAACGGTTGCATGCAAGTGCAACCGTTTTTTCGAGCCATAGGGGATCCCGCCCGTCTGCTTTTGTGCGGCGGAAGGTCACGGCAGGGCGTTGTAGGATTCCTCGGCGACGGGCTCCAACCATTCGTTGGAAGAATTTTCGCCCGGGACTTCGATCGCGAGGTGAGAAAACCAACTGTCCTTTGCAGCGCCGTGCCAATGCTTCACGCCCGCGGGAATGTTGATGCAGTCGCCCGGCTTCATCTCCACCGCTTCTTTGCCCCGTTCCCGATAATAGCCTCTGCCCGCAACACAGATGAGAATCTGTCCGCCGCCCTTCGTCGCATGGTGGATATGCCAATTGTTGCGGCAACCGGGCTCGAAGGTGACGTTGAAAATGCCGACCTGCTCCTTGGAAACGGGCGCAAGGTAGCTCCTTCCGCTGAAATATTGCTTGAAGCCGTCGTTGGGTGCGCCGATCGGGAAGATCATCGAGTTCTCGTGCGCCGCCATGGCGGTATCGACGGTTTCCTCCGCCCAGATCTCCTTTGCCATGTTGAATACCGCCCACGCCTTGGGCCAGCCCGCATAGAAGCCGACATGGGTGACGGCGGCGACGATCTCCCTTCTCGTCACGCCCGCTTTTTTGGCGTTCTCCAAGTGATATTTGAGGGAGCTGTCGGTAATGCCCGACGCCATCAGCGCAACGACCGTGATGAGACAGCGCGTCTTGTGGTCGATGTCGGGGTTGTTCCAATTCTCGCCGAAGAGAACGTCGTCGTTGTAGTGCGCAAAGTCGGGAGCGAACTCCCCGAGCGATTTTCTTCCCGCGTCCTGTGTGATCTTTTCCATCTTTCTTCTCCTTATCCGATCTTACTCTCGCCGTGCGGCATGGTGCCCCAAACGTTCGGTGCACTTTCGGTCGAGCCGCTTGTGAGGTGTTTTTATTATGATTCGGTTTCGGACGCTTTGTCAAGCGTTTTTCGAAAATTTTTTCGAAGGCGCTTTGGGCGGAAGAGGGAAGCGGGAAGGGGGGACGCTCGGTGGGGGACCCCGCAACGGGCGCGGACAAAAATTTTTTCGGCAATTCGCGCGCCGCAAACCGAAAACGCTTGATTCTTTTCGTCGGATGCGGTACAATGAAACCGCGAAATCGATCGTCCACTTCCGTAGTGAAAGGGATATAACAAAATCCTCCTTCGTCGACGCAAACTGCGCTCTGAGCTCTTCTTGCTCCGCAAAAAGAGCAGGGTCGCTTTGTTGCGTCTCCTCTCCCCACAAAAATACTTCGTCTTTTTGCGGGTTCCCCAAATGAATTTCATAGTACACTTCCGTAGTTAAATGGATATAACAAGCCCCTCCTAAGGGCTAATTATGGGTTCGATTCCCGTCGGGAGTACCAAAT
>CANQRP010000100.1 GCA_947626305.1 uncultured Clostridia bacterium | reverse complement strand
CGTGCCCGTCTCCTACGTCTCGCAGATGATCAAGGCGCTGTTTTAGCGCTTCCCCCCTCATCGACCGAAACCCGATCCCGTAAAAGCGCGCCCGCGCGGCTGAGTAAGCCGCGCGGGCGCGCTGTTTTTTCGGGCGTTACTTTTTCTTCTTCTTGCCGATGCCGAGCACTTCGGCGACCTTCTTGCCCACGCCGATGTTGAGCGCGAGGAACAGCACGATATAAACGGTGAGCGCGAGCGCCTGGAATTGCGGCGAGACGGGCACCCCGAAAAAGCTGATGTCGTAGCCAAATGTGCCCGAAAGTTGGGAGAGCATGCTTCCGAGCGCTCCCGCCGGAATGTTCAGTCCTTGCGCATATGCCGTGAGTTCCGCAAGCGGGGTCTTCATAAAGGAGTAGCGCAACAGGGAGCAGGCATAGGTCCCGGGGATAAACCCGCAGATGCCCTGCACCCAATCGGGCATCATGCCGAGGGGCATATATGCGCCGATCAAAAATCCCACCGCCGTCGAAAAAATGGCGACGATGCTCATCATGGTGCCCTCCGTCTTGACAAAAGAGCAAATAAACACGGTCATGAGCGTGGAGGCGACGGTCGCAAAGAACATGACGATGAGCGACAGGAGCACCTCGCCGAACGAGATCACAAATTCCCCCATCGCCGCGAGATAGATGAGGCAGATGAGATAAAACGCCAGACAGATGAGGGCGGATACGATGAAATTATACAGAAAGTAACTTGCGATGAGAACGTTGCGGTGGATGGGCGAGGAGGCGAAATCGCGGTTGACGCCGTTCTGCTTGTCCTCCACGATGACGGTATTCGTCTGCAACGCCACGGTGATGGTGGAGAGCCCGATGATGCCCGAGAGCATCCAACTGTCCACCAGCGTTTCGATATATTTGTGCAACTGCGCATTCGCGATCACGGCGGCGTCGAGCCCGAGCGCGGGGTCGCTCAGAATGTTTTGGACCATGGAGAGTTCCAGCCCGCGCAAAAAGAGCAGATACACCGCGAAGATGATGACGGGCACAAGCAGCGTATACATGAGGCGCACCTTGTTCTTGAAGAACACCATGAGGTGCCGCTTCGTAAGTTGGAAGAAGATGTGCAAGTAGCGCGTTTTCATGCCTCTTCCCCTCCCGACAGCTGCATATTTCTGCCCGTGACGTTCAAAAACACATCGTCCATATTGCCCTTTAAGATCTCCACGTCGGGGAAGGATCCGTCGTAGCGGGCAAGCAGCCGCTTTGCCTCCGCCGTGTTCTCGATGACGATCTCATACGCCCCCCGCTCTTCATCGTAGGAGAAGGTCGTGTTCTCTGCCCGAAGCGTGCGTTCGAACGCCTCGCTTTTTTCGCGGTAGCAGAGAAGTTTGTCGTTCGAATAGGTGTTTTTGAGCTCGTTGGGGGTGCCGTGGGCGATGATGCTCCCCTTGTCCATGATCACGACGTCCGTCGCCTTGTCCGCCTCTTCGAGATAGTGGGTGGTGAGGAAGACGGTCATGCCCGTCTCGCTGCGGATGTGGTCGATGAGCGACCACACCGAGAGGCGGGTCTTGGGATCGAGTCCCGTCGTCGGCTCGTCCAAAATGAGCAGCCGCGGGCGGTGCACCATGGCGCGGGCGATGTCCACCCGCCGCATCTGTCCGCCGGAGAGATGTTTCACGGGGCGGTCCAAAATGGGCGAGAGTTCCAAAAGGTCCACGATCTCGCGGATGTTCTTTTCCGCTTCTCCCTTGGGAAGGGAGTAGAAGGAGGTGCGGATTTCGAGATTCTGCCTGACGGTGAGTTCCCTGTCGAGCACGCTCGTCTGGAACACGACCCCGAGTTCCCGCTTGATCATAAAGGGCTCTTCGTCGAGGTCGTAGCCGCCCACATAGATCTTGCCGCCGTCCTTTTTGAGAATGGAGCAGATCATGTTGATGGTGGTACTCTTTCCCGCGCCGTTGATGCCGAGAAAGGCGAACAGCGACCCCTTCTTCACCGTGAAGGAAATGCCGTTCACCGCCTTTACGTTCCCGTAGGACTTATACAGGTTTTCGATTTTGAGTGCAAGTTCTTCCATGTTTGCTCACTTCTGTTGGGTGCGGTTGAGTTTGCCCCACGTCTTGGGTTTGGACATCGCTCCCGCAAGTAACGTTATTGCATATAAGATGAGAAAAAGCGGGAACAAAAATACCGTGGAGAGAAGTTGTCGGCGGTTTTTCGCACCCAACTTTTTATAGTCGGAGAGGACGAGTCCCAACGCCTGTACATAACCGAAGAGCAAAAACAGCCCCACGAGGATACAGGCGGCAACAATGAGCGTAACCCAAATCATCGACGAATAGTACTCCGCCGGATAGAGGGTAAGCGTAAGACCGCCGTATGCGGCAAATCCGCAGAAGAGAAAATGATAAAGATAATAGAGCGGCACCCAAACGGCGATCAGGATGTTGAGCATGTTGAGCATGTAGAGGAGGAACACCTCCACAAAGGAGAAATTCCCCGTGCGGAAGAACGCCCCGAGCATGGGAAAGGCATTCTTTTTGAAGAGGTCCAGAACACCGCTTCCCATACGGCGGTTGCGGACGAGCGTATCGTGAAACGAGGCGGGCATGTCCTCATAGACGACTGCGTCCTCCACAAATCTGCCGCGGTAGCCGTCGTACATGCGGTTCAAGTTGAATTCCGCGTCGTCGCAGACGGTCTTGCTGTCGTAGCCACCCGTCTTTTTGAGCATCTTCACGCTCATCATTGCGCCGCTCCCGTTGACGTGCGCCGCAAGGTGCAGCCGTTCGCGCACGCGGGAACCGTAGCGGGAATCAAAGCAATAGAGCATCGCGCTCGCTTTGGTGTAAAAATTTTTCGTTGCGTTGAGCGCCCCCTCATAGGGGCGGGCAAAGTCCACGCCCGCTTGGTAGGCGTCATTCATGAGGGAAGAAAATTCGGCGTTGATATGATTGTCGGCATCGAGGTGGACGATAAAATCGTAAGAGTCCTCCGTTTTGCCGATAATTCGGTCGACGCCGTACTTCAGGGGATAGAGCGCCATACGATGGGCGGGATCCGGGTCGTCGAGCGTGAGGACGATCGCCCCCGCTTTGCGCGCTTCTTCGGCGGTATCGTCGGTACAATTATGCGCCACGACGTACACATCGAACCGCTCGCACGGATAATTTTGGCTCGCGATGAGGTCGCGTACCGCCGCTCCGATCACATCCGCCTCGTTGTGCGCGGGAATGAGATAGGCGATCCGCCCCTTTTTGTCGCTCTTCGGAAACTTCTTTTTGGGCAGAAACGCCAACAAGATATAGAGTACCTGCAAGACAACGGGAAGCGCGATCAAAATGATGACCGCATAATTGACGATGCTCAATACCCGAAAGAGAATTTCATACCACACGGCATCCCTCCTTGTGCTTGATTATAATCGAATTTTTCCGCATTGTCAACCCCGAAATAATATTATTTGACTTTCACCGCGACGGCGCGAAAGATGGGCATGCCCTTCTCCGAAAAGTTCTTTTCGTACTCGGTGACGATGTTCTCCGTTGCATATTCGCTGCGGTGAAGGTCCCGCGTCACCTCCCCCACCTCGAACCCGTGTTCGCGGAATTTCGAGAGGGAGTAGTCGAAAAATTCCTCGCTGTCCGTCTTTTGCACGATCTTGCCCCCCTCTTTGAGCATGGCGCGATAGATGGGCAAAAAGCGGGAGGACGTGAGCCGCTGCTTTTCACGGCTCGTCTCGGGAAGCGGGGTGGAAAAGTTGAGATAAATTTTTTCCACACTGCCGTCCGGAATGTAGCAGGGCAGGATCTCGGCGGGGATGTTGAGAAAGCGCACGTTGGAAATTCCCTCTTTGAGGCAATGCTCCATTGCGGTAAGAATGACGTTGGAACAGACTTCCACGGCGAGAAAATTCGTATCGGGGTTGCGGCGGGAAAGTTCAAAGATGAACCCGCCGTTGCCGCAGCCGACCTCGAGTTCCACGGGATTTTCGTTGCCGAAAAGGGTGGAATAGTCCAAAAGGGCGCGAAAATTCTCCGCCGCCTCCTTGAGGTTGAGGCAGGGACGCCCGCGAGCGGCGAGCAGCGCTTTACATTGTTCCATCCGCGGCTCCAAATGCCGCTTTTTCCGCATACGCATAAAAACTCCTGTTTGAGTCAATTCTTTGCTACGAGCCCACCCCCACTCGTCATGGCTATGCCATGCCACCGAAGTCGAGTCTGAGCCTACCCCTTTTTAGGGTGGAGCATTGCATTCTGCCAACAGTTGATAACTGTT
>CANQRP010000099.1 GCA_947626305.1 uncultured Clostridia bacterium | reverse complement strand
TCGCACTCATCTCGTCGTCGGAATAGCCGAAGAGGTCGCGCAAAAGGTGATAGCTCTCGCAAATGAGCTGCATGTCGCCGTATTCGATGCCGTTATGGACCATTTTCACAAAGTGTCCCGCGCCGTTCTCCCCCACCCAATCACAGCAAGGTTCTCCGTCCGCTTTTGCGCAGATCGAGCGAAAGATGGGGCGTACTTCTTCCCATGCGGAAACGGTGCCTCCCGGCATAAGAGAGGGACCTTTCAGGGCGCCCTCTTCTCCTCCCGAGACGCCCATTCCGATATAGCGGAACCCCCTGCTCTCCAAAAGCGCACAGCGGCGTATGGTGTCGGGGAAGTGAGAGTTGCCGCCGTCGATCACGATATCCCCTTCGTTCAGAAGAGGCAAAAGTTGTTCGATCACCGAATCCACGGGGGCTCCTGCGCGGATCATCATCATGATCTTGCGCGGGCGGGCGATACTTTTGACGAGATCGGCATAGGAATACGTTGCGATCACTTTCGCCCCTCGGTTTTGCTGCATAAAGTGCTCGGTCATCTCCGGTTCGCGGTTGTATACGGCGACCGTGTAGCCTTTCCCGAGCATATTTTTGACAAGATTGCTCCCCATGACGGCGAGCCCGATCATTCCGATATCCGCAAGCATTCTGTCTCCTATCTCTGAACGCGGGCATTGCCTGCCCGGATGTCCCAAATTTGTTTTTCGTCGGCGGGAAGTCCGAAGTCGTCGGACAGCGTAACAACGAATGCACCGCAAGCCCAGCCGAACTGCGCGCATTTTTCCGCGTCCCACCCCTTGCACAAGCCGTAGAGAAGTCCGCCCACAAAGCCGTCGCCTCCGCCGATGCGGTCGAGCACGGGAATGGGACGGGGCTCGATGACCGTCCAGTTGCCGTTTGCAAGCACGATCGCGCCCCACAGGTGTTCGTTTGCGGAGACGACCTCTCTCAAAGTCGTTGCAAACATTTCGGCATTCGGGTACTCCGCCCGGAGCTTTTCGACCATCCCCTTGAAACTTTCGATCTTTTCTCCGATCCCCTTTCCTCCCGTCTCGGGACCGCTCGCCCCGAGGCACAGTTGGAAATCTTCCTCATTGCCGATGAGAACGTCGGAAAGTGAGGCGATTTCGCGAAAGACGGCAGAAAGCTCGTGTTCCCGCCCCTTCCAGAAGGAAGCGCGATAATTCAGGTCGAAAGAGATCTTCGTGCCGGAGCGCTTTGCCGTGCGCGCAAGTTCGAGGCAGAACCTGCCGGTATCGGGCGAGAGCGCACAAATAAGACCGCTCAGATGCAGGTATTCCGCACCCTCCTCGAAGAAGATACGGTTGAGGTCGAAATCGGCGGCATTCAGTGTTCTGCCGACTTCCCCGGCGCGATCGTTTGCGACGCGGGGAGCGCGAAGCCCATAGCCGCTGTCCGCAATATTGAATTGGTGGCGGTATCCCCAAGGACCTCCCTGCGGGACCTCCTTTCCCTCAAACTCGATCCCGCGGCGGCGCAGGTCCCCTTTGATGAACTGCGCGATGGGACTGCCCTCCACAAAAGCGGTAAGCGCTTTTACGGGAAGCCCGAGCCCCGAGGAAATGCTCAGAACGTTGCTTTCCGCACTTGTCGCCTGCATGCGGAAGAGATCGGAAGTAGCAACGGGCTGTCTGTCCGCGGGCGTGATGCGCACCCCCATGCTGGTGGGTGCAATGATAGCATATTTTTTCATTCAAAAACTCCGAAACCGATATTGTTGCGGCGCGCCGCTTACGGCAGGCACGCGGGCAAAAGTCGCGTCAGGTCACACGCCGGAATAGGCGGCAAAGCCGCCGTCTACCGCGATCACGGACCCCGTTACGAATCCGCTCGCCTCATCGCTCGCAAGCCACAGCAGCGTCCCGATAAGGTCATCCGTCTCGCCAAACCGTTTTTGCGGCGTCGCGTTCAAGATTTTGTTTGTACGTTCCGTGGGGGTCCCATCCTCCCGGAAGAGAAGCGCCCTGTTTTGGTTGGTGACGAAGAAGCCGGGCGCGATCGCGTTGCAGCGGATCCCGCAGGGGGCAAAGTGAACGGCAAGCCACTGCGTAAAGTTGGAAACGCCCGCTTTCGCAGCAGAGTATGCGGGGATCTTGGTGAGGGGGCGGAAGGCGTTCATCGAAGAGATGTTGATGATGTTGCCGCCCGAGTGAGTCATATCCGCCGCAAACACCTGCGTGGTGAGGAACGCCGACACAAGATTGAGGTCGAACACGAACTTGAAGCCGCTCTCTTCCAGATCGAAGAACGATCTTTTCTCTTCGGGAAGGTCCGGCGTCATCGTCTCGTTGTCGCAGGTCGCCTTGGGATTGTTCCCGCCCGCACCGTTAACAAGCAGAGAGACCGCGCCGAATTCTTCATTGACGATCTCCTTTGCCTGCTTGATGCTTTCTTTGTCCAAGCAGTTGCACTTTATCGCAAGTGCGTTGTCGCCGATGCCGTCGGCAATTTGCTTTGCGGCTTCGAAGTTGATGTCGAGCAGGGCTACCTTTGCGCCGCAAGCCGCGAGCGCCTTTGCAAATTCGCTCATGAGCACGCCGCCCGCGCCCGTTACGACTGCCACAATGTTTTTCAAATCGATTTGAAAGGGCAATTTCATTGATTTCTCCTTACAGATCCATAAAAGTTTTCGGATTCCGATAGCAAATATCGTGGAGCAGCTCCTCCGCGCTCTCCGCGTCGTATTCCCCCGCATCCGTCTTTTCGGCGACGAAATCGCACAGGATCCTACGGAAGAAATCGAAGCGGCAATAGCTCGAGAAAGAGCGGCTGTCCGTCAGCATGCCGAGCGACGTGCCGAGGACGGAGTATTCCGCAAGCGTCTCTAAATGGTCGCGGATGCCCTTTAAGGTATCGTTGAACCACCACGCCGCGCCGATGCGCACATCGGGGAAACAGGATGCGACGGTGCAGAGCGCGGGAACGGCGTTCGCGTTCAAAGTGTACAAGATCATTTTCGGCAGGTTTCCCGAGGTATAGAGCTTGTTCAAAAATGCCGCGAGCTGATCCGTATCGATCGCACCGTGCATCACATCGTAGCCCGCGTCCGCACCCAGTGAGACGAAGGCAGCCGAGTTGATGTTGCGGTAAGCGCCGATATGAAGCTGCCAGACGATGCGGTATTTGCCGAAGAGCCCGCCGAGAAATTGCATCCCGTAGGAGAAGAAGCGGCGCGATTGCTCCGCGGTCCTCTCCCCGCCGCATGCGAAAATCGCTTCCGCCTCCGCTTCGGAGACGTCGCTTTCCGGGATCTCCTCCACGCTGATATCGGCAATGGTACAGCCTTTCGAGACGAAATAGCGCAAGCGTTCCTCGAGCGCTTCTTTCCAATCGGAAAGAGAAGAGATCTCTCTTCCGCACGCTTCGGCAAGTTGCGCAAGATAGGTGCCGTCGAGTTTGAGCGCCCGATCGGGGCGGAATGTGGGACAAAGTTTCAAATCGCCGTATCTGCCGTGATGTTCGAGGCTGCTTACGGGATCGTCCGTCGTGGCGATGTATTCCACATTGAACCGCCTTAATAGGGTGCGTACGGAGAGCGATTTGAGCTTTTCGTTCGCGGCGCGATAGATCTTCGGCGCGGTTTTTTCGTTGAGCGGTTCTTCGATCCCGAACAGCATTTTCAGTTCGAAGTGTGCCCAATAATAGAGCGGATTGCCGCAGAGTTTGGGCATTGCGGCGGCAAATGCCGAAAATTTTTCTTCGTCGCTCGCATCGCCCGTGATATACTTCTCGGGAATGCCGCAAAGGCGCATCGCCCGCCACTTATAGTGATCCTTTCCCAACCAAAGTTCCGTGAGGGTCGCGAACTTTTTATCTGCCGCGATCTCTCCGTCGGGCAGGTGGGAATGATAGTCCACGATCGGCAGATCTTTGATGTGCGCATAGAATTTTTCCGCCGTCGCGGAATGAAGCAGCACGTTTTCTTCAAAAAATTTTTTCATGCTTGTCCCTCGTCTTTCGGGAGATATTGTTCGGGGATCTCCCTCACATTCGAGGAAGCCTCCGCGGAAACCTTCTCCCGCCGCGTAAATATCGCTTGATACAGCTTGTCAAGAAAGTTGTCCTTTTTGGGAAGACCCGTCTTTTTGTCGACAGTAACGTGCATGGGTGCAACAAAGCGCTCCGGGACCTGATCGATCGTCGTCCAGGTCTTCATCGCCTCTTCCATGGGCATGCCCCCCTCTACGGCAGCTTTTCTCACGGCGTTTACCGCCTGCACCTCTTTAAGTTTCGCGCCCGACAGCTTATAGAAGAACATGCAGATGAGGG
>CANQRP010000098.1 GCA_947626305.1 uncultured Clostridia bacterium | reverse complement strand
TATCCGCCGCGCGAGACCCGTCATCCTCGAACCCGTCTGCTCGATGAAGATCACCGTCCCCGAACAGTACGTCGGCGACATCATGGGCGACCTCAACAAGCGCCGCGGACGCATCATCGGGATGGACACCGTGGAGGGCTTGCAGGTGATCACGGCGGAGGCACCCGAGGGAGAGATCCTCACCTATGCGACCTCGCTGCGCTCCATGACGCAGGGGCGGGGCAGATTCTCGCAGGAATTCGTCCGCTATGAACAGGCGCCGGACACCGTGATACAAGCGGTCATCAAAGCGCAACAGGCTTAAAAAACGTATAACCGTCTCCGATTTCGGAGACGGTTTTTCAAAACGGTATATCGGGAGATAGATATGCAACGAGCTTTCAGACTTACGATCGCCTTCTTTGCATCCTTCGCGCTCTGCGTGCTGCCGGCGGCGTGCAAAGCGCCCCACCGCCATACCCTGTTGTGGCACCGCACCCAAACGCAACATTGGCAGGAATGTTCCGACCCCGCCTGCGACTTCCGCACCGACCCCGAGGAGCACGAGGGCGGCGTGTGCAAGGAGTGCGCCGAATTCCGCGCGCTCTCCTTCGGGTTTGCCGAGGGCGGAGACACCGCCCACTCCGACTTTGCGCGGGAGGCGAACGAGTGGTTCCCGGCAAGGGGCGCGGAGCTCGGCTTTACTTACGACTTTATGAGAAACGACTATTCCGCGCTCAACGACGAGACCCTCGCGGAGTACGACATCGTGCTCTTCCTCAACGACCGCCCGCACGTGAAAGAGCAGCAGGAGGCGTTTGAACGGTTCATGGAGGGAGGCGGTGCGTGGATCGGGTTCCATTCCGCAGCGTTCTCGATGGTGGACGAGGCGGACAAGGACAAGGAGGGAAGCGACTATTGGCGGTGGTATCAGGACGAGTTCCTCGGCTGCGGCAACTACAAGAACAATACGTGGAACCCCACTTCGGAACCGCTCACCGTGGAGACGCACGAGCACCCCGCCACCGCGACCTTGCCCGACGTGTTCCTCTCCGCCCCCTGCGAATGGTACGGCTGGGAGTACGACCTCTTCCAAAACCCCGACATCACGGTGCTTCTGACCCTCAACCCCACGCAGGAAGACCCCGCGGGGGACAACCCGCATAAGCCCAACGAAATCTGGCACGACGGGCATTACCCCATTGCATGGGCGAACAACAATTACAACATGCTCTACACCAACATGGGGCACAATCTGCAATCGTACAACGATTTCGAAAAGGAGAGCAAGACCTTTTCGAGCGAGGAGCAGTGCACCTTCCTGCTCGACGCGATGTTCGGTTTGACTCTCGACTGAGCGGATCCTCCGCCGCCCCCGAACGCGCGTTCGGGGGCGGCTGTCTTTTTCTTCCGGACGGAAATCCGCAAATTCCGCTTTACAAAACGCAAATTTTGTTGTATGCTTTTGATAGGAGGTCCGCAATGAACAAGAAGACCGAAAAACTCACCGTATACGAAAAAAAAGCGGGCGAGAACGTACAGACGGACGGCAAGCTCACCATTTACGAGTACGAGCAGAAATACACCCGCCGGCAGAGCGTACGCGGCGCGAAGTTCTTTCTCCGCTTGCTCGCCGCGATCGTCGGCGTATTTTTGTTCGCCGTGCTGGCGCTCATTTCCCTCGACGTGTATAAGATCAACGAATACGCCGGCTACGGCGTGGCGGGCGGATGCCTTCTTCTCTATCTGTTCGTGTTCGTCGTTCCGCTGTGCAAGGTGATGAAGTCGGACTATTTCATCACCAACGTCAACGGCTTTACGGCGCGCGAGGCGCAGCGGCACAACAAAAAACTCCGCCACGACATCGCCGAGAAGATCATCGACCTCACGGCAAAGGTGGAGGGCGTGGGCTGGTACGATTCGCAGATCGTGGGCAAGCTCGCCATCGCCTCCAAAGCGGGGGACGAAGAGGGGATCAAGAAACACCTCACCGCCCTTTACGAAGGTTCGGTGAAGAAGTCCGCAAAGGACCTCATTTTCCGCTGTTCCCTGAAGAGCGCCACCTATTCCATGGTGTCGCAGGCGGCGCATGTGGACGTGGCGCTCATCGTCGTCGTCAATTTGCAGCTCATCAAAGATCTCATCTTCCTCTACGGTTTCCGTCCGTCCGACGCAAAGCTCCTCAAAATATTCGGGAGCGTGCTCACCAATTCCCTCGCCGCCTACGGGCTCGGCAGCATGAACGTGGGCAACACGGTCGTGAAGACGATGGGCGAAGCGGTGCGGGACATCCCCATTCTCGGCTCCGCCATCGCGACCCTTGTGGACAGCTCGGTGCAGGGGCTCGTGAACGGGACGCTCACGACCGTGATCGGCTATCAAACCATAAAGTACCTCAACAAAGAGTATAAATTGCAGGATATTTTGGACGGCGTGGACGTAAGCGAGACTCCCGTGGAATTGCAGGAGGCGTGCACGGAGCTCGAAGCGCAGCTCAAAAAGAAGAAAAAACTCGCCACAGCGGTTTGAAGGCAGAGAGATGCCGCCCGCGGACTGTCGTCCGCGGGCGGCTTTTGTTGTCTGCAAAGAAAACCGCGCGATAGGATCTCGGCTGCCCCTTGAGGGGGAGCTGTCGCGCGTTAGCGAGACTGAGGGGGTGTCATTCCGATGAAAAGGCACCCCTTCCGTCCCTCGGCTGTCGAGGGGAACTTTCTCAATTCCCTCTTTACCGCAATTCGGCGCCCAAATTGTGCTTCAAATTGCCGACGATCTTGTTGAAGAAACCGTCTACCGCCTCGGGCGTGAGCCCTTTTTCCGCCTTTGCGTCCGGCGCGAAGGTGAGGCGGAACGCCATGCTCTTTTTGTTCTGCCCGAGCTGCTTGCCGCGGTAGACATCGAACAGCTCCGCCTTTTTCACCGCCTTGCAGGCGTGAAGGATGCACGCTTCCGCCTCGGCACAGGTGACTTTTTCCTCCACCACGACCGCGAGGTCGCGCTGCACGCTCTCGAATTTGGGCAAGTCGTGATAGGAGATGTCGGCGGCGAATTTCCGGGAGAGCGCGGCGTAGTCGAGTTCGCACAGATACACCTTTCTTTCGAGGGCGAGCGCCGCGGCGATCTCGGGATGCAGTTCGCCCAACACCCCCACCTCTCTTTCTCCCGATTTTACGGTTGCCGTTACGCCCGGGTGCAGATAGGGACGCTCCCCTCTTTCAAAGGTCAGCCGAAGGTCGAATGCCTCCGCAAGCGCCTCCACGGCGCCTTTGAGGTCGAAGAAGTCCCCCTCTCCCCACGTCCCGAGCACGAGGTGTTTGCGCTCCTCGGGCAGCGTTTTGAGGGGCAATTCTTCACACAGGTACACATTTGCGAGCTCGAAGAGCCTCCCCTCGTAATTGCCGCGGCGCATATTGCGCACCGCGTTCTGCAACATGGAGGGCATGAGCAGCGTGCGCATGACCGACAAGTCCTCGCCGATCGGATTCAAAATTTTGATCGCTCTCCGCTCGGGCGCGTCCGCGGGAAGGCGGAAGAGGTCGAAGTCCTTGGGGGAATAGAAGGAATAGTTGCACGCCTCGAAGAAGCCCTCTTTTTCGAGCGTGCGCTTTGTTTTGCGCTCCTGTTCCTGCGCGGGCGTTCTCCCGCCGTGCGTCACCGTGGCGTTTTCGAGGAAGGTGGGCGTGATATGCTCGTACCCGTACATGCGGATGACCTCTTCGGCGAGGTCGGGATAGCCGTCCACGTCCTCTCGCCAAGGGGGTACGTCGGCGGAAAATTCCTCTCCGCGATCGTCGATCAAGAAACCGAGCCGCCCCAAAATGCCATTCACTTCCTCCTTGGGAACGTGGATGCCGAGCACCCTGTCGATGGCGGCGTAAGAGGTGCGGATGACCTTTTCCGCTTTGGGAACGGAGCGCACCTCCGTAAGATATTCGGTGGGCGTGCCGCAACCGAGGACCTGCATGAGCGTGAGGGCGCGCGCCATTCCCACCTTGGGTGTAAAGAGCGGATCGACTCCCTTTTCAAAGCGAGCGGAGGAATCGCTCCTCTGCCCGAGCGCACGGGAAGTTTTCCGCACGCTGTCGCGCGCAAAGCTCGCCGCTTCGAGGAACACCTCCTTCGTGTTTGGCTTGATCTCGCTATTTAAGCCACCCATGACGCCCGCGAGCGCCACGGGGCGCTCTCCGTCGCAGATGAGAAGATTCTCGGGGTGCAGAGAAAACTCCTTTTCGTCGAGGGTGACGATCTTCTCCCCCTCTTCGGCGCAGCGGACGACGATCTTGTCGCCGCGTAAAAATTTGCGGTCGAACGCGTGCATGGGCTGC
>CANQRP010000097.1 GCA_947626305.1 uncultured Clostridia bacterium | reverse complement strand
ATTAAAATTACGTGCCTTAGGCGGAATTCACTTCCGCCGTGGGCGCCTCAATTTGGCAATTACTTTTGCCTTTTTGTCCGACAACGCGAACAAGAGGATGAGAAAGTTAAGACATAAAGGAGGGTTTCCTCGCGGAAAAGATTGCGCAGCAAGATTTTCCGCGAAATACTCACTCCACGCTCTTCAACGATTCCGTCATGCTGATGCGGGAAATGGTGAGCCCGAACACCAGATTGATGAAGATCGCCGTTCCCAAAGCCACCGCCGCCGCGAGAACGTAGGAAATGGGCGTGATCGCGTAGACGAACGCCATTGTCGCCATTTCGTTGAGTTTCATCACGAGATACATGAGCGGATAGCCGAGCAGCATTCCGCACGCCGTGCCGATGAGTGTGAGCAGCAAAATTTCCACAATGAGCGCAAAACTGACCTGAAAGTGCGTAAAACCGATGACTTTCAACGTTGCCATGTCCCGCGTGCGCTCCTTGACGTTGAGCAGGGAGAGATTATACAGCACCACCACCGAGAGCAGAATGGCAAACACCATGAGCGTGTACTTCATGGCGTTGGTGGAAGAGATGAGATTTTCGATCTCCGCCCGCCTGTCCCCCATCGTCTTCGCCGTGCCCACGCCGTTGACTTCGTTCAGCGCGTCCCGCACTTCGTCGGGACGATCGGTCTTCACCCATACGTTCTCCTGATAGTAGCAGTCCTCCGAAAAATGATTTTCGTCGGCGAAAAAGCCGTTCCAGGTGGAGGTCTCCACAACATCCTCCACGAAGTAGGAGGTATCGCACGACCCGAGCGTAAAGGAGAGCGTTTCCCCCTTTCCGATCTTCAGAACATCCGCCGTGATGCGTGAAAGCGTGCACCCGCCCCGCGTGATCGCCGACATCTCGGAATTTTCGGGCAAGACGTACACCGAGATGTCCTTGCTCTGCGTGCCGGTGTGCGCCGTGGCGACATAGGTGCGGACGCGCTCGTACGTTTGGATCGTTCCCGATGTCTTCATCCCGTCGAGCGCGGCAAAAAAATCTTCCTCCTGCGCCGCGGAGAAGGGGCTTGTCACATCGTAATAGCAGAGCACGCCGTAATCGTTTTCGACGGAGTTTTTCATGGTGTCGCCGATGCCGAAGCTCGTGACGAGGAGCGCGGCACAGCCCATGACCCCGATCACCGTCATGATCGCCCTGCCGTAGTTGATGCGGATGTTGCGGAGCGCCATGCGGCAGGAAAGGAGCAGGTGACGGGATTCCTTGCTCCGACCCGTGCCCCGCTTGACCCGAGGCGTATAAGTGATCTGCTTGGGACGCATACACTCGGCGGGATTCTCCTTCATGACGGAACGCGCCGCCCAGACGCCGATGAGAAGGGCGAGCAGACAGACGATCGCCGTCATGCCGAACGTCCACGGCAAACTGTAAACAACGCCCACGATCTTGGGCATGGAGAAGATGAGCCCGTATTTCACCGTCATGACGGCGGGCACGATGAGGGGACCTATGATCGCCCCGAGCACGCACCCGAAAAACGTGACCGCGGCGCTCATGAAGGCATAGTGGAAGACGATCCTGCCGTTCGTCATGCCGAGCGCCTTAAAGGTGCCGATGTTGATGCGCTCACGGAGGACGAGGCGGCTGATACTCGTCATGATGACGAGAATGGAGACGAGGAAAAAGATGACGGGAAAGATATAGAGCATGTTTTTGCTCTGTTCCACCTCGTTATCGAGGATGACGACCGATTCCATCGTATCGCGGTCGTAAACAAACAGAAGGTTTCCGTTCCCTTCTTCGGCAAAGCGCGCACGGATCTCCTCTTTTTGCCCGAGATCGTCGCTTAAAATGAGCGCCTGGTTGTAACAGTTTTCCAGCGTCGTGTCTACCCGATCGAGCACTTTCTCCTCGGTGACATAATTCGCGAACATGGCATTGTCCATCGGAAGCTGCGGGAGGATCGCGTCCGCAATCGCCCGCACCACGACCTCCCGCGAGAGAAAGACGGGAGAATTGGAATAGATGTTCACCCCCTCCACCGAATGCATGAGCCCCGTGACGGTAAAGGTGTAAGCGGCGGGGATCACGACCTCGATCCCGTGCAGTTCGGGCAACAAAGAGCCGAACAGCTCTCCGTAGGAGGCAAGTTGGCGGGAGAGTTCTTCGCCCGCCACCTCGGCAAATTCCCTGAACGCCGTGAATTCCACCGTGACCCGATCGCCCACCGCATAGCCGTAGAGATTTGCCACCGTCTTGTCGAGGAGGAGCCCTCTCTGCCCTTCCACGATGTACGGTTTGTTGATCTCGCCGTCCGCGATGAAAATTTTGGCGATGTTGTGCACGCTCTCGTCGCCCTCTTTGGAGAACTCGCCGTCCGAATAAATGCGGTATTCGAGCTTCTGCGTATCGAGTTCTCCGAGATACTCCCGATCGCCCTCTTGAAACGAATCGACCTGCACGATGAGATCGGCGAGTTCGGACTCTTCGAGATAGCGCTCCGAGCGCACCCGCAGCGTTTGCGTATTGGAAATAAAGCCCAGAAACAGGGTGACGGCGAGCGCGGTGATCATGAACATCGAGAGATATTGAAACCAATTCCGGAAGAGCTCGCGCACCATGAGCCGGATCATGAGTCTGTTTACCACTCCAACTCACCTGCCTCGCCGGGATGTTCATTGACGGTGTTCGCCACCACTTTTCCGTCCGAAAGGGTGATCACGCGGTCGGCGATCCCCGCAAGTTTTGCGTTGTGGGTTACGATGATGACCGTCGTCCCGTACTCCGTTTTGAGTTCGCGCAGGAGCGCCGCGATCTTTCGCCCCGTTTTGGAATCGAGGGCGCCCGTGGGCTCGTCGCAGAGAAGCAGAGGCGGCTTTTTGACGATGGCGCGGGCAATGGCGACGCGCTGTTGCTCGCCCCCCGAAAGCTGGGAGGGAAAGTTGTTCCCCCGTTCCGAAAGCCCCACTTTTTCGAGCGCGACGCTCTCCTCCATGCTCCCCGCACAACGGGCGATGGCAACGTTTTCCCGCGCCGTAAGGTTGGGCATCAGATTGTAAAATTGGAATACAAAGCCGATGTCTCTGCGGCGGTAAGAGACGAGCTGTTTCGCGCTGTAATCGGTGATGGTTTTGCCGAATACGACGGCGCTGCCGCCGTCCGCTCTGTCCATTCCGCCCAAAATGTTGAGAAGGGTGCTCTTTCCGGAGCCGCTCGGTCCCAAGATCACGGTAAATTCGCCCGCCTTCACTTCGAAGGAGACGCCCGAAAGCGCCCTGACCGTGCGCTGCCCGCTTCCGTAAGTTTTTTGCAAATTCGTGACCTGTAATCCTTCCATCTGTCTCTCCGCCCGCGTTTTGCGGCATTCCTCATCTACCGTATTATATCATGTTTGCCCCGGAATTGACAAGCGACGGCTATCATGATTTCCTATGACGTTTGTAAACGTTTCGTGAAAAGCGGCAACGCGCAAAAACTCCCCGCTTACGGGGAGTTCGGCTCAATAGGGATCTTTACCGTACAGTGCGGAAACACTGTCCGCGAATTTTTTCGCCTTGTCGTATTGCCTGATGTCGCATGCGGCATCCCCGAGTTTCTTTTTTTGTTCCTTGCTCAGCCGCGTGGGGACCTCGACGAACACTTTGAGATAGAGATTTCCCGTACCCATTTTCGTCTTTAAGCCCTTCCCGCGCACCGTGAACGTGGTGCCGCTCTGCGTACCTTCGGGGATGGTGTAGGAGAAGGTGTCGTCGATGTCGGGCACTTTCACCGTGCCGCCGAGCGCCGCCACCGTAAAGGGAATGGGAAGGTCGAGATAGAGGTCGTTCTTCTCGCGGCGGAAGAGTTTATGCGGCTCCACGCGGAAGATCACGATGAGATCGCCCGCCGCCGCGCCGTTTGCGCCCGCCTGTCCGAAGCCGCGCTTGCGGATGTAGGAGTTGGTATCCACCCCCGCGGGGATGTTCAGCGAGACGGTCGTCTCTCTGCGCACAGACCCTTTTCCCTTGCAATCGGGGCACTTTTCGGTGACGATCTTGCCCGTGCCGCCGCAGTCGGGACAGGTCCCCACGCGCACCGTTCTGCCGAAGAGGGTATCCTGCGTAAAGCGCACCTGTCCTCTGCCTCCGCACTTGGAGCAAGAGCGGTAGGCGGTGCCCCCCTTTGCGCCCGTCCCTCCGCATGCCGCGCAGGGTTCGTTGCGCAGATACGTGAGCTCCTTCGTACAGCCCTTGGCGGCGTCCATAAAGGAGAGCTTCATTTCGATCTGGATGTCGTCGCCCGTGTCGTCGCGGTGCGCGGTGCCGCCGCCGAAGCCGAACATGGAGCTGAAAAATTCTCCGAGG
>CANQRP010000096.1 GCA_947626305.1 uncultured Clostridia bacterium | reverse complement strand
CCCTCGTCTCCCTCCGTTTCGATCCCCGCAACGCTCGTACCGTGCCACCCCTTTTCGAAGAGGTGCAGCTCCGCCGGCACCCCCGCCCGCCTGCATGCGGCAACATAGAGAAGGCTGTTCTCCGCGGGCACGAGGTCGTCCTCCGCGGTGTGCCAGAGAAAGGCGGGAGGACAGTTTTCGTGCACGTTTTTCGCGGGAGAGATCTCGCCGGCGAGCACGGGGTCCCCTCCGGAGATCGTGTTTACGGTGCCCCCGTGCGCGTAGTCCCCGTCGGTGAGAACAGCGTAGCCGAGGAGCACGGCGTCGGGACGGACATGCCGCTTTCCGAGCGCGGCGCGGATGGGTGCGTCTTCGTAGCGGGTGGAGAGCATCCCCGCGAGATGCCCGCCCGCAGAGAAGCCGAGCACGGCGACTTTTGCGGGGTCCACGCCCATCTTTTTGGCGTTTTCGCGAATATATCCCATCGCCATCGCCGCCTCGATCAGCGGAACGGGGTAGGGCGTACGCACCGTGTATTCGAGCACAAAGGCGGCAAACCCCGCTTCGAGAAAGCGGAGCGCAACGGGTTCCTGCTCGCGGTCGGAGAGCATTTCGTAGCCGCCGCCCGGGAGAATGAGGACCGCGGGGCGCACTTTTTTGCCGAGGTCTCCCCGCTGCTTGCGGCAATATACGGTGAGATACCCTCCGCCGTTGTCCGGTCTTCGGAGGGAATAATACGCATACAGATCGACGGTTTCGTATTGCATGAGCGATCTCCTTTCGGGAAATGTGCCCTCGAAGCGCGTTTGCGCGTGGGAGAGCGGAATAAAAAAACGGGGTACAAGCTGTACCCCATTGTTTTTTATCTCTTCGAGAACTGCGGTGCGCGACGTGCCTTTTTGAGACCGTACTTCTTTCTCTCCTTGACTCTGGGGTCGCGGGTGAGAAAACCTGCCTTTTTGAGGGCGGGACGGGTTTCGGGCTCCGCCTGCAAAAGCGCTCTCGAAATGCCGAGGCGGATGGCGCCTGCCTGACCGGTATAGCCGCCGCCGATGACGTTCACGCGGATGTCGTATTTCCCCTCCGCGCCGATCTCGGCAAGAGGCTGTTTTACGATAAACTGCGTGGTGCCGAGCGGGAAGTAATCTTCGAGCGCTCTGTCGTTGATGATGATTTCTCCGCTGCCGGAGGGAATGAGACGGACGCGGGCGACTGCCTTCTTTCTGCGGCCCGTTCCCCAGTATTGCAATTTCTTTTTCAACGTTGCTTTCGCCATGTCAATACCTCTCACACCTTAAAATAATTTCAACTCTTCGGGTTTTTGCGCCTGATGATTGTGCTGCGCGCCTTTGTAGACTCTGAGCTTCTTGATCATCGTTCTTCCGAGGGAATTCTTCGGGAGCATTCCCTTGACCGCCTCGTAAACGGCGAGGTCGCTGCGTTCCGCCATGAGCTTGCCGTACGCGATCTCCTTTAAGCCGCCGATATAACCGGTATGATAGCGATAGTACTTATCCTCGAGCTTCTTGCCCGTGAGAACGACCTTATCGCTGTTGACAATGATCACGAAATCGCCCGTATCCACATTGGGCGTGAAAGTCGGCTTGTTTTTGCCGCGCAAGATCGAGGCAACCTTGGAAGCCAATCTTCCGAGCGGGATGCCTGTCGCGTCGACGACGTACCACTTTCTTTCAACCGTCTGAGCTTTTGCCATATAGGTCTTCATAATTCGTACTCCTTGTTCCGTTACCGCTCTTTTATGAGCCGCATATCTCGGTAAAAACGGGGCGCTTTGCCGATTTACCCCTTCATTATAAGCAATCGGGGGGGTATCGTCAAGCTGTTTTGAGTTGCGATTTTAAGATTTTTTCGGAAAAAACAAAATTTTTTTATGAGAAAGCGCCTTGTTTGGTTGGGGGTCGGTTTGGAACGCGCTCTGAGGAACGCCGGACGCCGTTCAGGCATCATGCGCCCCTTGCGTCATGCTGCCCCGCCCGCACGTTCCGTCTCGTCGCGGCAAGGCAAGTTCCCTTGCGGCTCGTCTCCTCGCCGCTCCCTTTTTTGTCTGCCGCTCCTCTTCCCGAAAAATCTTGCTTTGCAATCTTTTCCGTGAGCCCTGTCATCGGCGCGGCAACGTCTTAACGACCCGCGCCGGGTTCCCCACCGCCACCGAATTACTTGGAATATCATGCACGACCACACTGCCCGCGCCGATGACGACGTTGTCGCCGATGGTAACTCCGGGCAAGACCTTTACGCCGCCGCCGAACCAAACGTCATTCCCCACAATAATGGGCTTTGCGAATTCGAGCTGGGCGCGGCGCACGTCTGCTTCAAGCGGGTGCCCCGCCGTGTAAAAGCCACACTGCGGCGCGATGAACACATTGTCGCCGAAGATGAGTTTGTTGGTATCGAGGAAAATGCAATCGTGGTTGGCGTAAAAATTTTCGCCCACCTCGGTGTTATAGCCGTAATCGAACCAGACGTTGCTCTCGACGTTGAAATTTTCTCCGCACTTGCCGAGAATGGAGCGCATGATGTTTTTGCGCTCTTCCGCGTTGTCGCGCGGGGTGCGGTTATAAAGCTCGCACTTTCTCTTGCAGGCGGCAAGTTCGGCGGCGAGCTCCTCATCTACTTTATAGAGCTCCCCTGCTTGCAATCTTTCCTTTTGGGTCCGTTCTTTCATATTCTTTTACCCTTATTATAATATGGTGGAGATCTCCGCTTCGTCGCCAGCGCTCCTCGCGGCACCGCGATTGTTTTCGACGAGCCCACCCCCACCCGTCACTCACTTCGTTCGTGCCACCGTTTTGGCGGCAGGGACCGCCAAAACCCCGTCGGCGGTGCCACGCCTCCTGTCGCGGCGCAGTTCACAGCGCACCGCGCTGTTGAACAGAATTGCGCCGCTCCACCCCCAACAAGTTGGGGTAGGGCTTACGTCGCGAGCAAACAATCGTGCAAAATTAAAATTACGTGCCTTAGGCGGAATTCACTTCCGCCGTGGGCGACACAATTTGGCAAAACCTTTTGCCTTTTTGTTTTTACGGAGCAATTTGCAGGTGGGCGAATTGCTCCAATGAAAGAAAATACTTAACCCCTCACGGAAAAAGATCGCGAAGCGAGATCTTGCCGTGACTTATTCCAGTATCGCCTTGATCCTTCTCACGCCGGCGGAAGAGGACTGCTCTTTCTGAATTTTGAAATGCCCCAAAACGCCCGTGTGTTCCACATGGGGACCGCCGCACATCTCCTTACTGAACTCGCCGATGGAATAGGTTTTTACCACTTCGCCGTACTTGCTGTCGAACACGCCGACGAAATGCTCCGCCCGCGCTTCGTCGAGGCTCATCTCTTTGAATACGACGGGAAGATCTTCCTTGATCTTTTGATTGACGAGGTCCTCCACCGCTTTGATCTCCTCGGGGGTCATGGCGCGCTCGAAATTGAAATCGAACCGCATCCGCTCGTCGGTGATGTTGCTGCCCTTTTGGTTGCAATCGGGGGAGAGCACTTCCTTTAATGCGGCATTCAGAAGGTGCGTTGCGGTGTGGTATTTTACCGCCATCTCGCTGTGGCTCTCGAGCCCGCCCTTCGCCTCGCCCTTGTTCAAAACGCGGCTCTTTTCCTGATGTTCTTTGAACGCCTCGTCGAAGCCCGCTTTATCCACTGTGAGCCCCTGTTCCGCGGCGAGCTCTTCGGTGAGTTCGAGCGGGAAGCCGTAGGTGTCGTAAAGCCGGAACGCAGCCTTCCCCCCGATGACCGTTTCGGGCACGTAAGCGGGGTTATTCTTTGCCATGAATTCGTTTTTGCGGGCGAGCCCCGTTACGCATTTTTCGAACTCTTTCATCCCCGTAACGAGCATCGTCTCGAAGCGGTCGGCTTCCTTTTTGATCTCTTCGAGGATGAACGTCTTTTTCTCTTTGAGAAGAGGGTATGCCTCACCGTATACCTTTTCGATATAGATCTCGGCGACGTTCTGCAATACGTCCGAGGAGATCTCGAGCTGGCGGCAATAGCGGATGGCGCGCCGCATGATTCTGCGCAGGATATATCCCGCGCCCGTATTGGAGGGCAGAACACCCGTCTTGTCGCCGATGAGCATGACGGTAGTGCGGGTGTGGTCGGCAATGATGCGCATCGCCCGCTGCGCTTCGCCGCCGTCGTCGTATTTCTTCCCCGAAGCGCGTTCGAGTTCCGCCAGAACTTCGGTGAAGAGGTCGGTCTTATAAGCGTCGTGCAGTCCGTTCAAAAAGAGGAGCATGCGGTCGAATCCGAAGCCCGTATCCACATTCTTGTTTTCGAGGGGGACATAGCCGTTCTCGAGCTTTTTGTATTGCATGTAGACGTCGTTGCCGATCTCCACGTAGTCGTCGGGGAACACGGGGTCTTTCTTTGCCTCGTCGAGGGGGTAGAACCACTCGTTGTCGGGACCGCAGGGGGTGCCCACGGTGCCTTCGAGTTCCCACCAGTTGTCCTCCTTGGGAAGATAAAAGACGTGTTCGGGTCTGATGCCGAGAGAAATGAGGAGCTGCGCCGTTTCGTCGTCGCGGGGGGCGCTCTCGTTGCCCTCGAATACGGTGGTGCAGAGCTTGTCATTATCGAGCCCAAAG
>CANQRP010000095.1 GCA_947626305.1 uncultured Clostridia bacterium | reverse complement strand
CGGAGCGCTTCGCTCATGGGCGCGTTCTTGGGAACGACGTCGCTGATCTTTTCGTTGGGAATGATGATGAGGGTATCCACATACTTTTTGAGGTTGTCGAGCCCCTTCATCGTGTTGTCCATTCTGCGCTTGCCCTCGAAGGAGAAGGGCTCGGTGACGACGGCAACGGTGAGGATCTTCATATCCTTCGCCATCTTCGCGATGACGGGCGCCGCGCCGGTCCCCGTACCGCCGCCCATCCCTGCGGTGATGAACAGGAGGTCGGTCTTTTCGATCGCCTTGATGAGGTCGTCTTTATTCTCCTCTGCGGCAGCTCTGCCGATCTCGGGATCCGCACCCGCGCCGAGCCCCTTTGTAAGGTGCGCGCCGATCTGGATCTTGACTTCCGCTTTGCTGCAAGCGAGGATCTGCGCATCGGTATTGACGGCAACATACTCCGCGCTCGTGATGCCGGCATCGATCATGCGGTTGACGGCGTTGTTGCCCGCTCCGCCCACACCGATGACTTTGATGCGCGCTCTGCCCGTATATTCGGGTTCGAGAGGAGCGGCGGGCGCGTAGCTCTTCTCTTGGGGCTGATTATCTCTTCCCACGAAGGGGATATTGTCGTTATACATGCTTAACCTCCGAAAAATAATCTAAATAATTTTCCGCTCGTGCGGTTGTCTTCGTAAGCCATATCGATGAGCGCGATGCGGGAACTCATGGACGGTTTGTTGTAATAGGGCAGGTCGGGCGCAAGCTGCTCGCACACATAGCCGAGCCGCCTCGAAATATGTTCGAGCGCGCCGCGGATCCCATCGAGCCCCTCGCCCGTGACGTAGAGCGGCTTCGAATCGAGTTCTTTGCCCGAGCAATCTTCCAAAAAGTCGCTCACCTGCTCACAGAGCTCGTCCAATCCCGCTTTCACCTCTTCGATGAGCGCGTCCGCGGGGATCTCGTAGCTGACGCCGCCGTACACGAACTCCCTGTTCTTCGCCTCGCGCTTGAGATAGAGATTGGAGCGGGTGAGAAGTTGCACGGCGCCCTCATAGGGAAGCCCGAATTTCTGCATGAGACGGACCGCGATCTGCCCCTGTCCCACCCAATAGGTCTTTTGGGAGAGGATCCCGCCGCCGAGAACGAGGCACGCGGTGGTGGAGAGAAAACCGACGTCGAGAAAGAGTGCATATTCGTCCCGCGTTTCGGGAGGGATCAGATAACACGCGGCGGCAAGCTGCGTGGGCAGGAAGCGAAGTTCCGTCTTGCTCTCCGCAAAGATCCTCTCGAGCGTGGACGCGAAATATTCGGTGCAGTAGAAGTAAGAGAGCACCCCCGAGAGCCCCGTGGACCACAGCCCCGTGGGGTCGGCAACACGGCGGTTGTCCGCCGTCGTGTAGATCATGCTCGTAACGCGGATGGCACGGTATCCTTTGAGTTCTCTTCTGCCGCTGTCGAAGAGGGTGTCCTTCTCCCGCTGGGTGATCTTGAGACGTTTGGGAAAACCGACGACCTGCTCTTTGGGGACGACGAGGGTGAACTCCCCGGGCACACCGACGTAAAGGGTGCGGAATTTTTCGCCGCAGATCTGCTCCACGGCATCGAGTGCGCCGTGAATGACGCGGGAGAGCTCGTCGGTATCGTAAAATGCGCCGTCCTGATAGCCGCCGTATGGCTCGGTCTTGCTCGCGCGGAAGACGAAAGTATTGTTGACTCCCCTTTCGCCTACAAAGATCGCGATCTCCGAAGAACGGATGTCGAGGACAGCCACGCTCTTATTTGCCATTCTTCTTTCCCCTTGTATATTCTTTCACTATTATATCAAACCGCGGGGGCGGTGTCAAGAGAATAGAACCATTTTTTTGTCGTATGTTTGCTTATTTTGCGCTTTATGAAGGGATACACCCCCATATAGTGCGCAAAAACGCCGCCGGAGCGATCCCGGCGGCGACGATGGAAAAAGAGGGTTTCTCAGAGGGGGCGCTTGTCGCGATGGTCGCTGACGGTAAACCTGCCGTCCACCGAGTCCACCACGTCGAAGAACCCGTAAAGGCGCTGCGCATCGGTGAGGGACAGGTAGCAGTCGCGCACGGACGACGCCTTGTCTTCGGTGAGGTGATCGGGTTGATACACGTCGGCGTACACCCCTTCCTTGAAGAAGATGCGGAAATAATATCTGCCTTCGAGCGCATTCTCCGTGGGGATGAGGCAGATGGAAGAAATGTTGGCGCGCGCCTCGCCGAGCTTCTCGCGGAAAGCGTCGCAAAAGATGAGCGCTTCGTTGAAATAGTCGCCCGAGACGGCAGTGCCCGCCTCCCCCGCCGTGAGCGTAAACCCTTCGAGCAAAATGTTTTCCCCGTTGCGGCGGTTGACGTTCTGCGCCTTGTCGTAGAGATAGAGTCCCGTCTCGTCGAGGATCGCATACCCGCTCTCGCGGCGGAAGGCGAAGGTCTCCCTGCGCTCGGTGACGGTGAGAGAGAGGGTGCGCGAAAAATGTTTTTCAAGCCCGTCGAGACGGAAGGCGGGATATTTTTCGACGATCTCTTTCACTTCTTCGAGATCGAGAAAGGTGGTGCTGGAACCGACGAATTTCTCTTCGAGCTCGGCTTGGAGGGCATAGCTCTCCGTGACGCCCGCCTCGGAGACGGTGGAGAAGTGCGCCTCCACGTCCGTTACCGTAAACACGGCGTTGAGGGCGGCGGCGATCACGGCGATGAGCAAAACAAGCCCGATCGCGGTCGTCAACAGTATCTTTCCTTTTCTCTTCATATGTATTCTCCTTCCCTCGGAAGTGTTGCGGTCAGATCCGCAGGCGCCTGATCCCGGCGCCGAGGCAAGTCAGTTTTCCCTGCAAGTCGGCATAGCCGCGGTCGATATGGGAAAGGTCGCAGACCTCGCTCGTTCCCTCCGCGCCGAGCGCCGCCAGAACGAGCGCCGCGCCCCCGCGCAGGTCGCCCGCCGTGAGAGAGGCGCCGTGCAACTTTTTGACGCCGCGCACGAAGGCGAGCCTGCCCTTCACTTCGATGTCCGCCCCCATCTTCCGAAGTTCCGGCACATATTTGTAGCGCGTTTCGAACAGATTCTCGGCGATGACCGCTCCCCCTTCCGCACCGCTGTTGAGGGCGGTCGCCTGCGCTTGCAGGTCGGTGGGGAAACCCGGAAAGGGCATCGTCTCGATGCGGCGGTTGCATTTCAGCCTGCCGCTACTCGATATTCTTATTTTATCATTTTTTGCATGGATTTTGCAACCGTTTTCACGCAATTTATGTAAAAGCAGGCGAATATTCTCGGGAGAGACCCCCGTCACCTCGATCTCCCCGCCGCAGATGGCGCAGGCGATGAGGTATGTGCCCGCCTCAATCCGGTCCTTGATGGGGCGATAGGTGACGCCGCCGAGCGAACCGACCCCCTCGACTTCGATGACGTCCGTACCCGCGCCCCGCACTTTTGCGCCCATCGCGTTGAGAAAATTTTGCAGGTCTACGATCTCGGGCTCCTTCGCGGCGCCCTGCACCACCGTTCTGCCCTCCGCCTTGACGGAGGCGAGCAAAATGTTCTCCGTGGCGCCCACACTGGGAAAATCGAGCGCGATCTCCGCGCCGCGCAAGTTATCGCACTTGCAGAAGATGAAGCCCTCCCGCTCCTCGATCCCGACGCCGAGCCGTTTGAGGGCGGACAGGTGCAGGTCGATGGGACGAAGCCCGATGTCGCATCCGCCCGGATAGGCGATGACGGCGCGGTGAAAACGGGTGAGCAAAGACCCGAGCATAAATACCGACGAGCGCAGTTCCTTGGTCAGCGAGGAGGAGAGCTCGTGCGAACAGGCGTGGGAACTGTCTATCAGGACATTCCGCCCGTGGAACTCCGCTTTGGCGCCGAGTTCCCGCAGAATTTGCATCATGCAGAGGGCGTCCGCGATGGGCGGGACTTCCTCTATCGTCACTTGTTCCTCGGTCAAAACAGACGCGGCAAGCAGCGGCAATACAGAATTTTTCGCGGACTGCGCCGCGACCGTACCGTATAGGCTCCTCCCCCCGTCTATTAAAAATTTATCCATAATAACTCCTTGCGCAACGGAGCATGACCCCATAAAAGCCCCGTGGGGGCTTTGCGCATTTTTTCTCACTGCATTTTATGAAGTTTCCTCCCGTGATTGTGTCTCGAAATGCCGTACAGCACCCCCATCGCCGTCATGGTGACGACGAGAGACGTGTTGCCCGCACTCACGAGGGGAAGCGGCAGCCCCGTCGGCGGGATGCAGCCGCTGACGACGAGCGCGTTGAGCGCCGCCTGTACGGTGAAGGCGAGCGTGATGCCGGAGGCGAGCATGTATCCGTAAAAATCGTCGCAGGAGCGCGCGATGCGGAAGCCTCTCCACACGATGAAACCGATGAGGGCGAACAGGAGCAGCACGCCGACAAACCCCGTCTCCTCCGCGATGACGGAGAGAATGAAATCGCTCTCGGCGAAGGGCAGAAAGCGGTATTTCTGGCGGGACTTGAAGAGACCCGTGCCGAACAAATTTCCGTTTGCGAGGGCGTAGAGCGACTGGATGAGCTGGTACCCCTCCCCTTTCGGCGACTGCCACGGGTCGAGAAAGGCGGAGAGCCGCTTTAAGCGGTAGGGCTCCATGAAAATGAGCGCGGGTACGGCACAGAGGACGGGCACGGCGATCGCAAAGAGCGTTTTCCACGAAGCGCCGGAGAGGAAGATCATCCCCACCGTGATTGCCGCGATCAGCATGGTGATGG
>CANQRP010000094.1 GCA_947626305.1 uncultured Clostridia bacterium | reverse complement strand
TCACCGTATAGTTGCCCGCGGACAACCTGCCGCCCGCCGCCACGGGTACGCCGCTTTTCGCAAAGACGAATCGTGCGCCGAGCGAACTTGCGCTGTCCCCGCTCACAAGCCCTTCGGAGTGCAGGGTGGGAGAGATCTCGTCGCCGTACACGTAGGACTTCTCCGCCGAGACGGAGACAAGGAGGGCGCGCTTTCGCACGGTGAATGTTCCCGAGAGGGTGTGCGTGCCGACCAGCCCGCGGTAGGAAGCGGAGATCTGTACCGAGATCGGGTACTCGCCCGCCCGCCGAAGGCTTGCGCAGTCGTCCTCCCCTTCCGCGCCCTGCCACGAATAGGTATAGGAAAGTCCCTCCGCTTGCGCAAGCCCCGTGACGCGGACAAGATTCCGTTCGCCGTACACAAAGCTTCCCTCCCCTTTCAGTTCTCCCTCGGGAAGTTGCAGACGGCACTTTGCATAGAGGTGAAGGTCGCGCGCGGGCATCCGATCGGGCGCCACCGCAGAGAACGCGCTATCCTGATACCAGCGCTCGAAGACGACGAGGGCGGGCAGCGCGGGTGGGGCAAGGGAAAGCGCCTCTCCCGCTCCGATCTCCCGTTCCTCCGTTTCGCCGAGCGCGTGCAGAAAGAGGGTGAAGTGCCGATCGGCGGCGTCCGGCTCCCGCTCCGTCGCTTTGAATTCGGCAAAGAAGGTGACGTCCTCCCGCACCGTGTGCCGTTCCTCCACGTTGCCGCCCGCGAGCCGCCAACCGACAAAGGCGTAGTCGTATCTCTCGTCGGAGGCTTTTTCGGGCGCCTTGACGCAGTAGCGGAGGTCGAGCTCTTCCCCCGCGGCGGCTTGGAAGGTCTTGACGACGCTTTCGCCGTTCCGGAAAGTGACGGTGTACTGACGCGCGCCCGAACAGCCCGCAAACGCGCAAACAAGACAGACGATGCCGAGAAGGCACAAGAATTTTTTCATAATTTCTCCTATGGTTACTCTTATTATGGTTGAATCGCAAAAAAATAACGAAAAAATCTCCGCGGTTCAGGCGGAGAGCGAAAAGCGCCGCCGCGCCGCGAATTTTCGCGGCGCGGCGGCGCAATGAAATTGTTTGGGGTCGCGCTTACTTCCCCTTGACTCTTCCGACGTCGAGATTGTCCTTTTTCCTGTCCGCAAGCGCTCTTACGGGGTGCTCCTTGTTCTGGATGCGGTAGTCCTGCCCCTTTTCGAGGGTGAGTTTTTCGATGCAGAGGTGAGTGCCGTGGCTTTCGGGCTTGCCGCCGTGGATACGGGCATTGTAGGAGAAGAAGCGGAAAGAATCGGGCACCTTTTCAAGCTCTTCCCAGCCCTCTTCCACCCCCGTGAGGCGCACGCTTCTCAGAATTTCGCGCACATATTCCTTCTGCGGGCGGAACTTGAGAAGTTCGGGGAACTCCCCGCCCTCGGGCAATACCTGCTGCCAGACCTTGCCCTCATACGTCTTGAGAAGGTCCGCCGCCTCGTGCAGGTGGGCAACTTCCTCCTCGAAGTGCATCTCCCAGATGCCCTTGATCCGCTCGTCCTTCTCATCCTCGTAGCAGGAGTAGTAGAGGTAGCACTCGGTGTACTCGTTCATGAGCAGGTTTTCAAAGGGGGTCATGCAGGGGTCCTTGAGGGCGCCGTACCCCGTGACGTGCTGTTCCTCGATCATGGCGATCTCGTTATACAGCTTTCTGCCGAGGTTGGAGGCGTACAGGTCGCCGACGTTCATATAGAAGTTCATCGTCTGCTGTTCCGCCGCCGTGATGATGTTTATGTTGAGCTTTGTCTTGAGGTCGTTCAGATAGCAGTTGATATAGAAGTCCACGTCGTCGTAGGGGTGGCGATACTCCGCAACGGTGGGACGCCCCGGCATGATCTCGGTGTAGTCGCCGACGAGCTTTGCAGGGTCCCCGCCCTTTTCGAGCTCCATGAGGTCGGAATAGCGGTAGAGGTGGTCGAAATCTTCGAGAAGGGCGAAATCGAGCTGTTTTTTGACATAGCTGTTCTTCTCGGTGACGGCGAGCGCGGCGGTGAGGTCGACCGCAAGCTGTTCATAGCCGATGGTGTGCTCCAAGATGGTCTCGTCGGCGGGTTTGAGGGAAGCGATGCGCTTTTGCTGGATCTGTTCGCCCCTGCGCATATAGGCGAGGCGCCGCCTCACATCATTGTTGGCGCACATGCGGTGAAAGGCATGGCCGCAACGCACGCTTTCGAATTCGGTGCCGTTCATGAGAATGACCCTCAGCCTTGTATAGGGGTCGACGGTATGCTTGTCGTAGGGCTTTACGAGCACTTTGTTCCAACCGGTAAAAATCTTGTCCGCCTTCTGCGGCTTACATTCAAACGGATTCATTTGATCCTCCTTTTGCGGCGGTTATTGCCATTCGCAAAAAGAAGTATTCGTTTGATTGCCAAATCCGCCAAAAGCTGTTATAATAGAAAAAGAGGTGTATTATGATCGGTTGCGTCATTGCCACGGACAGCGAAGCGGAAATTTTGCTCGATCAAATGGAGATCGAAAACAGTAAGACGGTATTCGGAAAGACGGTGCATTTCGGCAAGGCGTTCGGGAAGGAAGTCGTTCTCGTCACTTGCGGCGTGGGGAAAGTCAACGCCGCGGCGGGCGCCTGCGCCGCCATTCAAACGGGCGCGGACGTCCTTTTGAACTTCGGCGCGGCGGGAGGCTTAAACCCCGAGACGACCGAGGTCGGCGACGTCTATCTCATCGAAAAAGCGGTGCAATACGATTTCGATTGCACCCAGCTCAACGGGCTTCCCATCGGCACGCTCGACGGCGAGACGGAGAACTTTTTACCCCTCTTCTGCCCCCCGCTCCCCTATCGCCGCCGCATACTCGGCACGGGCGACCGATTCAACGATTCGCCGGACGACCACGCCCTTCTTCTCTCGCTCGGGTGCGATATCCGCGAAATGGAGGCGGGCGCGATCGCCGAAGTGTGCAAGTATGCGGGCGTGCCCTTTGTGAGCGTGAAGGCGATCTCGGACGTGTACGGCTTGGGCTCGACGACCGAGCAATTCCGCAAAAACTGCGCCCTCGCCCTGCGCAACTTAAAAACCCGCCTCAAAGAAATTTTTGAAGGGTTGGAGTAAGATAACGCGAATAAGCGGTCCCCCCCCTTTCGGCTCGCTACGCTCGCCACTTTCCCCCGCTAACGCGAGGGACAGCCTATATAATTGCCTCCCCCCAACACTTTGGGGGGAGGGTGGGGAAGGGGGCACCTTATTTTTCTTTCCCTTAATAAACCAAAAGGACAAAACATATGGAAAAAATTGCATCTTTTCAGAAAAACCACGACGTGTTGCAAACGGGGTTGCATATGTCCCCGCCCGCAAACGGGGTGACGACCTTCGACCTCCGCTTCAAAAAGCCGAATGCGGGGGACTTTCTCACCCCCGACGCCCTCCACTCCATTGAGCACATGATGGCGACGGTGCTCCGCAACAGCCGCGAAAAGGAGAATATCGTCTACTTCGGACCCATGGGCTGCCGCACGGGGTTTTATCTTCTCACCGTGAATTTGAGCTATGAAGAAGTGCTTGCCCTCCTCAAAGAGTGCATTCCCGTGGCGCTCTCCCTTGAAGAAGTCCCCGGCGCAAAGCGGGAAGAGTGCGGGAACTATCTCGCGCACGATCTTGAAGGCGCGAAGGAAGAACTTGAAAAGTATTTGAAAATATTAAACAATATAGATTAACTCAACCGCATAGGCGCAAGCGAGGCGAGAAGGACGCGGCTTTCCGAAGGGGAGTGTACTTAAAGTGTACATGACCCAAGGAAAACGCAAGTCCGACAAAGCATCGCGCTGCGGATATGCGGTTCGCTCGGAGAATGAAAAACATATGATAGACTTAGGCGATTGGAACGAAGTCCTCAAACCGCTTTTCGAGGACGACCGCTATTTGAAAATACGGGAATTTTTGAAGTACGAATACTCCCACTACATCGTCTACCCCGACATGTACGACCTCTACAACTGTTTCCGCTATACCCCCTATGCGAACGTGAAAGCGGTGCTCCTCGGACAGGACCCCTATCACGAACCGGGGCAAGCGCACGGGCTGTGTTTTTCGGTGCAGGACGGGGTGAGAAAGCCGCCGTCGCTCGAAAATATGCTCAAAGAACTCAAGGACGACTTGGGGTTCGACCCGCCGCGCTCGGGCAATTTGACCAAATGGGCAAGAGAGGGAGTGCTCCTTCTGAACACCTCCCTCTCGGTGCGGGAACATCAGGCGAATTCGCACGCAAATTGCGGGTGGAGCTGGTTCACGGACAGCGTGATCGAACTTCTGAGCAGACAAAAGGAGCACCTCGTCTTTCTTCTATGGGGCGGGAATGCGCGGAGAAAAGCTCCCCTCATCGACAAAGAAAAGCACCTCATTTTGGAGTGCGCCCACCCCTCTCCCCTCTCGGCATTCAATGGGTTTTTCGGGTGCAGGCACTATTCCAAGACCAATCAATATCTTGTATCGCACGGGGTCTCTCCCGTCGATTGGAATTTGAACGAATAGGAGGATGACTATGAACAAAACCGCTTCTCTCTCGGCAGCCGTGTTGCTTGCCGCGCTCTCCGTGTGCTGTGCCTGCGGGGAGAAAGAACCCCCCGCGCCCGAAAAAACGCCGGCGGAGCCGCAATACACGATCTCGGAAGAACACCTCTCAATGGATGCGGGCGGAGCGGAGTTTGCCGCCTCGGCGGCGGTGCAGAGGGAAAACAGCCCCTTAAAGGGAAAACTCATCTATTGGCTGGGCTCCTCGGTGACATACGGTTCGGCGGCGGCAGGCGAGAGCACGACCGACACCGCCGAGCTCTTCCGCCACAGCGACGGCAAGCTGACCTTTGTCC
>CANQRP010000093.1 GCA_947626305.1 uncultured Clostridia bacterium | reverse complement strand
GCCGAAGGGCGGCACGAGCCCGCAGGGCGAAGTACCGAGGCGCTTGCGCCGAGTGGAGTGTATCCCCATGGTTTTCAACGACCCGAACATCGGAAAACAATCGTGCGAGGAAACCTTCCTCCTACATCAACAAAGTCATCCTCTCATTCGCTCGGCATGTACAACAAGCCGTAAGAGTGCGGCAAATTGTGTCGCGCAGCGAAGAAGCGTGGTTCTTCTCGCGCAAGTAATTGAGGAATGCCCCCTCCAAGGGGTGGAGCGGCGCAATTCTATTCAACAGCGCGGTGCGCTGTGAACTGCGCCGCGACAGCCGCCCCGCGCGCTGTTCTGATTCTCTAAGCGCGGCACGAGCCCGTAGGGCGACGTAGCCGGTAGCGAGGCGGGGTTACGGCGGGCGCTACCGCCGTAACGGGTAGGGGGGTGGTGTCTTTTGCTTCCGAATCATCACCACCTCAGTCACCTGCGGTGACAGGTCTCATGCGGGCAGAACCCCGCATTCGGTCATCGTTCGCGCGGCAAATGCGCTCACTCATGTCACAGTGCACCAACAGTTATCAACTGTTGGTAGAACGCGCTGTTCCACCTCCTAAGGAGGCGCCTTTTCTTGCCTTCCCCCGCTTCGCGCGGGACAGGCTTTCTCGCCCTCCCCTCGCGCATAGCGGGCATATTTCAAACAACCTGTCATAAAATTGAATTACACGGTTGACAACTCCGTGCAAATCCACTATACTTTTATCGGAATTATTTGAAAATTTTTACTCACGAGGAATGCTATGAAGATCGCAATGACCGGCACAAGCGGCAACATGGGGCGGGAAGCGCTCGCCCAAACGCTGCAACTTCGCAATGTGGAATGGGTGCGCGTGCTCCTCTCCCCCCGCAAAAAAAACAACAAACTCGCCAAAGAGTATCAACGTCTCTACGGCGATCGGGTGCAGGTCCTGCGCGGCACGGTGGCGGACGAGGCGCTCTGTAAACGGCTCGTGGAGGGCGTCGATCACGTGGTCCACATGGCGGCGGTCATCCCGCCCCGCTCCGACGCAGACTTCAACGCCAGCGAGGAGTGCAACCGCCGCGGCGCCATCGCCATGGTGAATGCGGTCAAGGCTACCACGCCTCAGCCGAGCTACATCCACATCTCCACCGTCGCCCTCTACGGCAACCGCAACGAAAAACACCCCTTCGGCAGAGTGGGCGATCCTCTCCTCGTGAGCGCGTTCGACAGCTACGCCATGCACAAGCTGGAAGGGGAGCGCTATTGCCTCGAAGCGGGGCTCTCCCGTTGGGTGGTCCTCCGCCAGACGGCGATGCTCCACCCCAACATGATGCACGACAACATCAGCGACGGGCTCCTCTACCACACCTGCCTCAACGCCCCCCTCGAATGGGTGAGCTCGCGGGACAGCGGCTACCTCATCGCCCGCATCCTCGAACGGGACGCCAAGGGGGAGATCGAGAACTTCTGGAATCGCATCTACAACATCGGCGCGGGCGAAAAAGCCATGCAAACGGGGTACGATACCTTCAAAGACGGCTTTGCGCTCATCGGCGGCACACCCGAAAAGTTCTTCGAGCCCCACTGGTTTGCAAACCGCAACTTCCACGGCGTCTGGTTTGCGGACGGGGACGAACTCGAAGAGCTGTTCCACTATCAGCGGGACAACCCCACCGACTATTGGAAGGAGATCGGGCGGCAGCATAAACTCTACGCCCTCGGCAAGTTCGTGCCCGCAAAACTCATCGTTCTCTTCCTCTTCAAGCGCCTTCTCAAACATCCCAACTCTCCCGACGTGTGGCGCAGGACCCCCGGCGACGCGCGTGCGTACGCCGCCTTCGGGCTCGAACCGCAGCCCAAGCTGTGGAAGGACGTCAAACTCATCGCAAAGGGGGACTTCGGCGATTACGACGCCCTCCGCAACGTGGAAAACGCCAAAAAGAACGGGCTGCTCCTCTCCCACGGTTACGACGAGGAGAAACCCATGTCCGCGTGGGACCTTTCGGACATGCGCTCGGCGGCAGCCTTCCGCGGCGGGGAGTGCCTTTCGGGCAGCTATGAGGGACCCTTCCGCAAACTCACCTGGAAATGCAGCGAAGGGCATACCTTCGAACTCAACCCCTACACCGTATTGTGCGGCGGGCACTGGTGCCCCCGCTGCTGCCAGCCCGCCCCGTGGAACTTCGACCGCCTCTCCAAGGAGGTCCCCTTCTTCGCGCAGGTGTGGTACGATTCCCACAGCGTCACCGAGAGCGCCCTCTATCGCATAGGCGAGCACGGAGAACACATTGCGGAGCGTCGGCGCTCATGAGGATCATCGTCTACTGCTTTTCGGGAACGGGAAACACGCGCTGGGTGTGCGAGCGGCTCTCTGCGGAACTGCGCTCCATAGGGCACACCGTCGACCTCTTTCCCATCAAGGCGGAATTTGCTCCGCCCCCCGCAAACGGGTACGACGGCATGCTGCTCGGCTATCCCGTGCACGCCTTCAACGCGCCCGTGCCCGTCCTCAAATTTCTCAAAAAACTGCCCGCGGCGCATAAATATCTCCCCGTATGGCTGGTGCGCACGTCGGGGGAACCCTTAAAGCTCAACGAGGCGGCGGGCATCACGCCCAAGCGCCTTCTCAAAGCGCGGGGGTACACCGTCAAGGGCGAATTGCACTACGTCATGCCCTACAACATCATCTTCCGTCATCCGGACGGCATGGCGGTGCGCATGCGGGAGGATGCGGAGCGGGCGATCCCGCGCGACGCCGCGCTCATCTCGGCGGGCAAGGGGGAGCTGTGTAAAAACGGCGCGTTCCGCAGGATGGTCTCCTTCACGCTCCGTGTGGAGCACCCCGCAATGCCCCTCATCGGGCGGCGTTTCAAGGCAACGGAGAAGTGCGTGGGCTGCGGCAAGTGCGCTTCTCTCTGTCCGCAGGGGAACATAAAAATGGTAAACGGCAAGCCGCAATTCGGCAAGAGCTGCGCGGCGTGCATGGGCTGTGCGTTCCTCTGTCCGCAGGACGCGGTGAAGATCTCTCTGCTCAACGGCTGGCGGGTGAACGGGGCGTACACCTTCGAAGGCGCTCCCGCCGCGGACGGAGAAGTCATCCGCTACTGCCGCAAGAGCTATCTGCGCTATTTCCACAAAATGGAAGAGTGAGGAGAATTTGCCCTCCCCCGCGCATTCGCGCGGGGGAGGGCGCCGGATTTTTGCTGTCCCTCGCGTAGCGGGGGTGGAGCATTGTTTCTGCCAACGGTTGATAACTGTTGGCGCAATGCGACATGAGCGAGCGCATTTGTCGCGCGAGCGGTGACCGAATGCGGGGTTCTACCCGCATGAGACGGTGGCGAACGAAGTGAGTCGAAAGGGGGGTATCATGCAAAAAATGAGGTGCCCCCTTCCCTACCCTCCCCCCAACTTGTTGGGGGGAGGCGAGGAGTAATGTGTCCGCTCCACGCGGTCGCTTTGCTCCCTTGGTCGAAATGACAGTTAAAAAATGTCATGTCGCTCCGCCCCTTTTCTAAAATGTCATGTCGAGCTTGTCGAGACATCTCACCCTCGTCGCCGCACGCCCGCTTGATACGCTTTTCTTGCGAAAAGCTTTGTTTGCGCGCAGCGGCTCCTCTTCCCAAAAAATCTTGCTTCGCAATCTTTTTTGGGAGCCCTAATAATGTAGAGATTTCTCCACGCGGTCGCTTTGCTCCCTTGGTCGAAATTATAGTTAAAAAATGTCATGTCGAACGGAGGCGATAGCCGTAGTCGAGACATCTCTACCTTATCAAGGAGAAAAAATCATGGCACTCTATGGCAGTGTTTCGGAACTTGTGGGCGCAACGCCCATTCTCGAACTCAAACGGTATGCAAACGCCCTCGGGATCGGGGCGAGGATCTTCGCCAAACTCGAAGCGTTCAACCCCACGGGGTCGGTGAAGGACAGGATCGCCAAGGCGATGATCGAGGACGCCGAACAGCGCGGTATCCTCAAAAGTGGGTCGGTCATCATCGAACCCACGTCGGGCAACACGGGCATCGGGCTCGCGGCGATCGCGGCGGCAAAGGGGTACCGCTGCATCCTCACCATGCCCGAGACGATGAGCTTAGAGCGCAGGAAACTCCTCAAAGCGTACGGTGCGGAGATCGTGCTCACCGAGGGCGCAAAGGGGATGAAGGGCGCCATCGCCAAGGCGGAGGAGCTCGCGGCAAGTACGGAGGGGAGCTTTGTTCCCTCGCAGTTCGAGAACCCCGTCAACCCGCAGATGCACTACAAGACCACCGGTCCCGAGATCTGGAAGGACATGCGCGGCGCGGTGGATGTTTTCGTTGCGGGCGTCGGCACGGGCGGCACCCTCACGGGGGTGGGGAAGTACTTAAAGGAGCGGAACGGGGCGGTAAAAGTAGTCGCCGTGGAGCCCGCTTCCTCGCCCGTATTATCGCAAGGTCGCGCGGGCGCGCATAAAATACAGGGCATCGGCGCGGGGTTTGTCCCCAAGACGCTCGACGTGTCCGTCTACGACGAAATTTTCCCCGTGGAGAACGAGGCGGCGTTCCGCGCGGGCAGGGAGCTTGCCAAGGCGGAGGGGGTGCTTGCGGGCATCTCGTCGGGCGCGGCGCTCTATGCCGCAACGCAGCTTGCCCTGCGGGAAGAGAACGCGGGCAAGAACATCGTCGTCATTTTGCCCGACTCGGGCGATCGGTACCTCTCGACGGAGCTGTATGAGTAAAGATTTCGCGGAAAATCTTGCTTCGCAATCTTTTCCGCGAGGGGTTAAGTTATTTGTTTCATTGGAGCGATTCGCCCACCCGCAAGTTGCTTCGTAAAAACAAAAAGGCAAAAGGTTTTGCCAAATTGGGGCGCGCAACGCAAAAGCGTGGTTTTGCTCGCGCAAGTGATTTAATTTCGCCCGATTGTTTTCCTTGTTGTCATACCGCCCCGCCCGCACGTTCTATGTTGCCGAAGGGCGGCACGAGCCCGCAGG
>CANQRP010000092.1 GCA_947626305.1 uncultured Clostridia bacterium | reverse complement strand
GCTATGTCGGCGACACCATGCCTTACTATGAAAACGGCACCTACTATATTTACTATCTGAAAGACAGAGGGGACTCCTACAACCACTCCGTCTATCTCACCACGACCAAAGATTTCGTCACCTACGAGGAACGGCAGGAGGTCGTGCTCGAATCCGATCACAGCACCGCGCAGGACACGATGATCGGCACCGGGTCGGTCGTCAAGGCGGGGGAGAAGTATTACTTCTTCTATACGGGGCACAACGAGAGCCACGACCCGCATGAGGCGATCATGGTGGCGGAAGGCGCAAGTCCCACCTCCTTTACCAAAAAGGAAGGCTGGCATATCGACCCGCCCACCTCGCTCGGTCAACGCAACGACTTCCGCGATCCCCAAGCCTACTATGACGCAGCGACGGATACCATCACCCTCACGATCACGGCGTCGCAGGGCGGCATCGGACGGGTGGCGAAATACACGTTGAAGAGCGACCTCTCCGAACCCACCTACGGCGACATCGTCTATACGAACGACGAGACGGTCGTGGGCGATGTCTACAACCTCGAATGTTCGGATACCTTCAAAGTGGGCGATAAATGGTATCTCACTTTCTCCGCACAGGACGGCGTTCTTTGGTACACGACGGCAAGCACGCAGTACGGTCCCTACACGGCTACCCCCAAGCCCCTCGACGGGCACCTGTTCTATGCGGCGAAGCACGCTTCCGACGGCAAGAACACCTATCTCATCGGCTGGTCGCGCCGCTCGGAGTCCGTCTCCTCCACGCAGGACGTGAAGGGCTGGGCGGGCAATCTGCAGGTACAGAAGGTCGTCTCGGACGGCAACGGCGGCATTCGCCTCGCTCCCGTAGACGCTTACACGCAGAGCACCAAAGAGCGCGTGCTCGTCTCCGAAGCCACCGTGGAACTGAGCGACGGCGACTATGTGGAATCCTTCCGTGGATTCGAACGTTACATGGTAACGGGCAAGTTCCAGTACAGCGGCACGGGCGACTTCGGCTTCGCCTTCGATTACAACGGCAGAAAGGAGAGCTATAAGACCGTTTCCTTCTCGCCCGAGCAGCAGACGATCTCTCTCGATTTCAACAGCGGTAGCGTGCACATCACCGCCGTTCCCGCAACGCTCAAAGCGGGGCAGAGCTATTCCTTTACTTACATTCAGGAGGGCTCTGTGGGTGTGCTCTATGTCGAGGGGCAGATCGCCTTCACCGTCCGTCTCTATGGCGTGAGCGGCAAGAACGTCATGCTCTATTCGGAAGGCAGTAACGTCACCTTTACGGAGCTCAAACAATATACCTATACTTATTGACATCTATCTTAGGGGAATGTAAAATAATCGATATGAAGACAAACACTTCTATGACGGGCGGTTCGTACGGTACCAAGATCGCCGATCTGTATATCGTGCACAATCTCGCTGCCGTGAACGGCAGCAGCCGTCATACCTACCATGCCATGCCTCCCGTCGGCTGGATGAACGATCCAAACGGCTTTAACGAGGCATTCGGCAAATATCATCTGTTCTATCAATTTTACCCTTACGGCGCCTCGTGGGATTCCATGCACTGGGGACACTACACCACCGAAGATTTCGTGAAGTGGAAGTTGGAGCCCACGGCGCTCGCTCCCGACGGTCCCGACGACAGCGACGGCTGTTTTTCGGGCTCCTCCGTCGTCAAAGACGGAAAAATGTATCTCGTTTACACCTCCGTGCTCTCCGACCGGCAAACGCAATCGCTCGCCGTCTCGGAGGACGGCATCCACTTCGAAAAGCTCGGGGTCGTGATCCCCTCGGACCGTCTTCCCGACTTCTGCCTGAAAACGGACTTCCGCGACCCGAAGGTCTTTCGCCGCGGCGGGTATTACTACTTGCTCGCGGGCGCCATGTCGGAAGAGAATGAGGGCATGATCTTGCTGTACCGTTCCGACGATCTCATGAAGTGGAAGTTCGTGAACGTCTTGCGGCGGGACGACCGCACCACGCGCGGCATCTACGAATGCCCCGATCTGATCGAATTCGGCGATCGGGACGTGTTGCTTGCAAGCCCGCAGGGCTACGCAACGGACGATTGGCGTTTCGAAAATGTGCAGTCCTCCATCTACATGGTCGGCAAGCTGAATGCGGAGAAGGGGATATTCGAGCAGGAGTCCGAGGACGAGATCGACGGCGGATTCGATTTTTACGCGCCGCAGACCTTAAAGACGCGGGACGGGCGCACGGTGATGATCGCGTGGATGCAGATGTGGCAACGGTCCTTTCCCACGGCAAAGCACGGCTGGACGGGTTCGATGATCCTGCCCCGTGAACTCTCACTGAAAGAGGGCAAGCTCTACCAGAGCCCCGTGCGCGAGATCGAGCGCTATCGCTGGAACCCCATCCGCTTCAACAATGTGAAGATCGGAAGCCGCAACGAACTGACGAAAGTCAACGGCACCAAGATCGAGCTTTTGTTCACGCTCGACCTCGGCGACGCAAAAAAAGTCGGCATCAAGTTTTATCAGAGAGGAGAGCACGACGCCCGTCTCTATTACGACCGCGAACAGGACAGAGTGATCTTCGACCGCTCCCGCATGGGGGTGGAGATCGTGCATGACCCGGAAGAGAAGGACGCCTCCGTGCGTTCGGTGAAGGTGGACGTCTCCGACAATCGGTTGAGCGTGCGAATGTTCCTCGACGTTTCGAGCTGCGAGGTGTTCCTCAACGGCGGCGAGCGGACGATGACGGGTAACGTCTATTCGGAGGGGAACGGGATCTCTTTCTTTGCCGAGGGCGGAAGTGCGAAGATCGTTACGCTCGAAAAGTACGACATCGTGGTATAGGAACCCGCTCACGGGAAATCCCCCCCCGCCGAGGGAGCTGTTGCTCCCTCGGCGGGGGGACTTTTGTTTCGGAGCGCTGTATAAACGAAAAGACATGCCGACAATCCGGCATGCCTTTTCGTTGGTGCGACCAAAGGGACTCGCGCCTTTGGCGGCGCGCCCCGGTGAACAGCACACTGTGCTGTTCAGTTTGCGGCAAACTTCTTTGTATTCGTACAATTCACCCGCAAACCGATTGCTCCCGCAATCGCCTCCACCCTCGAGTCCCTTTGGAAAATCGTATAAACGAAAAGACATGCCGACAATCCGGCATGCCTTTTCGTTGGTGCAACCAAAGGGACTCGAACCCCCAGCCTTCGGTTCCGTAGCCGTTAATTGGATTGTTTTTACTGCATTTTGCCGTTTGATAATGACGGCTGTTTATCATTAAAATGGGCTAAAAAGGCGCAAAAATTCGCTTTTTCGGCTCTTTTTTGCCCTAATACGCCTAAATTGTGCGATAGCGATAGGCAACAATCAATAGCAATCGTCAAAAGTCAAACGCACGAATCCGTGCATTTTTATTAGAATTTCCGTTAGAACGAGAAAGGTCGCTTTGATTGTTGACGATTTTTAATCGTGTTTCAAAATCTCATAGTAGCCCGTCTTATCCGAGCCTACCCGACGGATATATCCTTTATCGCGCAACTCCTTAATTGCCCGTTCTACTGTTCGTTTGGCGATAGATACGGCTTCTGAAATTTTGCTCGTCGCAGCGGAATTATCCGAGCGTAAGTATTCCGATATCTTTTGCGCGGCCGAAGATAATTTTACACCGCCATTTACACCGCCATTTTGGTTGTCGGTAATGACCGCCGATTTTATCTTTGCCAAAACTGTTCTTCGTAGAAGATACGGAGTTGTTGAAAGGTCAGGTTCTGCCGCTGCGATACGGTGGTGCTGAGCGTTCGGCTTACTCTATGCGAAAACACGTTCTCTATTTGTGTCTGCTCCATAGGCGCGCTCTGCGTTCCGATCCGCACATAGCAACCCTTTGAACTCATGCCGTACTTTTTGATGAAGTACGGTTTTTCGATTCCGCTCGCAACGGAAATTCGGATATACTTTACCGCGTCCCCGAAAATGGTTGCTTGGAACAAGCCCATTATGGACGGAGCGATATTGTTTTTCAGGCGGTCGGCTATTTTCAAACACGTGTCATCGGGATCGCTTACGCCGACGATATTCCCGTCGTTTCCGCGCCTATAACGATTTCGCCGCCGAGCGTATTGAGAAATGCGACGACTTCCTTTTCCAGCCCGTCTGTCAACTCTCTTTTGTACTCAACGGAAACGTTTTCCATACCCCGACCTCACAACAAAGATTACTTAATTATAGCATAAAACGGGAGTAAAATCAACAGATACCGTGTGGCTCGGCAAAGGATTTTTCCTCTATTTGAAAATTACGCGAAAAATTTTTAAGTGATACCCCGAATTTTTGGCAAGAATTGTCCTATATAGTGGAGGCTGTTTTAATGCTTTCGGAAATCAGTTTGCGGAGGTTGCAATTGTTGTACAAAGGGTGGTTAAAGGAATGGTTAGAGCTTTACGTTATCATATTCGCCGAGCGCGGGAAGAAGGTATTTCTCCGCTTGCCGACGGTATTTCATGTATGTCCTTTCTTTGGTCGATGGCAAAAAAGGCGGTCGCGCTCGGGATCGCACATCGGCAGTTTACGGACGCAATCGTTCGTCCGAAAGCGCGGGAGAAAAAGGTCGTCTGCTTCAACAAGGACGAGCAGAAGAAAATCGAGAGTTACATATTAAGTCACGAAAAGCCGTATTTGTTTGGTATCTTACTCGCCCTTTATACGGGGCTGCGTATCGGGGAACTGCTTGCGCTAACGTGGGAAGATGTGGATTTACAAAAAGGAACCATGTCGATCACCAAGTCTTGTTACGACAAATGGGAAAACAATCACTATATCAAAGCCGTCGACACGACCAAGACAAAGAGCTCCGAACGCACGATTCCTCTCCCGCGGCAGATTATCGTACATATGAAAGCGTTGAAGAAGCAAACGAACAGCCGATATGTAGTCGTCGGAAAAACGGAGTGGGGCGCGCAGGTGCGTTCGTATCAACGTGCATTCGAGAGATTGCTCAAAAGGCTCGATATCAAGCACAGGGGCTTTCATGCTTTACGTCACA
>CANQRP010000091.1 GCA_947626305.1 uncultured Clostridia bacterium | reverse complement strand
CATCGAGATCACCGAGATGAATTCGGGCTGTATCTGTTGTTCTCTTGTCGGCGACTTCGCCAAGGCGCTCAAAGAGGTCGCCGCAAAGTTCTCGCCCGACCGCATCGTCATCGAGCCTTCGGGGGTGGGCAAGCTCTCCGACGTCATCCGCGCCGTGCAGCGTGCGGACGTGCCCGATTCCCGCCTCAACGCCTTCTGCACCGTGGTAGACGCCAAAAAGTGCAAGCTCTACCTCAAAAATTTCGGCGAATTTTTCCTCGACCAGGTGGAAAACGCAAGCTGCATTCTGCTCTCGCACACCGCCGACCCGAAGAAGGTGGAGGAATCGCTCGCCCTCCTCAAAGAACACACGCAGGCGACCGTCGTCACCACCGATTGGGATCGGCTCAAAGGTGCCGAGATCCTCGAAGTCATGGAGCGCAAGGATACCTTGAAGGCGGAGTTGGAAAAACTCGCCGCCGAAGCGGAGGCACTTCACCATGACGACGATGACGACGATGACGACGAGCATGAATGTCACCACCATCACCATCATGATGACGACGATGACGACGAACATGAATGCTGCCACCATCACCATGACGACGATGATGACGACGAACACGAATGCTGTCACCATCACCATGACGACGATGACGACGACGAGCACGAATGCTGCCATCATCATGACGACGAGCACGAAGGTCATCACCACCATCACCATCATCATGCGGACGAAGTGTTCACGAGTTGGGGAGTGGAGACGGCGAAGAAGTTCCGGAGAGAGGAGCTTGCCGCGGCGCTCGCGGCGTTGGACAGCGGGGAGTACGGTCAGATTCTGCGCGCAAAGGGGATCGTGGACGGCGAAGGCGGTTGGCTGTATTTCGACTATGTTCCGGGAGAGGCGGATATCCGCGAAGGCGCACCCGCCGTTACGGGGAGACTGTGCGTCATCGGCTGCAAGCCGGAGGAAGAAAAGCTCAAAGAGCTGTTTTTGAACTGATATGCCAAAGGAAGTACCCGTTTATCTCTTTCTCGGCTTTTTGGAGGCGGGAAAGACGAAATTCATCCAAGAGACGATGGAGGACCCGCGCTTCGATTCGGGAGAACGGACGCTCCTTCTCGTCTGCGAGGAAGGGGAGGAGGAATACGATCCTTCCCGCTTTGCCGTACGCGATTTCGGCGTGGAGACGGTCGACGAAAGCGGATTGACCGTTGAAAATTTCACCCTTTTGGCAAAGAAACATCGCGTCGACCGCGTGGTCGTGGAGTGGAACGGCATGATGCTCCTCGACAAGTTCTTCGAGGCAATGCCGGACGGTTGGCTCATCGCGCAGGTGATGACCTTTTTCGACTCGAATACTTTCCTTGCCTACAACAAGAATATGCGTCAGTTGGTGTTCGATAAGATGCAGTATGCCGACATGGTGGTCTTCAACCGCTTTTCGGACGAGTTCTCGCAGGAGGAATTTCACAAGATCGTGCGCGGCGTCTCCCGCCGTCCGGGGATCGTGTATGAATATGTGGGGGGGAGAGCGGTCTATGACGAGATCGTCGACCCCCTTCCCTATGACCTGAACGCGAAGATCATCGAGATCGAGGATCGCGATTATGCCTTTTTCTATCGCGACCTCACCGAAGACATGCAAAAATATGCGGGGAAGATGGTCTCCTTCAAAGGGATGGTCGCCGTCGACAAACGGATGAAGTTCGGAACGATCGTCGTGGGGCGGCACATTATGACATGCTGCGAAGCGGACATTGCGTTCAGCGGGCTCGTCGTCAAGCACGCGAGCAATTTACCATTGAAGACGCGCGATTGGGTGAAGCTCACCGCACGCATCGACATTGCCTACGATAAAATATACGGTCAGGAGGGACCGGTGCTGAAAGCGACGGCGCTCGATCATTGCGAGCCGCCCGAGCAGGAGCTTGCCACTTTCTATTAAGATATGCCTCGGAAAAAGTTATCTCCCTATCTTGTTATATTGCTCGGCTTTTTGGGCGTGATCGCCGCGGGGACGGTGCTCTTGATCTTACCCTTCTCCACGCGCGAGGGGATCTCCTTTGTCGATGCGCTCTTCCTCTCCACGAGCTCGGTGTGCATCACGGGGTTGGCGACGGTCAACCTCTCGGAGACGCTTACGGGCTTCGGGCAGGCGGTCGTTTGCCTCCTGATCCAGGTGGGCGGCTTGGGGTTCGTCACGATCGGGATGACGGTCATCGCCCTCCTCGGCGGCAAAGCGGGGCTCTCGGGCAAACGCCTCATCAGCGAAACGCTCGGTTCGAGCGGCAAGCTCGACTATAAGCGCTTCCTGTTCCGCGCCGTGCTCATCACGCTCGTGATGGAGACGCTGGGGTTTTGCATCAATCTGATCGCGCTCCGCAACAACTATACGGGCGGAAAACTCGTTTGGATCTCGCTCTTCCACGCGGTGTCCGCCTTCAACAATTCGGGGCTCGACCTCTTCGGGAACGGCATGCTCTCGTACGGAGACAACGTGCTCTTGCTCCTCAATACCGCCGTGCTCACCATCGTCGGTGGGTTGGGTTTCATCGTCATCATCGACATTCTGAGCGCGAAGCGTTGGCGGAAGTTCTCCGTGCACACCAAGGTCGTGCTCGTCATCACACCCATTCTGCTCGCATTCGGGACCTTACTCCTGTGGCTGACCGAACTCGGGAACCCGAAGACCGACATGAATTTCCTCCATGCCTTTTTCATGAGCGCCATGGCGCGCACCTGCGGCTTTGCCACACAGGACCTGTCGCAGTGGCGCAATGCTTCGCTGTGCGTTCTCAACATTCTGATGTTTATCGGTGCGGGACCGGTCTCCACGGGCGGCGGGATCAAGTGCACCACCTTCTTCGTCTTTTTGGCGGGGCTTCTGGCGCTCCTCCGCGGAAAGCCGACGGTCGTATTTCATCGCGAGATCTCCCGCGAGACCTTGACCTATGCGATGTTCGTCACGGTCGTTGCCATGCTCTACGCGGTGTTGACGGCGACGTGCATGTCCGTCTGCGACTCCGGGCTCTCGCTCACCTTCATCTTTACGGAGACGATCTCCGCGCTTGCGAACGTCGGGCTCTCAACGGGCATCACGCCCATGCTCTCCACGGGGAGCAAACTCCTCCTGTGCCTTGCGATGTATTTGGGCAGGATCGGCTTTATGACGGCGCTGCTTGTCTTCAAGCGCCGTTGGAACAGAGGACAGGACGAGAGCGTCCGCTATGTCCAGGCAGACATTGTGATCGGATAACGATCGGATTTTGAGGTATTCCTATGAATAAAGATTTTGCAATTATCGGTTTGGGCGCCTTCGGGCAGCAGCTCTGCCATGCGCTTTCCGACCAGGGCGCGGAAGTGATCGCGATCGACATCGACGAGGAGCGCGTAAACGATGTGGCGGGGTATGTCACCTTCGCCTACTGTTGCGACTGCACCAAGCGCAGCGCGCTCGAACAGCTTCGGCTCAACGAAGTCGACCATGTGATCCTCGCCATCGGCGACCATCTCGAATCGGTCATCCTCACCATCATCCTCCTCAAAGACCTCGGGGTGAAGAAGATCACGGCGCGCGCCGAGGACGAAGGGGTCAAACGCGTGCTCGAACATTTGGGGGTAGAAGAGGTGATCGATACGCGGGAACTCGCCGTCAGCAGCCTCGGCTACCGTCTTTTGAGCCGCAGCATCACGCAATATGTGGAGCTCACGGGCGAGCACAGTGTGGCGACGGTGCTCTATGCGGGGAAAGAACCCTCCGCAACGCTGTCCGAGATGAATGTACGCGGCAAATTCGGGCTCAACGTGCTGCTCATCCGCCGCGGGAAGAAAGACATCATCCCCTCCAAAGACGACCGATTCGAGCCGGGGGACTCCGTGGTGGTGTTCGGCACCAAGAACGCAATTCGGCGATTGGATCGAAAAATCAAGTAGATTTCGAAAAAAAACATCGGGCAATTTTCAAAAAATCCGCTTTAACATAGTACTATGTCAGACATAACAGAGCAAATTCCCGCCTTTTTGCGCGAACTTCTCACGGCGGAATATCCCACCGAGGCGGAGCGCATCGTGCGCGGCTATGTGCGGCGTCCCGTCACGTTGCGCGCCAATTCGTTGAAAGCGACGGCGGAGGAGGTCGCATGCGAACTGACCCGCATGGGGCTCCCGTTCGAACGCGTGCCGTGGTATGAGGACGCGTTTTTGCTCGGCGGAGCGCCGGGCGCGCTCGCCGAAAGTGCGCTCTTTCGGGAGGGAAAGATCTATCTTCAAAGTCTTTCCTCCATGTTGCCGCCCCTGTATCTTGCCCCCGCCGCGGGGGAGAACCTGCTCGATATGACGGCGGCGCCCGGCGGAAAGACCACGCAGCTTGCGGCGCTGTCGGGCGGAAAGGCGCTCATCACGGCGTGCGAGAAGGACGGGATCCGCTTCGACCGCTTGAAATTCAACCTGATGCGGCAGGGAGCGGGGCGGGTGAACGCCATGCAGGCGGACGCGGCGAAGTTGGACGCTTTCTTGCGCTTCGACAAAATTTTGCTCGACGCGCCTTGCAGCGGCAGCGGGACCCTCGTTGCGGGAGAACCGTCGAAGATCTCTCAAACTCTTATCGAAAACAGTGCGCGCATGCAGAAGACCCTCCTGAAAAAGGGGTTGAGTTTGCTCAAAAAAGGGGGAAAATTGCTCTATTCCACCTGCTCGGTGCTCAAAGAGGAGAACGAGAGCGCGGTGGAATTTGCGCTTGCCGCGGGTGCGACGCTCCTTCCGCTCCGCCCGCCCGAGGGGCTGCCCCTGTTGCCCGGCGCGGAGGGAACGATCACGGTGTGTCCCGACGGGAAGTTCGAAGGATTTTTCCTCGCCATGCTGCAAAAATAGCGGCATCCGCGGGATATGAAAAAAGGCAACCGCATGGGTGGCTTCGATAGGGATTCTATGAATAAGCGGTTTGGCGGTTAGTCAGACCGCTTATTCTATTGTCCTTGTTACGCCGCAACATCCGCTTGCGCGAAGTCGGGAATCATTCCCACGCAGTTGTAGATGATTTCCACCGCCTGCGTCCGCTTGCCGCCGTCAATCTTTTCTTTCTCGTGTACGATAACCTTTTCTATAAAGTCACGCACGATTTCGGGCGTAAGCTCCGTGATTTCCGTGTACTTCCGCACAATTCGCATGAAGCGCGTCACATTGTCGGATTGCTCCTTTGCTTTCATTAAGATTTCTTGCAATTCTCGGATACG
>CANQRP010000090.1 GCA_947626305.1 uncultured Clostridia bacterium | reverse complement strand
CGCGAACGGCTTCACGGGAGTAACGCTCGCACTCGTCATCACACTCATCGTACTTGTCTTTCTATCGGGATTTTTCAGCGCAACGGAGACGGCGTATACCAGCTTTTCCACCGTCCGCATGCGGCGCTACGCGCAAAAGAAGAGAACTGCGCGGCTTGCGCTCAAAATGAGCGAAAATTACAACAACGTTTTAACGACGCTCCTCATCGGGAATAACATCGTCAATATTGCCGCCGCCTCGATCGCGACCGTTCTGTTTACGGCGGCGCTCGGCGAGGAACTCGGACCGACGATCTCCACCGTTGTTTTGACGGTCGTGGTGCTCATTTTCGGCGAAGTGACGCCGAAGACGCTCGCAAAAGAGTCGCCCGAGAAATTCGCCTGCGCGGTAGCTTACCCGCTCTACATCTTTTCCTGCATCTGCCTCCCCCTCAATTGGGTGTTCGGCGGTTGGAAAAAGTTTATCTTCCTCCTCTTCGGGCTCAACAAAAAGAAGCCCAAATACACCGAGGAAGAATTCAAAATGATCGTCACCGACGTCAAGAAGGAGGGGGTCCTCAACGAGACGGAACACGACCTCATCGAAAAGACCCTCCGCTATGACGAATTGCACGTCGGCTCCTGCATGATCCCGCTCGACCGCGTGATCGCCGTGGAAATAAGGGACGATTCCCATCTTCTTCTGCGCCTCTTCCGCGAAACGAATTTTTCGCGCATTCCCGTATACAAGGGCACGAAGCAGAACATCATCGGAATTCTCTACCGCGCCGATTTCTACGAAAATATGCTCGCAGGCAGGAGCAATTTCGAGAACATCGTGCGCCCCGTGTCGTGGACGACGACGGATGAGAAACTTTCCGCTTTGATGAAGCGGATGCAGAGTATGCGCGAACACATGGTGATGGTGGGCTCGGAGGGGAACACGCTGGGGCTCATCACCCGCGAGGATATGATCGAGGAACTCCTCGGCGACATCGACGACAAGTACGACCTGACGCCCGTCACCTCTCCCATTCAGCCGTTTATTCCCGAACCCGAAAAGCCGGAGACGGTGGACGAGACGGAAGAATAAACGCGCGATCCCGATCGGCACCCCGCTCCGCCCGCGCCCGCACGGCGCGGGCGGAGCACTGTAAAAGACAACCGCCGTTCGGCGCCACGAAAGCTCTATGAAACTGCTTATCCCGGTCGCATCGGGGGTGGAAGCCTCCGTCAAACGCCAACTCAATTCCCTCGGGTACGGGGACTGCCCCGCGGTCAACGGTCGCATTTCCCTCGACGGGGACTTTTCCGACGTCGCGCGGCTCAACGTCTTTTTGCGCTCTGCGGAGCGGGTGCTCATCGAACTCGGCGCCTTTCCCGCCGCCACATTCGACGAACTCTACGACGCCGCCCGCTCTCTCCCGTGGGAGGAATACCTCTCCGCGCACTCGCTCATCCGCATGGACGGAAAGAGTTTCAAGAGCAAGCTCGGCGCCGTCAAAGCGTCCGGCGGGGTCGTCAAGAAGGCGATCGTCGAGTGCTTGAAGGAGAAACTCGGCGTCCGCTCGCTCGACGAAAAAGGGGAGCGCGCGATCGTCGGCGTCTCCGTATACAACGATGTTGCGAGCTTTACGCTCGACACCTCCGGCGAGGGACTGCACAAGCGGGGATACCGCACGCTCACTTTGGAGGCGCCGCTCAAAGAGACGGTCGCCGCCGCCATGGTCGAGAGCAGCGTCTACCACGCGGGAAAGCCGTTTGCCGACCTCTTTTGCGGCAGCGGTACGCTCCCCATCGAGGCGGCGCTGTACGCCCTCAATATCGCACCCAACGCCCGCCGCCCGTTCGATTTCACCTCCTGGAAGTGTGTGCCCGACGTTTTGCCTCGGGTGCGCGAGGAGGCGGAAGACCTTCGGGACCGCGTGACGAAGCTCGAACTCTTTGCTTCTGATATTTCGGAACACGCCGTCTCCGTTGCGCGCTATCATGCCGGGCGCGCGGGGGTAGAAAAGCACATCCGCTTTGTTTGCGCCGACATGCGCGAGTTTTCCTCCGCGGAGCGGTACGGGGTGCTCCTCTCCAATCCTCCCTACGGCGAACGCCTCAAAGAGGACGACCTGTTCGCGCTCTACCGCGATTTCGGCAAGGTGTACCGCGCCCTTCCCGATTGGAGCTGTTACTTCCTTTCCGGTTTCGAGGGGGCGGAACGCGCCTTCGGCGGAAGGGCGGAAAAACGGCGAAAACTCTATAACGCCAACATTCCGTGCGGTTTATACGGCTATCTCGGTGCCAAACCGCCGAAAAACAAATGATAATATCGTGAAAATTTTTGAAAAGCGCGCTTGACAACTTGACAGCGCGCATTTATTTGCTAATATATTGTGTAGAACGGAGTTTGTAAAGTGCCGTACAAAGGAGAAAACATATGGAGATCAACAAATATCTGATCAAGATCATCGCAGCGGCGAAGGGGCTTGACGCACTCGATCTGTTTATGGGGAAGGCGACTCTTTCCAAGACTGAGTTCCGCCTCTTGCAGGAAGTCGTCATCGAGCAGGAGAAGGGGAGCGACATCATCTCCTCCGAACTTGCGCGGCGCCTCGGCATCACGCGGTCGGCGGTCTCGCAGATCATTACAAAACTCGAAAAGCAGAACATCGTAAAGCGCATGCCCTCCCAATACGACCGCAAGATCGCCTACATCCGTCTCTCCGACTACGCGATGGAGATGTTCCTGCAACAGTGCGAGCGCGCCAATGCCGCCATGGAGGCGCTCGAAGTGCAGTTCGGCAAGGAGCGGCTCGAAAACTTCATGACGGAGTACGACGAACTCTGCAAGGCTTTCTGCAAGATCGTCGAATCACATCAAAACGAAACCTGATCGCCGCAGTGCGGTACGGAGCTGAAAATGTTAAAACTTGTAAACATCAAAAAAGATTATAAGGTCGCCGACGGCTATGTGCATGCCTTGAAGGGCGTCGACCTCGAATTCCGAAAGAATGAGTTCGTCTGCATCCTGGGGCAGTCGGGCTGCGGCAAGACGACCCTCCTCAACGTCATCGGCGGACTCGACCACTACACCGAGGGCGACCTCGTGATCCAGGGAAAGTCGACCAAACTCTTCAAGGACCGCGATTGGGACGTCTACCGCAACCACCGCATCGGATTTATCTTCCAGACCTACAATCTCATTCCCCACCAGACGGTATTGGGGAACGTGGAGCTTGCGCTTACCATAGCGGGGATCCCGCGGGAGGAGCGGCGGGAACGGGCGAAGCAGGCGCTTGTGCGCGTGGGGCTCGGCGAAGAACTCAACAAGCGCCCCAACCAGCTCTCGGGCGGACAGATGCAGCGCGTCGCCATCGCCCGTGCGCTCGTCAATAACCCCGACATCCTGCTCGCCGACGAACCGACGGGCGCCCTCGACAGCAAGACGAGCGTGGAAGTCATGGACCTCATCCGCGAGATCGCGGGCGAACGGCTCGTCATCATGGTGACGCATAACCCCGAACTCGCCGAGAAGTACGCCACCCGTATCGTGCGGCTCAAAGACGGCTTGGTGGAGTCGGACAGCGACCCCTACACGGAGAGCGAAGCAGAGGAGGCGTGGGACGTCGACCGCGAGGCGGCAAACGTCCGCAACAAGAAAAAAGAGGGGAAGAAAGCGCGCGCCAAGATGGGTTTTCTCACCTCGCTGGCACTCTCGGCGCGGAACCTTCTCACCAAGAAGGGAAGAACGGTGCTGACCTCCGTTGCGGGGAGCATCGGCATCATCAGCGTCTGCCTCGTGCTCGCGCTCTCGAGCGGCTTCAACAACTACATCAAAAAGACGGAAGAGGATATGCTCTCCTACTATCCGTTGCAGATCACCGAAAGCCCGTTCGACCTCACCACCATCATGACGGCGATGGGCTCCTACGGAGAAATGCCCGACCCCGAAAAGATCGGCGACAAGGTCTACGTCGATTCCTTCCTCACCGGGCTCGCAAAGGGCATGACCGTCCAGAACAGCATCACGCAAAAATACGTCGAGTATGTCGAGGAAATGGACAAAGAGCTGTACAACGCCATTCAATACAGCTATGGCGTGAGTCTCGTGGATAATCTCTTCACCGAAGTGGAGATCGGCGGCGCGAAGGACCCCGACACGGGCGAGCTCTCTCCCTACGATACGCTCGTCTCCTCCGTGAGCGAACTCAAACAATTCTATATCAGCGAACTCAACCTCTATGCCCCGCAGTACAGCAACCTCATCCCGTTTGCCGATTTCTTCGGCGGGTTTGTCGGAAAAATGCCGGGAACGCTGTATGACAGCGAAGATTACGGGGAGTTCGTGCTTTCGCAGTACGATGTGATCGCGGGCACCTTCCCCGAGAAGGGGCAGGAGGGCAAGCTCGGCGCCGCGCTCGTTGTGGGGAATTCCGTGAACGAGGAGACCGACCTCATCCTTGCCCAGCTCGGCTATTTGCCCGAAGAGGAGTTCCTCTCCCTGTTCGAAATGGGCACAGAGAGCGAACCCGAGGACAAAGACGACGCCGAAGGCGAGGAGGACGAGCGGGAAACGTACATGACTCTGCCCTTCGAAGACGAATACGATGAAGAGGGCAATCTCGTTCATCGCGGCGTGTTGGGCAAGAAGTATATGCTCTATTACAACGACGCGGTGTACGAGGAAAACCCCGATTACGTCGACATGCCGATGATGCAGAACGGCTATCCCTTCGTCTATCAGGGGACCCGCACAAAGGAGCAGTGGCAAAATTCGGACGAAGACGACGGGGTGGAGATCGAAGTGCAGTGCATTCTCCGCTTGAAGGAGGGCTATACTTACGGCTGCCTGTCGAGCGGACTCAACCTCACCGAGGAGAGTACTATGCGCTATCTGCGCGGGAACATGAACTCGAAGATCGTCAAATTCGTCAACGACAACAAAATGACGATCCCTTACGAGGACACCGAGATCACCGTCTACCTCAAATGCCCTGCGGAGCACATCGAAAAAAATACCAGCTACTACCGCGACGACGGCGCCTATCCTATTCCTTATTCGCTCACAAATGGGGCGCTGCGCTATCTCGGCGGCGTGGATATTCCAAACTCTATCTCAATCTATCCACGCGATTTTGACAGCAAGGAAGTCGTGCTCGATCATCTCGAGAGTTGGAACGAACACTGCACGGCAACGGAGGAGGAGCGCGCCGATTGGGACGATGCCACCAAACTGAAATGGGAGGGGATGACGGAGACGGATAAGATCACCTATACCGACACGGTGGGGCTGCTCATGAAGATGATGAAGACCATGCTCGACGTCATCACCTATGTGCTTGTCGCCTTCACCGCGATCTCGCTCGTCGTCTCTTCGGTGATGATCGGCATCATTACCTATGTGTCGGTCGTGGAGCGGGTAAAGGAGATCGGCGTGTTGCGCTCCCT
>CANQRP010000089.1 GCA_947626305.1 uncultured Clostridia bacterium | reverse complement strand
GTAGTATAACAAATTGTCTTGAAAATCTCAACTGTTTTTTGACATACTTTTTGAAGATTTTCCGCAATTTTCAAAAAACTTTGCTCCGAAAAGGTCGTTTGAGACACAAACACGATATTTTTCTCACAAAAACACGAAAGATCTTCCTCTCCCTGCACCACATAGGCTTCCCCCGTGCACCAACCGAGCAGCCCCTGTACTTCGGGATGTTCCCTGTGTCCCGCGATGACGACCGTCTTTCCCGCTTCCCCCGCCGCCGCAACGATGCGTTGCGTGCGCTTGACGAAATCGCAGGTGCAGTCCGTCACCTCGATCCCCTTGCGGGCGCACTCGTCGTAAAAGCGCCTGCCGACGCCGTGGGAGCGTACGATGACCCTGCCCCCCGGCGGGACCTCGTCGAGGGAACGGGCCGTGGGGATCCCCCGCGCCTCCACCCGCTCCACCACGTCGCGGTTATGGATGAGTTCGCCGAACAGATAGGTGTTCTCTGCGGGGATGTTGAGCGCCGTATCCACGGCGCGCTTCACGCCCGAACAGAATCCGCTTTGGCGGGACAAAATGACTTTCATTTGCTCTTTTTGCGCCGCTTTTTGGACGCAAGCATTTCACGGTGTTCCGCGCGCAACTCGTAAAGCCTGTTTTTGAGTTTTTCGTCCGCCTCGTCGAAGTCCGCCTGCGTGAGTTTACGGTCGTAATATTCGCTCAGTTCCATCGGCTCGCCGAACACGACATGCGTCATATGGAAGACGCGCGGTCTGTTGCAAATGACGAACGGAATGACGGGCGTGCGCGTCTTGATCGCAAGGAATGCCGCGCCGCCGTGAAAGGGCAAAAAGGTCTCTCCGTCTCCCTCCTTGTTGCGCGTTCCTTCCGGGAACATGGAAACTTTTTCGCCGTTTTGGAGGACTTTTATGGCGTCCATCACGGTGCGCATGTCCCTGCCGTTCCGCATGGCGGGAATGGCGCCGACATGGCGGGCGAAATATCCGACGAAGGGAACGTGCAGAAGCGATTCCTTCATGAGGAAGTGGACGCCCTCTCCCGTCGTACGGGCGGGATAGAAGATGTCCCAGTTGCAGTAGTGGTTGCCCACATAGATGTAGGCGCCGAGCCCCACTTTTTTGTGCCCGTAGAGCTTATACGGATAGACCAGAAAATGGATGGGATAGAACAGAAAGCGCAGAAAGTTCAAAAAGTGCATGACGTGCTTTCCCTTCTTGTTCGCGGGATAGAGCAATTTGGAACGTTTTGCCTTCTTCTGCTTTTTTTCCTTCTTCGGCTCCTGCGGCTCCTGCCGTTCCGCTTCGCGGACGTCTTTTTCTTCGGACATCAGATGTTCTCCTGAATGTATTTTTTCACGGCGGCGAGCACTTCCTCGATCGTCATGGAAGAAGTATCGATCTCCACGGCGTCGTCCGCTTTTTTGAGGGGAGCGAGCGCGCGGGTGCTGTCCTGTTCGTCGCGGCGAATGATGTCGGAAAGCAATTGGTCGAAATCCACGGAATATCCCTTGGCGGTGAGCTCATCGAAGCGGCGGCGCGCCCGCACACGGGGAGACGCGGTGAGATAAAATTTGAAATCGGCTTCGGGCAGAACGAACGTGCCGATGTCCCGCCCGTCGAGCACGCAGGACATGCGGCTTGCGATCTCACGCTGTTTTTCGGTCATGTGCATGCGCACGCTGGGATGCTTGGATACGGTGGATGCCGCCATCGAGACGGGCGGTTTTCTGATCTCCTCGGAGACGTCTACTCCGTCGAGCATCGTCTTCTGAACGCCGTTTTCAAACACAACGTCGAGTTTTACGTCCTTCATGAGGTCGACGATACCCGCCTCGTCCTCGACGTCCACCCCTGCTTCGAGCACTTTGAGCGCGCAGGCGCGGTACATGGCGCCGGTATCGAGGTAGAGAATGTTATAATCGCGGGCAAGCAACTTTGCGACCGTGGATTTTCCGCTCCCCGCGGGTCCGTCGACGGCGATATTGATCTTCCCCGCAATATCCTTTCTGAGGATCTTCGCCCCGCGCAGATAGACATGCTTGGGGTCGGAATTTTTGCCCACAAAGAGCATCACGCGGATGCAGAGCGGAAGTCCGCCGTCGATATCCGGCTCCTGTGCCGAAAAGAGCGAACAGCTTTCAAACCCCGCCTCCCGCGCCGCCTTGGCGGGATAATAAGAATGGATATCGGACGTGGAGGAAAAGACGAGACTCACGATCTCGTCGCGCTTCAGATCGTTTCTGCTCTCGATCTGTTCGAGCAGTTCTTTCACCGCCTTTCTGATCTCTTCGGGGGTGTCGTGCGGGATCGTCGTTGCACCGCGGATCACTGTCATAAAAATACTCCTTTGTGTTCGTTGATATTATAGTCGTACAAACGGAAAAAGTCAACAGATTTCCCGATTTTCAATCGATGGGAATGCCATCTCCGGCGGCAAACCCCGTCGCAAAGGCGATGTGCAGATTGAACCCGCCTGTCAAGGCGTCGACATCCATCGTTTCGCCGCAAAACGCGAGCCCTTTTACAAGTTTGCTCTGCATGGTCTTGGGGTCGAGCTCGCCGAGCGAGACACCGCCCGACGTTACGACCGCCTCCTCGAATCCGCGCAGCCGCGCAGGGTGCAGAGGAAAGGCTTTGAGTGCATGAAGAAGCGACCTCCGCTCCTCCGCCGTCACCGCATTTGCCTGCTTTTCGGGAGGAATTCCCGCAGAGCGCAGCACGAGGAGCCCGAGCCCCTGCGGCAAAAACCCGCGGATGACGTTCTTCATCTGCTCGTTTCTCCGCTCCGAAAAATCGCGCAAAAGACGCGCGTCGAGCTGTTTATCATCGAGTGCGGGCTTGAAATCGACCGCGAGCGCAAGTTCTTCGGGCGGCAAACGGTTACTGTACGAGGAGAGGCTCAAAACGAGCGGTCCGCTTACACCGTAATGAGTGAAGAGCAATTCGCCCAATTCGGAAAAGAAGACCTTTTCCGCGCGCTTGCAACTGAGGACGCAATTCTTCATGGAGACCCCCTGCGCAGAACCCACGTCCTCGCGGGTCTCGATACCGACGAGAGCGGGCACACAGGGCACGAGCGTATGCCCGACCTCCTCGGCAAATTTCATCCCGTCGCCCGTGGAGCCCGTGGAGGGATAGCTGAGTCCGCCCGTCGCAAGAATGCAAAAATCGCAAAAAATTTCGCCAACTGCGGTGATTATGCCACGCATAGTACTATGCAAAAGGTCGATTTTCAAAACTTCGGTGTTTAACTTGAAGGAAACACCCGCCTCTCGGCACATTTTTTCGAGTGTTTTGGTAACGTCGCTCGCGTGGTCGGACGCGGGGAACACACGGTTCCCTCGCTCCGTTTTGAGGGTCAAGCCGTTCTGTTCCAGGAGGTCCATCATAGTGCTCGGCGGGAAGCGGTACACGGCGCCGCGCAAAAATTTTTCGCCGCGGACAACATTCTGCAAAAATTCGTCCGGCGAACAGTCGTTGGTGAGGTTGCACCTCCCCTTTCCCGTGATGTAGATTTTTTTGCCGAGTTTTTCGTTTTTCTCGACGAGGACGACTTCGTGTCCCTTTCGCGCGGCGGCATATGCCGCCATGAGCCCGCTTGCGCCGCCGCCTACGACAACGACTTTCATTCCTCCTCCTTAGCAAAACGAGGGCAAATGCCCTCGCATGTCGATGATGTTGATCATATATGTTCCAATGTGTTACAGCGCACCGTTCTAAAAAGTCATTTCGACCAAGTGAGCGAAGCGACCGCGTGGAGAAATCTCGCCCTATGATAATGCGGTTAGAGACCCACTCGACTCCGCTTTGCTCCGCTACTTCGTCGCTACGCTCCTCGTGCCACCCTTAGACAAATAGAACGTGCGGGCGGGGCAGGGTGACGTGATTTGGGAACGACGCTTCGTGTTCCAAATCATTGCGCGTTGGAAAATCAAACTTTTCCATAAGCGCACCCAATTTGCCGCATACCTGCGGCTTAGTGTCCGATGAAACGAACGAGAGTTTCAGCAAGTTAAAGCGCAAGAAAAAGTTTCCTCACGGAAAAAGATTTTGCGAAGCAAAAGATTTTTCGTGAACACTACACGGGATATACTCCCGACTTTGCGAGATCTTGGTCGACGCCCTCGCGCGCCGCCTTTCTCCACTTAAAGAAATTCTCCGCGACTTCGGGGAAGGAGGCATAGGACAGCACATCCTCCTCCTGCGTGTAATAGCCCTTATCGATGACTTCCGCCTTGAGTTTTTCGTACTCCGGCTCGAGATCGTCCGCGGGGCGATGGGTGATGCGCTCCTCCCCTTTCAAGATCTTTTCGGCGACCTCCTCGTTGATGGGCATGGGGAGCTGCCCGTACTTGCCCGCAAACAGGTCGCGGGTCTCCTTCGTCACCATTTTATAGCGTTCGCCCATGACGACGTTCATCACCGCCTGCGTGCCGACGATCTGGGAACTCGGCGTGACGAGGGGCGGATAGCCGCAGTCCTTTCTGACATTGGGGACTTCCGCAAGCACTTCGCCGAGTTTTTCCTCCTTGCCCGCCTTTTTGAGCTGGTTCATGAGGTTGGAGAGCATGCCGCCCGGCACCTGATAGATGAGAGTATTCACATCCACCTGCCGCACCTTGGGATTGAGCGAGCCCTCTTTTTCGAGCTCCTGCGCCACCTTTTTGAAGTGGTTCGCAATGGGAATGAGCTTTTCAAGGTCAATGCCCGTGTCGTACTCCGTCCCTTTGAGAGTGGCGACTAAGGGCTCCGTTGCGGGCTGGGAAGTGCCGTTCCCGAGGGGGGAGAGCGCGGTATCCACGATGTCCACTCCCGCCTTGATCGCCATGAGGTTGACCATATCCCCCGTGCCCGTCGTGTTGTGGGTGTGAAGATGCAATTTCGTCTCGGGGCGGAGCGCTTTTTTGAGCGCTGTCACGAGTTCGTAAGCGTCGAAAGGCAGAAGCAGATTTGCCATGTCCTTGATGCAGATATTGTCCGCGCCCATGCTCTCGTAGGTCTTGGCGAGCTTCACGAAATAATCGAGGTTATATACGGGACCCGAAGTATAGGAGATCGCCGCCTCCGCAATGCCGCCGTAGCCCTCGCCGTATTTCTTCATCGCCTTCATCGAAGCCTCGATGTTGCGGGGGTCGTTCAAAGCGTCGAACACGCGGATGACCCGCACGCCGTTTTCAAAGGACTTTTCCACCACCTTTTCGACGAGGTCGTCCGCATAGTTGCGGTAGCCGAGCAGGTTCTGCCCGCGGAGTAGCATTTGAATGGGCGTCTTTTTGAGATATTTGCGGAGCGTTCTGAGCCGCTCCCACGGATCTTCGTGCAAAAAGCGCATACAGGAGTCGAACGTTGCGCCGCCCCATCCCTCGAGGGAATAGTAGCCCACCTCGTCGAGCTGTTCGAGGACGGGGATCATCTGCTCCGTCCGCATGCGCGTCGCGGCGTGCGATTGGTGCGCGTCGCGCAGAATGGTATCCATGATCATGAC
>CANQRP010000088.1 GCA_947626305.1 uncultured Clostridia bacterium | reverse complement strand
TTCATCCAGTCGGTGACGATGGTGCCGTGGAAGCCCCATTCGCCGCGGACGATCTCGTTGACGAGCCCGTAGTTCGCGCCCGACCATACTCTGCCGAGGCGGTTCATGGAGGTCATGAGGGCATTTCCTCCGCCCTGTTTGATCATGATCTCGAAGGGTTTGAGATAGTTTTCGCGCAAGGTCTGCTCGGTGAGGAAGGTAAACAGCCCCTCGCGGTTGTATTCGCTGTCGTTGACGCAGAAGTGCTTGACGTAGGAATAGACTCCCATATCCTTGGCGCCCTTTACCGTTCCCGCGCAGAGGTACCCGGAAAGCAGGCCGTCCTCCGAATAGTATTCGCCGTTTCTTCCGCCGAAGGGATTGCGGTGCAGATTGGCGCCCGGCGCATACCACCCCCGCAGCCCCTCGATGGACTTGCGCTCCCTGCCCACGCAGAGCCCGAGCTCATAGGCAAGCTCTTCGCTCCACGTCTGTGCGAGCATCGTTCCGCTCGGATATGCCATGAAGAGGCATACCGTGCCGTCGCCGCCCGTGACGCGGGTGTTGAAGCCCAAGGGACCGTCGAGATCGACGTATTGCACTTTGCCGATGCTCGGGATCGCCGCCGTCTTGAAGTAGCCGTCGCTGACGAGCCCCGCAAGTTCCGCATCGCTGATGTTGGCGATGAGCTCTTCCCAAAGAGGATCGTCGAACCTCTTTGCGGCATTGACCACATCCGCGAATTTCATGCCGTTCTGCGCCTTTTCGCGCTTTGTTCCGAGATCGCCCGAATAGGCGAGCTGCTCCTCGGTGGGCGCATGCTGTTTTGCCACGCGCTCGGCTTCCTGCGTACGTCTGCGCGCCACGATCTTTTGAGGATATGTCCCCGCAAAATCGGCACGGGAGAGATATTTTACGGGAGTCTCTTCGTGGCTGCCGTCGAGGTCGGAAAGGTCCACCGTTTCCTCGTTTCCGTTGCCGTCCGCGTCGGTGAAGCGGTTTTCCACCTCCTCGCCCGTCACCTCGTCCGTATCGTAGAAAGTTTCCTTAACGGTGTATCTGAGCACGGCGCTCTCGTACGCCGCGGCGGTCCCGTTGACCCGTTCGGTGCCCATGGTGCCGGGTTCGTGGGCGTTTTTCATGAGTTTGATCTCGTATTCGCCTTCGTCGAGCTCATACCCCGTATGCCCGTTTTTGTTCGCGTCGTAGCAGTCGTAAGACGCCATGTTGCGCACGGGGAGTTCGAGGGTGACGAGTTCTGCTTCTCCGGGGCGGATGACGCCCGTCTTGGCGAATGCACCGAGCACCACGGAGGCTTTTTCGATCTCGCCCGCCGTGTAGGGCGCCGTATAGTACAGTTCCACCACGTCCGCGCCCGCAAAACTCTTCGGGTCGTTCGGGTCGGCGGTGTTCTTCACTTCCAGTGTGATGACGATCTTGTCGTCCTTGCCCAATTCACCGGAGGTCTTTGTTTCCTCCCCCACTTTGACGTCGGCGATCGTCCACTCGAATTGCGTGTAGGAGAGCCCATAGCCGAACGGATACTGCACCACGCCCTCGTAGCCGCTGCCGTATTCGTTGTTCACGTTCGCCCAAAAGCCCTCGGCGTCCGCCGTTTCAAACCATTTGTAACCGACGTAGATGTTTTCCGAATAGTCTACATAGGCACGATATCTGCTGTTTTCGTTCTCGCAGCCCGCGTAGACGGTGCCCGCCCCCGCTTCGCCGTTCCCCTTGTCGCCCTGACCGACGGCGGAGGGAGTGGCGCCGAGAATATCGTAGGCGTAAGTATCCGCCGTCCTGCCCGAGGGAGAGACCTGTACTCTCTCCGTCTTCACGCTGCCGTCCGGATTCTTTTCGTAGATCGCCGTACCGTCCTCCGCATAGGTGGGCTGTCCGTTTGCGTCGCGTACGGGAACGGGCGCTTCCTTGTAGCCGCGGAGAACGTTGACGAGCCCTCTCACCCCCGTAAGCCCCGTGATGCCCACGAGCAGCGCGCCGTCCACCTTGGGATCGTTGAGGAAGCCCGTCTCCATGGTGTTCGCCGTGTTGAGGATGACGATGACCTTCTCGCAGAGCTCAGCGGCAGCCGAGATCATTGCCTCTTCCTCCACCGAGAGTTCGAGATAGTGTCTGTCCGTCACCGTCTCCTTGGTGTTGCTGCCGGGAGCGGTCTGCTTGACCTGTTTGAGTTCGAGGTCCTTGCTCTCGCTGCCCGTTCTGCCGATGACGACGAGCCCGACCTTGGAGAAGCTCCTGATGCTGTCCGCAAGGTCCATGTACTGTTCTTTGCTCGGCTCGCGCAAAACGAAGATCTCCTCCGACCCGAATTGCACGCCGCCGCGATATTCGAGATAGTCCTGATCGCCGTACGTTTTATTGTGCGCCGTGTAGTAATTCCGGTAGAGGTCGTACAGATCTTTGTTGTAGCCGATCCCCGCCTCTTCGAGCGCGGGGAAGAGTTTGACTTTGGGCAGATCGGTATTCGCATATCCCGAGCCGAACGCCATCGTCATCCAGTCGTACGCCGCCCAACCGAACACGTTCACCTGTTTGTGTTCCTCTTCGGAAAGAGGCAGCGCGGGGGTGCCGTTCTCGTCCTTTTCGTTTTTGAGAAGGACGGTGCCCTCCTCCACGATCTTCTCGCAGAGCGCCTCTCCCTCGGCGAGCGCGGCTTCATCCACCGATTGGATGCGCCCGTACAGGAACAGACTGATGTCCTCCCAGAACATGGACGCCGCGATGATGAGCGCGAGCATGATCGCCACGACCGCCGTGATGCACGGAACAAAAACGGCAAGCGCCTTTTTTGCGGACATTCCCTTTTTTGACATACTTCTCCTCCTTATTTTCCGCTTTTCGACCGTGACGACCGCGCCGCGGTTCTCAGCCGGTATTATAGAAGGGAAAATGTCCCCGCGCAAGTTCCGTTGCTTAAATTGCAATTTCATTACACAAATTGCCGCGGAAGCCTCTCCCGCACCCTCCGCGGAGCGCCCGCCCCTTTCGCCCGTTTTCGGGCAACCGGACGGCTTTTGCACAACATGTTTGATGTTTCTTTTTCGGGCGCAAAAAAACGCGGAAAAAGGAGGAAAAATCGGGAAATATTTTCCGAAAAGCGCTTGTCTTTTCCCGATATTGTGTTATAATATGGTCAACAAAAATGAACTTTCGCGGTCATGGGATCGCGAAGAAGGAGCGCACAATGTTAAAAATGCGTAAGAGAGTTTTCGGGATCGGCTGTGCGGCGATTTTTGCGCTGAGCAGTCTCTCCCTCCCCATGTGGCTGCCCGCAAACGGCAAACTGACGGCGGCGGCAGCCTCGTCCGACAACGTCACCCTCGTTACCTACGACGGGGACAGAACACTTTCCGTATCCTTGACGGAAGACGGCACGTTGCCCGAGCTCCCCATCCCCACGCGGGAAGGCTATGACTTTGTGGGTTGGTTCACAAAGGAAGTCACGGTAGAGTATTGGGGCGACGCACAGGGCGAAGATTGGACGGCACTCAAAAAGAAGTACGGCACAGAGTATAAATATCTCAACGGAAGATCCATCGATTGGTATAATACCAAAGAGGAGCCCGACCCCCGCTACGCCGATAACGCAGGCTACGACTGGCAGAACTCCCGCTGGATCGAGCATTCTCTCGGGTTGCAAAACGCCACCAAGGGCGAATGGGTGCATGAGGGCGACAAAGTGGAAAAAGGCACCACCCTCTATGCGATGTACGATCCCAAGAACATCACCGTCTACTGGTGCAGCAACGGCTGGAAGGAGATCGATGATACCGAATATGCTTCCACCGGAAGAAGCACGGGCTTTGAGTACGGCGGCAAGTTCGCCCGCCTTCCCCTCGACAGGTGGGCGCCGTGGAACGACGGAACGCACGAATTCAAGGGCTGGATCGACGCGAACGGCAACGTGTTCGAGTTCGATATGTCCTATCGGGGCGAAATGCTCGCAAATCCCTACACGCCCGAGAAATACGAGCCCGTTCTTCGCCTCTATGCGATCTACGACGACGTTAAGACCGTCGGCGGCTACATCAAGCCCGCCGTATTCCAAGGGCTCACGGGAGGCGGTCGCACGTTCGACCCCAAACTCGGCTCCTATACCTTTACCGCGTCCCTCGACTCGAAGCGCAAGAAACTCCCCGACAAGATGGACTGGGAGTTGACGAGCGGTTCCGAGCACTTCGATCTGACCGTCTCCACCGACAAGACCGTCGCGACCGTCACCGTAAAGAACGAATTCAAAGACAAGATCACGGACGAAGAAAAAGTGGGCGTAAAGTTCATCTTCGGGGATGAGACTTACGAGACGTATGCGACCGCTTCGCACTACTATAACGACGGAAAGGTCATAAGCGGTCAATGGGGCTCGTGCACCCAGCCTTACACGATGCAATATACCTGCACCGCCTGCGGACAGAAAAAGACCGTGGTGATCGATGCGCAAGGTCACGATTACGTTACCCGCGAAGTCCCCGCGACCTGCACGGAGGACGGCTACACCGAAAAAGTGTGCGTCAAGTGCGGCGAAAGAACGCGGGTCAATGAAGCGCGCACCGCCCGTACGGCAGCCCTCGGACACGACTGGCAGGTAACAACCGAGAAAGGCTGCGGCGGCACGGTGACGACCAAGACCTGTAAGCGGTGCGGCGAGGTCCGTACCGAACAGGACGATACGCCCGTGCACGATTGGAACACCTCCTACACCGTAGACCGCGCGGCGACCTGCACGCAGGACGGCAGCAAGTCCATCCGCTGCAAGAACTGCGGGGCGGTGAAAGAGAGCGCCGTGATTCCCGCCACGGGACACAGCTATCGGAACAACACGGTAAAAGCCACCTGCACGCAGGACGGCTACACCGTTCACACCTGCACCGTATGCGGAGACAGCTATACCGACTCGATCGTTCCCGCGCTCGGGCACACCTACCGTGAGGAAGTCGAGCGGGGCTGCAACGGCGCGGAGATCACCATAAAGACCTGCACCCAATGCGGCACCTCCGAGACGATCGGCGACAGAAATGCGCTCGGACATGTGTGGGGCGAGCATCTCGACGAAGCTCCCACCTGCACGAAAGAGGGCAGAAAGTCCATTCTCTGCACCGTCTGCAAGACGGTCAAAGAGACCGTTTCCGTTCCCGCGCTCGGGCATAGCTACGATGTCACCGAGCATGAGGCGACCTGCACCGAACAGGGCTATTCCGAGAGCATCTGCTCCGTCTGCGGCGACACCGTGAGAAAAGTTCTCTCCGAAGCGAAGGGACACGATTTCGATGTAAAGACGCAGAAAGGTTGCAACGGCGCGGTCTATACCGTAAAGACCTGCAACACCTGCGGCACGGTAGAGACCGAAGGCAGTCTCGACGCAATCGGGCATGTATGGGGCGAACAACTCGACGAAGCTCCCACTTGCACGAAGGAAGGCAGGAAGTTCATTCTCTGCACCGTCTGCAAAACGGTCAAAGAGACCGTTTCCGTTCCCGCGCTCGGGCACAGCTACGATGTCACTACGCATGAGGCGACCTGCACCGAACAGGGCTACTCCGAGAGCGTCTGCTCCGTCTGCGGCGACACCGTAAAGGAAGTCTTCGAAGA
>CANQRP010000087.1 GCA_947626305.1 uncultured Clostridia bacterium | reverse complement strand
GTTTGAAGAACCCGCAGAGGGCGATACCCCCAATTACACCGTTGCCTCCAACTACGCGTTCCATATGGAAATTCCCGCGGGCGGGTATGCCATCGTCGTTCCCAACGGCGGCAATTTCGACGAAGACGGTCGCGGTTGGCTCAACAAGAATGTTGTCTATCAGTACGGCGCAGCCGTCAAGCTCTACTTCGAGGACGATCCCGACACGCTCCTCACGGTCTATGAAAATCAAGCGCCCGTTGTGCTCGCAGCGGAGAACGTGATCGTCTACCAGAACGACGGCACCGACACGACCGCCGCAGAGAAGATACTCCTCGAAGGCATCTCCTATGTGGACGACCACGGAACTTGGGACATCGCGGACGATGTGAAGAGCGAACTCGACATCGAGATCGTCTCCCGTCCCACCCCCGCATACGACAATGCCGTTCTCGGCACCTATACCTACAAACTGCGCATCAGCGACGGCACCAATACGACGGAATTTGAGCGCAGCATCGTCGTGAGAGAGCCTGTCGTCACCATGCCCACGATCAAGATCGACGGCAAGTGGTATGAATTCGACGAAGGGAATATCCTCGTCAATCCCGCCGCCGACACCGCCGATCTCGGAAAGAAGAGCGCGATCGTCTATACCTCTTACTTCACGGGCGACTATTTCGTCAACGATTATGGGTTCTACTTCATCGTCGGCACGGACGGCAAGATCAGAGAGACGCTCACGCCTTATAGCGGCGGAAAGATCAGCAGATACGATGCAGACGGCACGGTGAAAGAGGAAAATATCTCGACCTCAAACGTCCTTGCAAACGTCAAGGGCAACCTCAAAATGGGCGAATATGTGGTCCTTGCCGTAAACGTGAACGGTGGCTCGAAGACTAACTCCGGCGTGACCGGTGTAGACCTGAGAGTGAAACTCGGAGACGTGTATTCTGCTTCCGAAACCCACATGCTCGGACTCACCGTAGAAATGGAGCTCATTGATTGGATGCCCACGATCACTGTATCCGAAGAGGGCAAAGCCGATAAGGTCGTGTCAGGCGCAAACGTCTATATCAACACAAAACCGAGTTCAGCAACCGAAGCGGTCAAAGCTCCTTTCCTTGTTTATACAAAGGACTATCAGGATGAGATCGTCAGTGGCGCTTCCGGTGTAGCGGTTGTCATCAATGCACAGGGAAAAATCGTCAAGATCTTTGACGGCGCGAACGGACATTTCTATAATGAAACCTACTACTGGGCAGCGAACGCCGCAACCCCGGGCGGTGCTCGGATTCCCATGGGCGATGCCAATCTGGACGAAAAGTATCGCTTTACACAGCAAACCTATGCACAGGTAGCGTTCAGCAGCCTTGAAGAAGGTGAAATCGTAATGATTTTCCCTCACAACGCAGCTTTGACGCCCAATCCCAGACAGTTCGGACTTGATATCCGTCAAGATTTCAAGAAGTACACGGTCTCGTTCAGTAACTTCGAAATCGAGGTAGGGGGCGCACAGCAACCCACCGACGAAAAGCAGATCAAGATCGGCAGCGCTACGCTCACAGTCGCGACGGCACCTGTCAACGACGCAGCTGCGAAAGCGGTCGAGGGCGGCGTGATCATCTACACCAAGAGCTACGCGGGCGCGTTGCTTAACAACGACTACGGCGTTGCGGTCGTCGTCGGTGCGGACAACAAGGTCGTCGCTACCTACGATGGCGCAAATGCCAAACTGTACAACGCCGAGAATCCGAATGGCGAAGCCAAATGCACTCCCGCAAGCTACATTTCCGAAGCGTTTGCTGCGACTCCGACGGGCGGATACATTATCGTATTCCCTCATGTCGGTTCAGATGCCGCGCGTGCGTGGGCGCTTTCCAATGCCCGCAGCGGAGCGATCGGCGCAACGGTGGAACTTGTCAACATCACCCTTGCATAAAGGCAACTTGAAGCGGCATTGAACCGCAAAGGGACGCCGCCCGCTTCGGCGGGCGGCGTATCCCGAATTTTTCAATCGCTATGAGAAAAAAAATGATTTTTTCGGCTGCGGCAATTCTGCTCGCATGCACGCTTACCACGGGGCTCGCCTCTCTTCCCGCCGCCGCGGCAGAGACGCTCACCCCCGTTGAGACCGATACACAGCACGGTCTCACCTACCAAAAATACGAATTCGAAAGGAGCGGAGGACCGCAAAAACTGTTCACCGCCGCCTTGGACCCCACCGCGGAGGACTGCGACCTCGAAGTGGTGCTTCACCATAGGGAGCGCGCGGACGGAGGCTATCTCCTCAGCACCGTGATGGATACCGCAAAAGACTATGAAGCAAAGACGGGGAGAAAGGTGTATGCCGCCACGAACGGCGACTTCTTCTCGGGCGGCTCGCCCGTAGATTCCTACGTGAACGGCGGCGTCGTCTACACGACCGGTCCTTACGACTGGAAACATTGCTTCGGCTTCGACAACAAGGGGAACGTTGCGATCGGGCGCATGACGGAAACCGAGAGCGCCGTGACGGTGACGTCTGCCGACGGCTCGGAAACACGCACCTTCTCCGTCGACGCCTGGAATCGGGAGCCGAAAGAGGGCGGGCTCGCCATCTACGAAAACGTGGGGCAATATGCCGTGAAAAACAGCGGCAAATACATCGCCGCCGTCGTGGAAGGCAGCATGCAGGACCGCCGCGCAACGGGGGAATCCCGCCGCACCGTCGATGGGGAGCTCCTCTCCGACACTTCCGTCAATATCCGCTCGGGTGAATTCGCCATCGTCGCAAAAGGGGAGAGCGAAGCAGCCCAATGGCTCTATGAGAATTTCTATTACGGCGCGACCGCCTTCGTCCACAGAACCCCCGCAGGAGCCTTTGCGGGCATGGAATATGTCACGGGCGGCTGGTGCATCCTCGTGGAAAACGGCGTCGTCAACGAAAAATGCCGCACCGACCTCGAAAATTCGGGCGGCGTTCCCGCAGACAGGACCTTCTTCGGCATCCGCGAGGACGGCAAAATGATGCTCTGCGCGCTCGATGGCAGACAGCCGAGCTATTCCAAGGGGCTCACCGTGCAAGAGGAAGCCTATCTCGCGAAAGAACTCGGCATGAAGACCGCCATCGAACTCGATGGGGGAGGGTCCACCACCTTCCTGCTTCGCCAAAACGATGAACTCAAACAGCTCAATTATTCGTCGCAAGGAGGCTATCCCAATCAAGTGATGCGCCCGGTGTGCACGGTGGTGCTGGTCGTCGAAAAAGAGAAAGCGAAAGAACCCGACGTTCAGGAGCCCACTCCGCAAGACCCTACTCCGCAGGACCCCACTCCGCAAGACCCTGTTCCCGCCGATCCCACCCCGCAAGAACCCGCCGAAAAGGGTTGCGGCGGCGCGATCGGAACAAGCGGCGCGATCGTGTTCGGAATGGTCGCGGTCGCGGCTGTGATATTTATAACGATCAGAAAGGAGGAAAAATAAATGAAAAAGTTGATGAAGGCGATCCTCACGTTCGGTCTCTGTACCGCCGTCGCCGTCGGCGTTTGCGCCTGCGGGGAATCGAAGGGCGGAACGGATATCGACCTCGATATCGACCTCAGCCAAAAACCCACCCTCTCCGTGCTCATGCCGAACTCCGGCTACGACACCACGTACATCAACGAGGATGAGAACGCGAAGGAAGTGGAGCGCGTCACGGGCTACAAGGTGAAGTATGACCAGCTTCCCGCTGTCGACGCGACCTCGCGGCTGAACATGCTTTTGACGAATGGCGATAAATTCGACGCGATGAAGCTGACGTCCGCCCAATTTGCCGATATGGTCTCGTTGGACGCCCTGCTCGACCTCACACCCGCGATCGAAAAGTTCGGTCCCGTCCTCAAAGAGGTCATCTCTCCCGAATCGTGGGCTACGGTCACGATCGACGGCAAGATCTACGGCATTCCCGAACGCTCTTCGAGCGACAACATCCAATACCCCATCGTTTTCCGGCAGGATTGGCTGGATGAACTCAATCTCCGCATTCCCACCACGACGGACGAGCTCTACGATGTGCTCAAAGCGATAAAGTCGGCAAAGAACGTCAACACGCTCACCTTCGATATGTACACCCCCGTGGTTTGGGCGATCGCCGCCGGCTTCGGCATCTATGCCGATTGGCAGGAATACACGATCAACGGCAAGACGGAAGTGCGCTACTATATGGACGCACCCACCTATCCCGACTACGTGCAGTATATGGCAAAGTTGTATGACGAAGGGCTGATCGACACCGAAGTTCCCACGCAGGATTCCGCTACGGCGATCCAGAAGTTCACGGGAAGCAAGGCGGGCGCCATCTCCACAAGTATCTGGAGCATCAGTTCCATCGTGAGCGGTCTCGTGTCCGGTCCTCAGGCGAACAGCACACAGGAAAACCTCCTCGGCTATCTCCGCGCCTTGAAAAACAGCGACGGCAAAGAGTATGCAAACCGTCTCGGCGGCTGCTCCTATGTCACCTGCGTTCCCTTCTATATGGCGGGCAACGCGGGCTATGTCATCGACTGGATCAACGCGAAACTCACCGACACGGACGAAGCGCACAACTTCCGCGACATCGTGATCGGGAAAGAGGGCTACCATTGGACCTATAACGCCTCCGAAGGGTATATCCCGCTCTCCGAACACTTCGCCGAAAAGGATACCGCAAGTTACTACCTCACGGGGAGCAACGAAAAAGTTTATACGCAATATTGGCTGGCGCGTGTGCGCAAGCAGGCGGAGCTCTACCGCGTGTGGAGCCTGATGATGAAGGATGCGGACACGGTCGGCGTTTACGACGTGCTCGACTTCGCGCCCCCGCTTCCCGAGTATGCACGCGTCCGCTCGACGATCGAGCTTTATTCGCAGGATCAATTCTTCGTCATGATGGCGCGGGATAAAGGAACGGGCAAGCTCAACGAATACCTCACAAAGTGGCGTTCGGACGGCGGCACAAAAGCAACGGACGAGATCAACGGCTGGTATCTCTCCAAATAAGATCGACAGGAGGTCATGATGAAGGCAAGAGGCAGCGATTCCTTCAAGGCAAAGTGGAAAAGGAACAAATCGCTCGTTCCGTTCGTCATCCCGGCGATCGTATTCGCGTTGCTGTTTTCCTATCTCCCGATGATCGGTCTTTTGATCGCCTTTAAGGATAACATCAATTTCATTCGTTACGATAATCCGTTCGAAGCGTTCATGCACGCAAATTGGACGTTCGAACATTTCGGGAAGATCTTCAGCGATCCCGAGATCCTGAAATATATCGGGAACACGCTCATCATCAGTGTGCTCAAAATCGTTATCCTGTTCCCGCTTCCCGTCGTGCTGGCGATCATGATCACCGAGGTCTCCAACAAAGTGTTCTCGAAGTGGACGCAGATGTCCGTCTTCCTGCCGCACTTTCTTTCATGGGTCGTGATCACGGGTATCTTCAAATGCGTGCTCTCCATCGACGGTCCCGTGAACTCCTTCCTCATCAAGTTAGGGCTCATGAGCTCCGAAAATCCCGTCTATTGGTTCGGGACGGACTCCATCTTCCGCGGGCTCGTCATCTTCACTTCGGGTTGGAAAGAGATCGGATACAGTTCGATCGTGTATGTCTCCGCGATCATGGCGATCGACCCCAAC
>CANQRP010000086.1 GCA_947626305.1 uncultured Clostridia bacterium | reverse complement strand
GGCGACGCTCGGCGGCAGGGAGACGGAGGAAGAGATCGCCCGTTCCCTCTTCTTCGGGCTCGGGGAGATGATGAACTTCCCCGGCGTGCTCTCCTGCAACGAGGACGTGCTCAAAAAGATCGCTGCCGCGCACGCTGCGGGGAAACCCGTCGACGGACATGCGCCCGGGCTCTCGGGGGAGGAACTCTCCGCCTACCGCGCCGCGGGCATCCTCACCGACCACGAGTGTCTCACCGCCGGGGAGTGTCGCGAGAAGGTGGCGCGGGGGATGTATGTGCAGATCCGCTGCGGTTCCTCCGCCAACAACATTGCGGACGCGGTAAAGGCGATCGACGCGGACAATTACCGCCGTTTTCTGCTCTGTTCGGACGATAAGAACGCCAAAGACCTCTCCACCCGCGGGCATCTCGACGACGCCCTGCGCCGTTTGGTGGCGGCGGGGCTTCCCGCAAAGTATGCGATCGCCATGACCACCCTCAACGTTGCCGAGTGTTACGGGCTCAAAGACATGGGCGCGCTCGCGCCCCGCTGCTTTGCGAACATCGCGCTCGTGGATAATTTGAAGGACTTCAACGTCTCCGCCGTGTTCCACAGGGGCATTTTGGTGGCGGAGGGGGGAAAAGCCCTCTTCAAAACGGAGGAGCGGTATCTTCCCGCCGCCGTCAAGAGCACGGTGAAGGTGAAGGAGGTGACGGCGGAGAGCTTCAAAATCGTCGGTCACGGCGGCAAGTTCCGCGTCATGGAGGTGCAGCCGCACGGGCTGTACACGGAGGAGAAATTCGTTCCCGCACCCGAGGGGGAACTTTGCGTCAGGGGCACCGACCTTTGCAAGCTGGCGGTGGTGGAGCGGCACTTCGGCACGGGCAACATCGGGCTGGGGCTCGTAAAGGGCTACGGCTTCCGCGGAGGCGCCATGGGCATTTCGGTGGCGCACGACAGTCACAACCTCGTCATTTTGGGGGACGACGACCGTGCAATGGCGCGCTGCGTTGCGCTTCTTCGGGAGGCGGGCGGCGGCATGGCGATCGTGTCGGACGCAGGGGAAGAGGTGTTTGCGCTCGACATCGCGGGGCTGATGAGTTCGGCGTCCGTGGAGGAGGTCGTCTCGCGCACGGGCAAGTTGCAGGAACTCGGGCGGCAGATGGGGGTGAAGGAGGAATACGAACCCTTTATGACGATGATCTTTTTGTCGCTTGCGGTGATCCCCAAGTTGAAACTTTTGGACAGGGGGCTGTTCGATCTCACCAAGTGGAGTTTTGTGCCCCTCGAAGAGCCCCAAACAGTTGACTTGCCGTAACTTTTTGCGTATAATAAAAAGTGGTTGAGGAAGCCGTCATTCCGCCCGGAGTATAATCTGTCATTTCGCCCCGCGCGAAGTTCTGATTCTCTAAGCGCGGCACGAGCCGTAGGCGAAGTACCGAAGCGAAGCGCGTGGAGAAATCTCAACCATATTATAATGCGGTAGAGATGTCTCGACAAGCTCGACATGACATTTTGGGACGTACGCGCGGCTCAGCATGACGCCCGCGGCTCAGCAGGACGCCCGCGGCTCAGCAGGACGCCCGCGGAGCGGGTGGTGGGGGTATCCCCCCAAAAAACAACCGACAAGGAGAAAACACAGTGAAAGGACGAAGTAGCTATCATCCATGCCACCGTCAACCCCACGACGGGTCGTCCTTCGCCGCGCTTTCCGCGTAGCGCTCGGTTCGGCTCCGTCTTTCCACATTCTTTTCAGGAGGCAGAGCCATGACCGAAGAATTCAAATTGCTCATTCAACAAAAAAATTACGAGGAGGCTGCCGCTTCGGTGAAAAAACCCGAAGAGGCGGCTTCTGTTTTGTCCGAACTCCCCGAGGCGGACATCGTTCCCTTCTGCCGCGCCTTGGAGAGCGACTTTTTGGCGGAAGTCCTCGTCCTCCTCGACCCCGCCCTGCAACAGAAGATCCTTTTGGGGCTCCACGACGACGAGCTCGAAGAGGTGATGGAGGACGTCTCCGTCGACGACACGGTGGACATCATCGAGGAGATGCCCGAGGAAGTCGCCCGCCGTATTGCCGAAGAGGAGGAGATCTTAGCCCTTCTCGAAGAGAAAAAATTCTCCGTGTTGAAGCCGCTTCTCTCCTCCATGAACGAGATCGACCTCGCGGAAGTGTTCGACAGCGCCAAGGAGGAGGACCTCCCCGTGCTCTTCCGCATTCTGCCCAAGGACCTCGCCGCCCAGATGTTCGTGGAGATCGACCGCGACACGCAGGAAAAGCTCCTCAAAAAACTCAACGACAAAGAGATCAAGGACGTCATGGACGAACTCTTCCTCGACGATACCGTCGACTTGGTGGAAGAGATGCCCGCAAACGTCGTAAAGCGCCTCCTTGCCCAGAGCGACAGCGAGACCCGCGCCTACATCAACGAGCTTTTGAAGTACCCCAAGGACAGCGCGGGCAGCATCATGACGATCGAGTTCGTCCGCTTCCTGCCCGATATGACGGTGGAGGAGGCGTTCTCCCGCATCCGCGCGCAGGCGATCGACAAGGAGACGATCTACACCTGCTACGTCACCAACGACAAGAGCGAGCTCATCGGCATGGTGACGGCGAAGGACCTCATGCTCGCCGACCCCAAAGCGCGCATCTCCGACATCATGGAGGACAACGTCATCTATTGCGAGACGTTGGACGATAGAGAAGAGGTCGCCCGCACCATCTCCGATTACGGCTTCCTCGCCATCCCCATTGTGGACAGAGAGCGGCGCTTGGTCGGCATCGTCACCGTCGACGACGCAATGGACGTCATCGAAGAGGAGACGACCGAAGACATCGAGCGAATGGTCGGTATCGTGCCCGACAACAAGCCCTACCTCAAAACGAGCGTCTTTTCCATTTGGAAGAACCGCGTGCCGTGGCTGCTTATCTTGCTCGTCTCGGCGACGTTCACGGGGCTCATTCTCAACAAATTCGAGCAGATGCTCTCCACCGTGCTCATCGCGTGCGTGCCCATGCTCATGGATACGGGCGGGAATTCGGGCTCGCAGGCGTCCGTCACCGTCATCCGCTCCCTCGCCTTGGGGGAACTTACCACAAAGGACACGCTGAAAGTGGTTTGGAAGGAGTTCCGCGTGTCCCTTCTGCTGGCGCTGACCCTCGCCATAGCCTGTTTTGCGAAGTTGCAACTCATCGACCGGCTCATTTTCCACTTCGAATACACCCTTGCGGTGAGTGCGGTGGTGTCGCTGGCGCTCTTCTGCACGGTCGTCATCGCAAAGCTCGTGGGGTGTCTGTTGCCGCTCGGCGTCAAAAAGGTGGGGCTGGACCCCGCCGCCGTCGCCTCGCCCTTCATCACGACCATTGTCGACGCCGTGTCGCTCATCATCTTCTGCGGGCTGTCGATTGCAATACTGGGATAATTTCGCCCGATTGTTTGCTCCTCGCCTGTAAGCCCTACCCTTCGCTTGCGAGGGGGAGGGTGGCATGGCGCAGCCATGACGGGTGGGGGTGGGCTCGTCGAAAACAATCGTGCAAGGAAACCTTTTTGTGCATCAACAAAATCATCCTCTTTTTCGCTCGGCTTTCACAACAAGCCGTAAGTGTGCGGCAAATTGAGTCGCGCAGCGAAGAAGCGTGGTTCTTCTCGCGCAGTAATTGGGAACATCCTTTCTTGCCCTCCCCCGCGCAAACGCGCGGGGGAGGGGTAGGGTGGAGTGGCGCAATACTGTTCAGCAGCGCGGTGCGCTGTGAACTGCGCCGCGACAGCCGAGCCGGTAGCGAGGCGGGGTTACGGCGGGCGCTACCGCCGTAACGGGGCACCTTATTTTTACGGTCCCCCTTTCGGCACTGCGTGCCACTTCCCCCCAAGCGAGTTGGGGGGCAGCAAGGGGCACACCTTAACAATCTCAGGAGAACAACATGCAGCTCATTGCCGCAACGGGAAACAAAAATAAACTGAGGGAACTGAGAGAGATCTTCCCCGAACACGAGATCCTCTCCGCAAGAGAGGCGGGCTTTTCGGAGGAAGTCGAGGAGACGGGCATGACCTTCCGCGAAAATGCCCTCTTAAAGGCGCACACCGTCTGCAAGGCGACGGGAAGACCCACCCTTGCCGACGATTCGGGGCTCTGCGTGGACGCCCTCCATGGCGCTCCCGGCGTTTACAGCGCCCGCTATTCGGGGGGAGGGGACGCCGAAAACCGCAAACTCCTCCTCAAAAATCTCGAGGGAGTAAAAGACCGCCGCGCTCACTTTTCCTGCTGCATCGCCCTCGTCTTTCCAGACGGCAAAGAACTCGTCGCCGAAGGGCAGACGGAGGGGACGATCCTCTTTGAAGAACGCGGCACGGGCGGGTTCGGGTACGACAGCCTCTTCCTCTCCGACGACCTCGGAAAGAGCTTTGCGGAGGCTTCCGAAGAGGAGAAAAACGCCGTCTCCCACCGCGGCAGAGCAATCAATAAATTGAGGGAAATGTTATGAAGACCTTCGTCATTCTTTCGGACAGTCACGGCAGGAACAAGCGCGCCTTTCAAAAACTGTTGCCGCTCTTTGCCGAGAACGACTATATCGTGCACCTCGGCGACGGCGCTACGGACATGCGCGAAGTCCTTTCGGAATACCCCCAAAAGACCTACCTCTGCTGCGGCAATTGCGACTTTTCGTACGGCGAAGAGGAACTTGTCATCGAGGCGGAGCGGGTGCGCATCCTCTGTTGCCACGGGCACAAGTGGGGGGTGAAGAGCGGGGTATCCCGCCTTGCCGCCCACGCGAAGGAGAAGGGGTGCGAAGTCGCCCTCTACGGGCACACCCATCGCGCGGCGGTGGAGGAAGCGGACGGCGTTTTGTGTATCAACCCGGGTTCTCTCGGGGACTATGCTGAGCCGAGCTATTGCTATCTCGTCGTGCACGGCGAAAAGGTGACGCCCACCATTGTAAATTTGTAAGAACAGCGAATAAAACGCCCCGCGGCGCCCCGAAAAAGGGGCGCCGCGGGGCGTTCCGCGTTCATTCGAAATTTTTTGTTTTAAGTCCTGCTCGCGCGGCGCTTTCTCACTGCGCTGCGGATGACTTCGAAGATGTTGATCCCGATGCCCGAGAGGATGTACACATAGTAGGTGAAAAACCGCCAGACGAGCACCGTCCAACCGAGCACCGCCCCGATGCCCTCCACCGTGACGAAGACAAGAGAGCTCGACGCCTCCAAAAATCCCGTGTTGCCGGGCGTGGGGAAGAGCAGCGCCGAATAGCGGGAGATGATGACGAGGCAGGCGATCTGCATGGCGAGTTCCACCGTGGGTTTTACGCCCGCAATGGCGATCACCACAAAGAAGGGGAGGGTGACGAAGAGGGTGCATTCGATGATGCACAACAAGAGCAGCGGGAGGAACTTATAAATGTGCTTCCAGAATTGCTTCAAACAGTCGCTGTATTCCCTCATCTCCCGTACGAATTTGATGGAAGTGCGGTAGCGCCGCTTCACAAGGCGCAGCTTCCACAACAGGTGCACGAGCCAAAGAATAAACTTTTTGCACGGCTTGGGGAAGAGGGAAAAGAGCAGAATGGCGAGCTGGAAGAGCATGTTCACCCCGAGCGACGCCCATGCGATGACCATGAGGGTGGTGCCGCCCACGGCGTCCTGCGGAACATAGCGGGGCGTGAGGGCGAGCAGCGTCACCGCAAACACCGTGAGGAAAAAGGCGCTTACCACGTACCGCGCAACGGGGATGACGTTCGCCGCCCCGCTCGGAATGTGTTTTTTGTGCAGGTAATAGATCTGAAAGGGTTG
>CANQRP010000085.1 GCA_947626305.1 uncultured Clostridia bacterium | reverse complement strand
GCGAATTGTTGGCGTAAAACTCCACCCGTTTGCTGTTTTTCACATTCGGGTACTCCTCCTCGAACATCGCGAGCAGCACCGGCTGCATGGAGCTGCCTTCGAGAAGGTAGTATTCGGTGTAGGGGACTTCGGGTCCCTCGTACACCGTAAACGAACCGTCCGCCGAGAGACGGAAGCTGAGGAGCACTTCGCTGCCGTCCGCGGAAAGGAGCTCCGCGACGGAGCCGCTCACAAAGTCGCTCGACACGGAGTACGGTCCTTGCAGCACCTCCCCGTCCGCGTCGGTGTAGACGGCGCTGTCTCCGTAGTAGCCGTGCCCGTCGAGCACGAGCGTCTCCTCGCCGTTGCCGTAGGTGCCGCGGGAGGAATCGGCGAAGAAGTAGAGCCCGATCTCGACGCGGGGCGCAAAGTACATGGGCAGCATGCAGAGGGAGAATTCGTGTTCCCCCACCCCGAGCCCGAGCACGTCGGCGGAGTCGGTGATCCAGCACACCACTTTATAGCTGTCGTAAAGGTTGAGGGCGAGCCCGCTCCCCTCGATGTAATACTGCCCGCGCAGGGTATAGGTGTAGCCCGACGTGAGGGTGATCTGCAAAAAGGCGGTGCCGTAGCCGTCGAGCACCATCACTTCGCCGTTGCTGTCCACATAATAGCCGAACTCCTCGCCGCCGATCGCGAAGATGTTCTTCTCGGGGTCCGTCCCCTTCTGGAAGATGGTATGAAAGCTCGTTTTGCCGTCTTCGGAGGTGAAGAGGTAGTCGCCGCTCTCGGCGGCAAAGGTGAGCACGCCCCGCACGTCGGGAGCGTCCTTCTCCGAATAGACGGCGCCGAGATATTTGTCCACGGTGAGCTTGCGCGTGCGGTCGAAGCGGAGCTCTTCCCCGCCCTCGACCTCGGAGGGACGGCGGTAGTTGTCGAAGAAGTAGTAGGTGCCCTCGGCGTCGTTCTGTTCATAGCTGAAAGAGCCCCCCACCGCCACGCCGCGGAAGGTCTCCCCGGCGGGAGTGGTGAAGGAGAAGGCGTTCCCCTCCCGCGTGCCCTCGAATTCCATGCCGTTGCGTCTGAGGATCGCGACATCGCCTTGGGTGCGGGGGAAGAAGATGAGATCGCTGCCGCCGAAGCGGTCGGTATAGCCTGCGTCCCAAACGGCGTAGAGGAGGATGGGAGACGTCACCCTGATCTCCGCGCCCGCCGTGTAGACGAGTTCGCCGCCCGGGCGTTCCGCCCAGCCCGCGAAGCGGTAGCCCTCCACGGTGAAGCCGCACTCCTTTGCCGACACGGTGTCGCCGTAGACCACCGTATCGTAGGGGGTGGCGCCTTCGAGTTCCCCGCCCGCGGGCGGATCGCCGACGTACACCACGGTGTAGAGGTTGCGGTCGTAATAGAGCGAATAGACGTTCTGCTCCGCGTCGGGAGAGAGCACGAGGGTATCGACGGGTTCCCGTCCTTCGGGAGCGGGGCAATAGGTGAAGTTCGCCACCGCGGGAGGCGCGGGGGTGACGGAGGTGTTCACATATCCACTGCCCGACGTTTCGAGGGCGTCGGTGCGCTGGTAGGAAGTCCTGCCGACCGTTTGCAGGTAGACCTGTATGATGTATTCCACCTTATATTTCGCCGTGAGCGTAACACTCTCCGCCGGCATGCGATAGGAACGGGACAGTTCGTTCTCCCCCAAAAACCACGCGCCGAAGAGAAGCCCGCTCTTCTGCGGGGAAAGTTCCTCCACCGCATTGTACACGTTTGCCCCCTCTTTGAGCCAAAGGGAGGTCGCGGCGAGGGTGCCGCCGTCGGGGTCCAACCTGAGCTCGTAGCCCGTGACCCACTTGGCAAAGTATTTGGTGCTCTTTTCGGGCGCGGAGATCGTCCCCTCGAAGCGTTCGCCCGAGAGGTCGGAGGAAGTGTACCAGCCGTCGAAGGCAAAGCCCGCCTTGACGGGCACGGGCAGGGCGACCTCCGCCCCCGCCTCCGCCGTGACGGAAGCAAGCGGGGTGCCGCCGTCCGTCTCGAAGGAGAGCGTGACCTCCTTGGAACAAGCCGCGCCGAGAAGCGCAAACAGCAGGCACAGCAGTGCGATGGGAAAAAGCCGTAAAAATTTCTTCATGGATTACCTCGCGTTGACGCGTTTTTCGGGAGGAAGCGCCGCAGGGGCAGCGATTGCCGCAGGCGCGGCAGTCTCGGTCGCGCGTCCGGACGCCTCCGTATATTTTGCAAAGAGTTGTTCGAATTTCGCCTGCGTTTGAGGACCGACGAGGATCTCGCTTACCACTCCTTCGCCGTCGATGACGACGGACGTGGGATACCCCGTGACGCCGAAGGGAGTGATGAGCCCGACGGCGGAATTCTGCACGAGCGGGAAGGAGAGCCCCATCTGCAAGCGGTAGCTCTCGATGGCGGACATCGCGTCATTCTGATTGACCGCGATCACCTCCACCGTGCTTTGGTACTTGGTGTAGGCGCGCTCCAATGCGGGGAATTCCTCTTCGCAGTAGACGCAACCCACAAACCAGAAGTTGAGGAGCACCATCTTTTTGGTTTGGAGGACGCTCTTTAAGTTGAGTTCGCCCGCCGTGGAATTCGCCGCGGGGGCGGTGAAGTCGTACATCACGTCGCCGACCGCGTATCTGCCTGTCGGTCTCCCCTCCCGCACCGAGGCGGTGAGGTAGACGTTGCAGTAGGGGTCGAAGGGGGTGACGGTGAAGCTCTTGCCGCAGGTGTAGCCCGCGGGCAGGTTCTCCGCCGTGACGATATACGTCTTGGGCAGAAGTTCCTTGGTGAACACGCCGCCGTTGAGGTCGGTCGGCGTGCTGCGGGCAACTTCCGCGCCCGTTTCCGCGTCCGTGACGATGAGGGTCATCGAGGGAGCGATGAGGAGCTGCCCGTTGTTGCGCAGCGTGCGGAATTCATAGGGAATGGGGGTGTTCGCCTCGAGCTTGGGCACGGAGACGGCGCCCTGCGTCTTTTCGCAGCGGTTGCAGTGGTAGGACTTTACCCCCTCGCTCTCGAAGGTCGGCGGCGTATCCACCGTGTAGTAGCTCTGCCAGCTGTGGTCGAGGGCGGAAATGGGCACTTGCTGCGTCTTTTTGGGGCAGTTGGGGCGCTGACAGGTCTGTTCCTGCACCCCGTTTTCCTCGCAGGTGGCGGGCTCGATGACCCGCGTGTTCATCCAGCGATGTTCGAGGGCGGGGATCACGTTCGTCTCCTCCTTATGGCACCCGTCGCGCTTGCAGACCTTGCGCTCCATGCCCGGCTCCTCGCAGGTGGCGGGTTTGACGATCTCGGGGACCTCCCAATCGTGTTCGAGTGCGGGAAGGGTCGCGTCCTCGTTGGACGTGCCGCACACCGAGCAGACCTGCTCCGCCTTGCCCGGTTCTTCGCAGGTGGCGGGAACGATCACCTTCTTCGTCACCCAATCGTGCTCGATGGGAGGGGTCTTCTCCGGTTGCGTAGCTCCGCAGACTTTGCACGTTTTCACGCGCTCCCCCTCTTGGGTGCAGGTGGCTTCCTTCGTCACTTTGGAGACCCCCCAATCGTGCCCCGCGGCGGGGATCTCCTCCGTGTCCTCCGCCCCGCAGACGGTGCAGACATGCTTTTTCAGCCCGTTGACTTCGCAGCCCGCCTCGGTCACTACCTGCCAGCTGCCGTAGATGTGTTCGTGACCGTCCGTTTTCTTATCACAGGCGGCAAGCGCGCCGCCGACAAGCAGGAGGGCGATCGCCGCCCCCAATAGGATACTCTTTTTGAAAATTTTTTTCATAATGCCTCCTTGGAGCCCCCGCTTCGGGCGCCCCGCGCCGTCAGTGCCCGAAGAGCAGGGTGTCGGCAACGATGGGATAGTGGTCGGAAGCGGCGTTCCCCAGCCCCGCAGCGGGCTTTGAGACGTCCGGCTCCCGTCTGTCCGCGAAGTAGGTGTGCGCAAATACCCCCGCATCCTCCGCTTCGCGCGTCATGCAATAGTCGATGATGTCGCCCACTCCCTTGTTGTAACAAGAGGAGGGCGCGCCGCCCTTGTTGTCGTCGGCGTACAGGTCGGAGGGGAAGGTGGCGCCGTCGTCCGTCCGCGTGGCGGTGAGGCGGGCGTTTTCGAAACCGTCCTCTTCGAGCAGCGTGTCGAAATCTTCATGCTCCCCGGGCGCGTAATAGCGGTAGACGTCCCCTTCCCGATCGATGTCGGTATTGAAGTCCCCCGTGAGATACACGGGCAGATCGGGGTACCGTTCGTTGAGGAAGGAGAGCAGCAGCCCCGCCGCCGTCTTGCGGGACGCCATGTGCAGGTGCATGTGGGTGTTGACGTACAAAAAACGCACTCCGTCCGTCTTGCGCCGCAGCACCGCGTAGGTGTAGATGCGTCTGTAAGAGCTCCCGCTCAGCACGCTCGGCACCTCGGGCGTCTCCGTGTACCAGCGCGTCCCCTCTTCCAACAGTTCGAATTTGTCGGTGCGGTAGAAGATGAAGCACGCCTCGTCGGAAGCGCCGTCTCTGCCGATGCCCACGCGGGAATACCCGTCGAGCACCAGTGCGGTCTGCCAGGCGGAGGAAGCCTCCTGCACGCCGAGCAGGTCGGGGTCGTTGCGGGCGATCACGCTCTTTACGCGGTCGATCCGCGGGGAGACGTCCACCGTGCGGAGGTTGAAGCTCATCACCCGGATCGAGAGGTCCTCGTATTCCCCCGTGAAGGGCGAGGAATACTCCGCCCGTCCCTCCGAGAGGTGGGAGAGCACCGCCCGTCCCGCGGCGTACAGCCCCGAGGGCGTGTCGCTTTCGAGAAGGATGCTGTCCCCGACCGCGGAGACGGTGAAACGCCCCTCGGGCGTCCCCTCCCCCTGCATGCGGTTGGTCTTGCCGAAGAGGATCTCCCGCCCCGCGTCCGCGGAAGCGTCGGACGTGCACCGCGGGCGCATGCCGTGTTCCCGCTGCGCCGCCGAGCAGAATTCTCTCGCGAGCCGCTCCGCCGTGCCGTCCCCCGCCGCATACACGACGGTGTAACGGTCGAGCGAAGCCCCCTCCAAACGGGTGCCGCAACCGCCCGCGCCGAGCGCCGTCAGCCCGATCGCAGCCGCTGCGACCGCGGCGACCGCGCGTCTTTTCTCTCTCTTCATGCACACCTCCCGGGAAAGTCCTTCGCCGCGCTCTTTTTTTCAAAGAGCGGAAGTTTCTTTATATAGTATACAAAAATTCCGACGAAATGTCAAGAAAACGTGCCCGCCCCGTGGGAATTTCCACACGTTTTTCGCTTTCCTGCCATTAGAATTTCTTATACCATGCAAGAAAATGAATAAAAATAAATTCCGCGGCGGACGGCGGCGCGCCTGCGCGCTCAAAAGGCTGAACACACTTTTGCCGTTTTTCGACGGGATTCGACAAAACTTCTGTAAATTCTCACAAAAAAAGGCGGTATACTTGCCTTACAAAAGAAAAACGCAGGAGGTTTTTTATGAACAAGGTCGGGTTGCAGGACATCCGCGAAGAGATCCGCGACATGCTTTCGGTCTGTTTCGAGGGCGAGATCGAAAAGAACGGGGAGGACCTCTGCATGGTACTCCCGAACGGGCAGCGCTTCCGTGTTTTTGTATCGGAAGAGGCGGCATGACCCCCGCGGCGCGGGGTCCCCAAGGACAGCGCATGAAAAACACCAAGGAGGAAGCGGCTTTGCAAAATTTTGCGCAAGACCGCCTTTTTTTCGCCCGTCGGGAGGCAAAGAGTGCCCCGGGAAATTTTTTCGCAAAAAAAATCGTAAAAATAAAAGAAAAACGCTTGATTTCTGTCAATGAATGTGGTACTATAATCAAGCAAGTCGGAAGTTTAGCTCAGTTGGGAGAGCATCTGCCTTACAAGCAGAGGGTCG
>CANQRP010000084.1 GCA_947626305.1 uncultured Clostridia bacterium | reverse complement strand
CGGGCATCTCCTCCGTCGGGAAAATGATGCCCGCGTCGATGACGATGAGGTCGTTGCCGTACTCGATCGCCGTCATATTCTTGCCGATCTCTCCCACGCCCCCGAAAAAGAGCACCTTTACGGGCTGCTTCTTGCGCTTTTTGGAGGGACGCTCCCCCTTAGCGGGCGCTTTTGCGGGCGGAGCGGAGCGCGCTTCCCGCACGATGGACTTCTTCCCCTCGGCGGCGGTCTTCTTTTCTTGCGCAACGGTCTTCTTCCCCTCGGCGGCGGCTTTCTTTGTGCGCGCTTCGGGGGCGGAAGCGACCTCGGGGGAACGTACGGGCGTCCCCTTGCCCTTGGCGCGGGATCTGCGGCGGTTTTTCAGCCCCGCCTCCTCCATCGCCTCTTTCGTGCGAGTCTCGCCCGTGTGTGCGGACGCAGTCGGTGCGGCGGGAGCGGACGCAGGCGCGGTCTTTTTTGCCTGTTCGCGGTTATACGCCTCGATGCCGTTCAGAATGGCAAGCTCGATGGCGTTCTTCCCCTCGCGGCGGTTGTCTTTTTTATCCAAATATGACTCCTTCTCTTCGGAAACTACGACAAAATGAGGGCGATTCGCTCTCTTTCTTTTCCGAAGACGTTGCAATTTCGATTTTTCCCTTCTATTGTACAACAAAATCACGCAAAAGGCAATCTCTTTTTTCTTCTTTTCGGGAAGGGAAGCACATTTTTTCGGATTTTTTATTTAGGAGATTATCTAAATAAACTGCACTTTTATTTAGATGATTGTCGAATTATAGGGTTTTGTGTTCCAAATTGCGCAAATTCATGCGATGGCGGTTGAACACCACGCCCGCCGTGAAGCAGACCATCATCCAATACAGCCACAAAAAGAAGAGGATGAGGAGAGTCAGGGCGCCGTACAGCCGCTCGCGGTCGGTAAAGTGCAGCGAAAGGGCAAAGGCGCCGGAAGCGATGAGCCAGGCTGCGGCAGTCAGGAGGCTCCCGAGGACGATCTCGCCCGGTCGGCACCGATAGGGACAGATGTAGGCGTTGAGCATCCAGGCGGCAAAGAAACCGAGCAGCAACAAGAGCGAGTAGAGCACGGGATAGAAGAGCCATTTCGGAAAGGAGCGGGTGAGATAACTTACCCAAAGGAGTACGGAGCCCGCAGCGGCAAAGAAGGCAAGCACACCGAACGTGAGCAAAACGGCGGAGAGCCGCACCTTCCAGCCGTGTTTGCGACGGCGATAGTCGTACAAGATCTCCCCGCTGCGGCGAAGGTGATAGAAAAAGTTCGTACTCGACCAGAGGGTGGTGACGAGAAAGAGCGCGCTGACCCCTTCCGTTGCGCCCACGGCATTGTTCTTTAAGTAGACGAGCAACTCCCGCGCCCATCCGAAGAGTTCGAGCGCCATGATCCTTTCTACATCGAAGGCGGAATTGCCGAAGAGCAGCACGAGCCAAAAGCTCAGCGGCACCAGCGACATGATGAGAAAAAAGGAAAGTGTCCCTGCGACCGTCGTATATTTTCGCGCCGAGAGCGCGGCAAACGCCCGCTTCCCCCACCGCCATGCTTTTTTCAGCCGATCCATATCCGCAGTATGCGCAAAAAGTAAGAAAGCCGTGCGTTTCCTCCTCTTTTCCGTTATTTGCGGATAAGAGAAGAGCCCGCCCGCGGCTGTGCCGCGGGCGGGCTTCCCGATCGATATCATTCTCTCTTTGCAACGAATTTGGCGCACTGAACGGCGAGCACCAAGAATGCTCCCGCGAGAAAACCCGAATAGTGTCCCATGTTGTGCATGAAGTCGTACGGATACCACGCGAACGAGACCGCCGATGTTCCGCCCGAAAAGCATGCGGCAAAGTAGATGAGTCCCATCAGGATCGCGCCCGAGATGACGTTTGGTTTCGTGCGGGTCTGTTTTCTGCACAAAAGGGCGACATAGTCAATGATCGCATAGGCGTAGAAGCCGTAATTGACCGCGGAATAACCGAACGAAGTCAAGCTCAAGCTGTTCCCGCTCACAACATTTTCCGTGACAAATGCCATGAGGACAACAAGCCCAAGGAGCGGAAGTGTCCCCTTGCGCCGCTCCAACCATGCCCCGCAGATGAGAAAGCAAAGCATGTTCAGGAGGGTATGCTGCCAAGTCAGGTGTATGAACGCGCTTACAAAGTTCAGCCACAGGTTCTTGAAGGAAAGGACGGAATTCCATGAACTGTTCTCGATCATCAGCATGTGAAACCAATTCAGATCGGATCCGCAAGCCGCCTGCACGATAAGATTGATCAGCACAACGCAGACCGTCCCCGCAAAGAAATAGTTCCTGTTCCACCAATAAAGTTTCCTGCTTTCATCGTCGAGATACTTCTCGTCTCTCCTCCTTTGCACTTGTGCGCATGACCGTTCGGACAATACGCCAAAAAGCACGGACGAGCCGTGCTCTTTGAAATCGATTGGAACGATCCTTACTTGAGGATCTTGGAGACTGCGCCGGAACCGACCGTTCTGCCGCCCTCGCGGATAGCGAAACGGAGACCTTCTTCGATTGCAACGGGCTTGATGAGCTCGACGGTCAAAGTCACGTGGTCGCCGGGAACGACCATCTCAACGCCTGCGGGAAGCTCGATCGCGCCCGTGACGTCGGTCGTTCTGATGAAGAACTGAGGACGATAGTGGTTGAAGAAAGGAGTATGGCGACCGCCCTCTTCCTTGGTAAGGACGTACACCTGCGCCTCAAACTTCGTAGCGGTGGGAACCGAACCGGGCTTTGCGATGACCTGACCTTTTTCGATCTCGGTACGCGCGATACCGCGGAGGAGAGCACCGACGTTGTCGCCCGCCTGAGCGGAATCGAGCAACTTGTGGAACATTTCGAGACCGGTGATGACGGTGGAACGAGGCTTCTCGATGAGACCGACGATCTCGGCGGGATCGTTCACATGCGCAACGCCTCTCTCGACTCTGCCCGTAGCAACGGTGCCGCGACCGGAGATCGTGAACACGTCTTCGACGGGAAGAAGGAAAGGCTTCTGATCGTCACGTGCGGGCGTGGGGATATAGGTGTCCACAGCATCCATGAGCTCGAGAATGCACTGGCATTCTGGAGCCGCGAGGATCTCTGCGTCGGAGCAACCGCTGGTCGCTTTTTCGAGCGCCTTCAAAGCGGAACCCTTGATGATCGGAATTTCGTCGCCGGGGAAATCGTAGGAGGACAGCAATTCGCGGATCTCCATTTCCACGAGGTCGAGAAGTTCGGGGTCGTCCATCTGGTCGACCTTGTTCAGGAAGACGATGATATAAGGGACGCCGACCTGACGGGCGAGCAGGATGTGCTCACGAGTCTGGGGCATGGGACCGTCGGTCGCAGCGACGACGAGAATTGCGCCGTCCATCTGCGCCGCGCCCGTGATCATGTTCTTGACATAGTCTGCGTGACCGGGGCAGTCAACGTGAGCGTAGTGACGGCTGTCCGTCTGATACTCAACGTGTGCGGTGTTGATCGTGATACCGCGGGCTTTTTCCTCGGGTGCCTTATCGATCTCGTCGTACCGCATCTTCTGCGCCTGACCTTTGCATGCCATAACCATGGTGATAGCTGCGGTCAAAGTGGTCTTGCCGTGGTCAACGTGGCCAATGGTACCGATGTTAACGTGCGGCTTGCTTCTGTCGAATTTTGCCTTTGCCATTTTGAGTGATCCTCCGATTATTTTTTATAATTTTTGATAACTTCTTCCCTTGGGAAGCGCAGCTATCTATCATGCGATAAAAAGCTGATTTTGCTTATCAGGGCTATTATAACCCAAAAGCAAAAAATTTGCAATTGTTTTTATGCAAATTTTTCCGAATTTGAAAAATCTGCTCAGTCCCGCTTGGTGCGCCCGGAAATGATCTTTTCGGACAGCGACTTGGGGACTTCCGAATAGTGGTCGAACTGCATCGAGAACTGCCCTCTGCCCTGCGTCCTCGAACGAAGGTCGGTGGCATAGCCGAACATTTCGGAGAGCGGGACTTCCGCGTCGATGATCTTCGCGCCGTTCCGATCGTCGGTCCCGAGAATGTTGCCGCGCCGCCCCGAAATATTGCCCATGAGGTCGCCGAAGTAATCTTCGGGCGTCACGATCTCCACCTTCATGATGGGTTCGAGCAACACAGGTTGCGCCTTTTCGAGACCGTTTTTGAGCGCCATGCTGCCCGCGATCTTGAATGCCATTTCCGAAGAGTCGACTTCGTGGAAACTACCGTCGTAGACCTCTACCTTGAAGTCCATGATCTCGTAACCCGCGAGGTAGCCGTTCTTGGCGGCTTCCTGGATACCTTTGTCGATCGCAGGGATGAATTCCTTGGGAATGGAACCGCCCACCGTCTGATCTTCGAAGACATAGCCCGCGCCGCGTTCCAGCGGGATGAGCCTGATCTTGCAGTGACCGTACTGTCCTTTCCCGCCCGACTGCCGCTTGTACATGCCTTCCGCCTCGACCGCCTTTTTGAAGGTCTCGCGGTAAGCGACCTGGGGCGCACCGACGTTTGCTTCCACATGGAACTCGCGCAAAAGCCTGTCCACGATGATGTCGAGATGCAGCTCGCCCATGCCGGCAATGATCGTCTGTCCCGTTTCCTGATCGGTATAGGTGCGGAACGTAGGATCCTCCTCGGCGAGTTTGACAAGCGCCATCGTCATCTTTTCCTGACCTGCCTTCGTCTTGGGCTCCAAAGAGAGCTGGATGACGGGGTCGGGGAATTCCATCTTTTCGAGCACGATGGGATGCTTCTCGTCGCAGAGCGTATCGCCCGTCGTGGTGTTTTTGAGACCGACGATCGCGCAAATATCGCCCGAATAGATCTTGTCGATGTCCCGCCGTTCGTTTGCGTGCATCTGCACGAGACGACCGACGCGCTCTTTCTTCCCCTTGGTGGAGTTATAGACGTAAGAACCCGCTTCGAGCACGCCCGAGTAGCAGCGGAAATAGGCGAGGGAGCCGACGTAAGGGTCGGTCGCGATCTTGAACGCGAGACCCGAGAAGGGCTCTTCGTCCGAAGTCTTGCGCTCCTCTTCCTCTTCCGTATCGGGATTGACGCCCTTCACATGGTCTACGTCGAGAGGGCTCGGCAGGAAGTTGATGACGGCGTCGAGCAAGAACTGCACGCCCTTGTTGCGGTAGGAAGAGCCGCAGAGCATGGGGATAGCGTCCACTTTGAGACAGCGGTCGCGCAATCCCGCGATGATCTCCTCTTCGGAGAGCTCGTCCGTTTCGAGGTACTTGTCCATGAGTTCTTCGGTCGCGGACGCCGCCTCTTCTACGAGTTTTGCGCGGTATTTTTGCGCAAGTTCCATCATGTCTGCGGGAATGGGCTCCTTGCGGAAATCCTTTCCGAGATCGTCGTAATAAACTTCCGCCTCCATCTTGATGAGGTCGATGATGCCCCGGAAAGAAGCCTCTTTCCCGATGGGCAGTTCAATGGGAACGGGGTTGGCGCCGAGCCGTTCGCGGATCATGCTCTCCACATGGAAGAAATCCGCCCCGTTGATGTCCATTTTGTTGACATAGGCGATCCGCGGGACCTTATACTTGTCCGCCTGACGCCACACGGTCTCGGACTGGGGCTCCACGCCGCCCTTCGCACAGAACGTTGCGACGGCGCCGTCGAGCACGCGGAGCGAACGCTCCACTTCCACCGTGAAGTCGACGTGACCCGGCGTATCGATGATGTTGAAACGATGGCCTTTCCAGATACAGGTAGTCGCGGCGGAGGTAATGGTGATACCCCGCTCCTGCTCCTGAACCATCCAGTCCATGGTGGCGGCGCCTTCGTGGACTTCGCCCAACTTGTGCGTCTTGCCCGTATAGAACAGGATACGTTCGGTGGTCGTCGTCTTGCCTGCGTCGATGTGCGCCATGATACCGAAATTTCTGGTATGTGCTAAATCGTATTCTCTTGGCATAAGTTA
>CANQRP010000083.1 GCA_947626305.1 uncultured Clostridia bacterium | reverse complement strand
TCGATGAGCGTCTTGTATTCTTCGAGAGAAAGTCCCATTATTTCCCCCTCACAAGGTTGTTTTTTCCGCCCGCGAGCAGAATTTTCCGCTCATCGGCAGTCAGTTTTCCGAGTGTCAGCGCAATATCTTTCGTCCTGCGTTTTCCCACGACTTTTGCAATGACGCGCTCCTCGCCCGCTTTCACAAGTTCCGCGATCTTTTCAAGGTGCAGAACATCGCCCTCCTTGAAGGTAAATCTTTCGTAAGTGAGCGGCAAGATGCCCCAGTCGATGAGGTGGGTGCGCAGTCTTTCGGGGAAGTTCTTGGCAAGCGCAGCAAACGCGCCGCGCTCTCTGTCCTCCACCGCATACGACCATGCGTACTCCTCGGGGTCGTCGATGAGAACGGCTATGCTCCCTTCTTCGCCGTCAACAGCAAGCGCCAAACGCTCGGGAAGCGGCGGGAATTCCGGCAACGGTTGAATCTCATCGCCGTAGAAAAGTTGCGCGCTTTTTTGCGGCTTTCCGATAAAACTTGTCACGCGGCTTGTATAGGGCGCGGGGTCGAATTTGTACTTTTTGATGCGTTTGGGATAATCGAGCCCGAGCGCGGAAGTGAGAGAACCTTCGTTTGCAAGCGTCGCGGCGATCGTTCTCGCGTCGAGGCGGGCATCCCCTTCCCCACAGAAATTTGCATCTTTCCCCACGAGACCCGCTTGCGCGTCCAAAAGGTCGTTAAAGTTCACGCCTGCGCCCAAGAGTGCGTTGAAATAGCCGCCCTCCGAGAGCGCCATTGTTACGGACTTTGAGTAAGGGAGCCAGCTGCACGCGCAATTCCCGATCTTTTTGCCGCGGAGGATCTCCGCAACTTCCGCCATCGTCTCATAGGTAGCCGCTTCACATTCGATCGCCGTCGAGCCGAGAAACACCTTGCCGTCTTTGCGGTATTCATCCGAGGCGCTTTCGAGGAACTCTTCTACCGTGGAGATCGCTCCGTTCACTTCGATCATCGGCTCGACATCCGAAAGATCGACAATGACCGCTCCGTCGTAGTAAGCGGGCTGAACGGGCGCAAGGGACTTAAAATCGGTTGCGCGTTGATGATTTTCGAAATTCTCCCGCGTCTTGCCGTCGGTCGTCCACACCGTGGAAACTTGACCGCAGTCGAGCGCGCTGTCTATGGCGTTGCGATAATCCATGGAAAGACCCGAAACGCCTGCGCCGAACACTTCGAGATATTTCCGCTCCGCAAAATTCCCCGCTTTTTCGAGGGCTTGCGAGATAGCGAGCGCAACGTCGGTCGGTCCTACGCCCTTGCGGAGCTTTCCTTTCAGATACACGGCGAGAAGCTCACGGCGAGCCTCCTCGACCGAACCTTTTGTAAAGAGCCGAAGAAAGTCTCCTCCGTCCCCCCCGAAACTCATCGCGCCGAGCGCGCCGCAGCCGTCGATACCGAGCAGAACGCCGCCGCTCTTTGCGACCTGCTCGCAGGCAAAAGCGTTCTCAGAAGCAAGACCGTTCGGAACAGACACACCGCCCCATTTTTTCGCCGCCGAGCGCACAAAATCGCAATCGAAGAGATAGGTGGAAACGGGAAATTCCTTCATCCCCACAAAGTCGAGGGTGCGCAAAACGTCTGTTTGATCGTACAAAAACACCGCGTCGGGCTTCAGCGCAAGCGCCTCGCCCATGTTCTTGGAATGTGCCGACAGAATGCCGTACGTTATCGTATTCTTTTCGGCAACTTCTCTTTTATCCGAAGTCATGAACGCTTCGCTCTCCTTGACGAGCCGTCCGTCCATGTAGTAGACGCCCTGCCTGATGACTTTGACCATATTCTCCTCCGTATGTCATATAAGATTATAACAAATCCGCTCGGAAATTTCAAGCCCTACGGTGAAATCTTTTGCGGTTCCTGCCGCAAACGGAAAATTTTTCCGTTCCGCAAACACTTGCTTTTTGGAACGCGATGGGTTATACTGGAACCATGAAAAAAACCGACCCGCGTTATCCGTTCAAATTCACGCCGCTCATGTTGGTGCTGTTCCTCTTGGGGCTTGCGCTGTGCGTAGCGGGCTTTGGGCTCACACTCTGGCGCTTTCTGAATTTTCTGAAAGAAGACCTGTCCAATATCTACGGTTGGATGCAGTATGTGATCCTGTTTTTTGTCAGCGTCTTTCTTGCGGCGCTCATCATCTCGATGTTGATCCGTTCGCAATACGTCATCACCGACCGATATCTCATTTTGCAGTTCGGATTTATCAAGCAAAAATATGCGCTGAAACAGATCGATTCCATCCATTTGTTCAAAGGATTGAATAAACTTGCCGTCTATTTCGATGATTTCAAGACGAAATATACCATCATTGTGGTAAAGGACGTATGGTACGATGAGTTTATCCGATGTCTTCTGGAACACGAGCCGAAGATCGCCTTCTCCTTTTCCACTCCCGAAGAGGAAGAAGAGATCAAAAAGAAAAAATGATCAAAAGGCGTCCTTTTCCGTCTTGCTCCACTTCTTTGCAATGAATTTCAGTTTGAGGGAGAGCGGGATGAGGGCGGTAAAAATGTACATCATTTTATTCCAAAAACCGACGATAAGCGAGCGTCGGTTTTTTTGCACCGCTTTTAAGCTCTTTTCGGCGACTTTTTCGGGCGGAAGCGCGGCGAGTTTGCCCCAGAGCCCCTGTTTCCGGATGTACTCTTTCACGTCCTCGCGCGTGGGAATGGCGCCCGGGAGCACGCAAGTGACCTTTGCTCTGCCCTTGAGTTCCGCATGCAACGCCGAATAAAATTGCCAGAGCGCCTTTTTGGTGGCGCTATACAGTGCAAAATAGGGCATCGGATAGAGTCCTGAGACGCTTCCGACCGCCAAGAATTCGGACGTGCCGTCGAGGTCGCTTCGCGCCATCACCGCGCGGGTAAAGGAGACCGCGCCTTCGAAATTCACCCGCGCCTGCATCACGAGTTTTTCCTCGGTGTACTTTTCAAACGCCTTCTGCACATCGGCGCCGGCAACATAGACGAGCCGAGAAAAACGCGCGTTCACGCTGTCCGCATAGGCAAAAAAGCGGTTGCGGGAGCGCCCGTCCGCAAGATCACAGGGGAAATATTCCACCCGCAGCGTGGGGTCTTCCGCGTGCAGCCGCTCGGCGAGGGCGGCAAGGCGGTGTTCCTCCCGCCCCGTGAGGAAGAGCGCCTCTTTGCGCATGGCAAGAAGACGGACAAAGGCGCCGCCCAAACCGCCGCATGCGCCCGTGACGAGGGTGTAATTCATACCGATTCTCCGAAGGGAAGTTCCGTTACGCCGTCCTCGATGAGATAGCACATCTCTTCGTGCTCGTTGACGCCCGCCCGGATCTGCTGCGGGGTGAGTTTTAAGTATTTGATCGTCGCCTGTGCGAGCACGGTGCCGTCGGGGCGCATGATGGCGCACGCTGCCGTGAGAAAAGCGCCGCTCTCCCGCACGATCTCCCCTCTTCCCAAAAGGTCTTCGCCGTAAGGAACAGGTTTTCTGTACTTCGTTTCGAGGGTCAGCGTCACACCGTAGGTGAATTCGCCCCCCTCTTTTGCCCAAAGCGCCCGCAGCCCCATTTCATCGAGCATTGCCGAGATGAGCCCGCCGTGCACCCGTCCGGGGTAGCTCTGGTGTTCTTCGCGGAAGCGGAAAAGGGACATCACGCTGCCGTCTTCCATGCTGTAAAAGGGCGCTTGTACCCCGTAGCGGTTATCCAGCCCGCAGACGGCGCACATTTTGCTGTTTCTCTGTTTCCATGCAACTTTCATAAGTGTACTCTCCGAATTCAACGATCATTATAGCACGGTTTAGGGCATTCGTCAAGTTACGAAGCCGCCCGCGACCGATTTCCCGGTCGCGGGCAGCGAAATTCAATTCTGAATGTCGATTTCTTCTCTTTCGATGAGCGGGTAGCGGGCAAGTTCGCTTCCGTCGAGGTCCTCGCGGTGCATGTCTATGCCGTGCAGACGGGAATTGTCATAAGTCTTGTAGTAATAAATTCCGCGGTCCACGTTGCAACAGGAGGCATATACGGTGATCTCGAAGTGCTCGCCGAGCTTGACGCAACCCCGCTGCTGTTCCACCGAATCGAGGATATGGAAGAATTGGCTCACGCTCTCCACCTCGCTCTCTCCCGAACGGGAATGAAAACGCGTAAAGGCGGCTTTTACAAAGCGGGACGCGGAGGAAAGGTCCCCGGGCAGCCCCATCGCCCCCATGCCGCGGCTGTACGTTGTGAGTTCAAGCCCCGCAAAGTTGTTTTTGGGCGGTTCGATGGAGAGCGCCATGTAGTCGGCGAGGCGGTTCATCTGCATGGGGAACGGCGGATTGTTCGTCATCACTCCCACGGGGTTCTCATATACTTTCAGCCCCTCCTCCGTGCTCTCCGCAACGATGGCGGAAGTTTTGTCCGCGATCATCCAATGCAAGGGGGTGAGCGGCAACTCTTTGCTGAACGGAAGGTCGATGAGATTCACATTTCCGAGAAGTTCCCTCGCCTCCTTTACCGTGGCGCACCGCGCGAGAAGGAAGGGAATGAACTCAAAGGGCGACAGGTTCGTCTTGCCCTCTTTTTCGGGGAAATAGGCGGCATTCCCGGGGAAATTGAGCCCCGCCATGCCGAGCCCCTTTTCATTTACGGCGTCATAAAAAAGCGGATAGCCGTCCTGTACGTACGCCATGCCGATGAGCGCGAAATGAGACTTACACTCTCCCGCCCTGCGGAAGGCAAAAGGAAAGTTGCGCGGCACGACGGTGACTTCTTCGCGGTAGGAATATTCGAGGTCTAGATTCCTGCCGAAGTAGTGGTCTTTGGTGGAATAGGTGATGGCGGTACACATAATCACTCCTTAGCGTAGGTAAAATTTTCCGCTTTTACGCGTTTCATTGTGCACAATTATAGCACGCCTTGAATGGGAAATCAAGATGAAAGAGAGAATTACGTGTTATATTTTCGGCAAGATCTCCTTCTTCTTTGCTTCGAATTCCTCTTGCGTAATGATCCCGTCATCGAGTAATCGTTTGTATTCCCTGAGCTTTTGGATATGATCGATCGGCTCTCCTTGCAGCTCGGCGGCGCTTCGGACGCGGGGCATCAGGATGGAATATTCCTCGGAGCCTTCCGCGGCCGTAACGATTTTGGAGGTCCCGTCATTGTATTCGACTTTGAATTTATAAACGCGCGTCTGTATGATCTCTTGGTAATTCATCAACGCATGAAGTTTATCGCTGACTTCGGTATAGGAATCGAGGATCGTGACCCACTTGATGTTTTCCGCCGACAACTTATCAGACTTATCGGAAATGTCCTTTTGCAATTTTTCGACTTGTGGCATGGCACGCAACGCTTTTTGTCTTTCGCGCCGCTCGATGTGCATTTTTATCGTTGTTTCATCGTTTGCTTTTAACCCAATGACGCATGGCTTTATGATCCAATTTGCGATGATACAAACCCCCAACAACAAAACAATTCCCGTAAATATCGAATAGACATAATCTTTTCCGATGAGATAGATCATTACGCCTTCCACTGCGGCAAACAAAAGGATCAGAAGAATTCCCGTCACAAGAAAAAATACATTTAACCCGTTCTGTTTCTTTTTATATTGTTGTTTTTCTTCGTCTGACAGAGACAAATAAATTTTTTCCACATTCGGATCGAATTTGTGTTCTTTCATTTTTAACTCCCGTATGACAGTACTTTGTTGTATTATGGATTTTGGCAATATTATAGCAAATTGCGAAAAAAGAATCAAGGGCCTTTTTATCCCGGCAAAAAATTCACAGAAAAAGCTGGGCGCAAGTTTGTTCAACTTACGTCCCACCTTGGCGCAGAAAGAGGGATTCGCCGCTTGTGCGCGGCGCACGGTTGACAATTATCAATTGTCAAGTCGTCGGTAGAACCCGCCGACCTGCACCGAACCCCGCGCGTGAGAGGGCACGGGGCTCGGCTTGCCTCCCCTCGAATCTCTCTTTTGCTTATGATCATGAACGCCCGAGGGCAAAAAGCCCTCGGGCGTTCATGGCGCAGAAAGAGGGATTCGAACCCCCGTATACATTCCTGCATAACACGATTTCGAATCGTGCGCGTTCAACCGCT
>CANQRP010000082.1 GCA_947626305.1 uncultured Clostridia bacterium | reverse complement strand
GAGGGCATCATGTCATGAGTTTGCAACTTTTGCTCCCCCTCGGTCTCCTCGGCCTCATCGGCATCGCCGTGCTCATCATTATCTATATCATAAGACCCAATTATCTGACGCAGCACGTGTCGAGTACGCTGATCTGGAAACTCAGCTTGAAGTACAGAAGGAGACGGCTTCCCACGAGCAGGATCCGCAATATTCTGATCTTCATCTGTCAGCTCCTGATCTTGACCGCCGCGGCGTTGATCCTCGCGGAACCCGCGCTGGTGCACGAAAATACGAGCGACAATTTGGACGTGATCCTCATTCTCGATTCCTCGGCGAGCATGTACGCGGAGACGAATGAGGAGACCCGCTTCCAAAGGGCGGTGTCCTACGCCATCGACCGCGCGAACGACACCTTTGCGGCGGGCGGGCTCGTCTCCGTGATCCTCGCGGACGACGCGCCCGATTTCATCGGCAGGAGCAGGATCTCCTCCGAGGAGAGCGACGCCCTCCTTTCGGCGCTCGAAGAACTGCGCGACGGGCGGCAGAGCTGTTTTTACGGGATCTCGGATATTCCCGCCGCCATGACGCTCAGCGAGGACGTTCTCGACGAGAATCCGTCCGCACAGGTCTATCTCTATACCGATGTCGTCTATGACGAAAACTATCTCAAAATTTTGGGCGACAGAGGAATGCACGTGGAGAACGTCAACGACGAATCGGAATGGAATGCCGCCATCCTCGACGCCTCCGCGCAGATCGTGGATACCTATTGCGAGATCACCGTGCAGGTGGCGTCCTATCACGCTCCCCGCGAACTCGATCTCTACATCGAGATCTCGGGTGCGGATGCGGAGGACCTTTCCTCGCAGGGGAGATCGGTCCCGCCCATTTTCCAATCCGTGTTTTGCGAGGCGGATACGGTCAAGACGATCGTGTTCCGCGACGGAGGGGGAGAGGACAAAGGCGACACCATATACCGCGCCCTGGACGTCGACCAACGGTTTCAGACGTTCCAATCCATCAACATTTCCATCCGTTCGAACAACGACAGTTTTTCCGCGGATGACAGTTTCAACCTGTACGGCGGGCAGAAACCCGTGATAAAAGTGCAGTATGCGAGTTCGCTCCATTTGCCGACGGGTCCCCACGATGTGGAGCATCCCGGTCCCAATCCCTTCGTCAACGGCGCTTTGGGAATGGTGAAGAAGGCATTCGACGATCTCGGCAGATACGATATTCAGATCACCGAAGTGCAGCAGGGCAAGGAACCTGCGTTGGAAGGATTCGATTTTTATATTTTCGAGCACGATATGCCCGATACTTTGCCGACGGACGGCGTGATCCTGTTGATGGACCCCGGGGTCGGTTGGCAGGGCGCCGGCATCAGTGTGATCGGGATCCAGGACCTGAATTTGCGCACTTCCTGCATGGAAAACGTCGAAAACACGAACCATGCCGTCATGAAAAACCCGAACGGGTTTCAGGTCTCGGCGGACAGAATTTCGCTGACCCGCTACAAGTCGCTCACCTGCGACCCCGAGTATGACGTTCTGATGACCTGTAATTCCGACCCCGTGTTCCTCGTCCGCAAGAATGCGGACATACAGGTCGCCGTCCTCTCGTTCAGCGTCCACTACTCCAGTATCGGGCGCGAAAACGAAATGGGCTATATCTTTTATAACCTTTTCGACTATTTCTTCCCTGCCTTTGTCTCCGATTATGCGTTGGAGGTGGGGGAGACGTTGCAGGCAAATGCCCGCGGCGACGAGCTCGACGTCTCCGGCTCCGGGTCGGGGTACAGTGCGCAGTTGACGGAGTTTCCTGCTTCGCTGGAATTCTCCATCCCCGATACCTATACCTTCCGGTCGATGACCTATTTTTCCAAGGAACTCAGCGCGGAGGTCTTTGTCAAAGTCCCCGCATACGAGAGCAATATCTGGCGCAGTGAGGAGATCCTCACCGAGCCGCAGCGCAGAGAAGAGGAGGGGGCGATCATCAACGACCTTCTCATCTACTTTGCCGCGGCGTTGACGGCGCTGGTGTTCCTCGAATGGTGGCTGCACGCCCACGAAAGCAAATAAGGAGGGGAAGGCATGTCTCAAATTCAAATCCATTTTGCTTATCCCTGGTCCGGATGGTTGCTCTTTTTACTCATCCCCGCCATTGCCGTCCCCCTCATTTTGCACTTCAAGGTGGCAAAGCGGTACAGAAGAACGCGCAACCGCATCATCTCTCTCGTGCTGCATCTCACGATCTCGGTGCTCAGTGTGGCGGCACTCTCCGGTATGATCTTCACCTATCGGGTGGATAACCCCGAGAACGAAGTGATTTTGCTCGTGGACGTCTCGGATACCGAGGAGACCTCCGCCCTGCAACGGGATATTCTCGTGCAACAGCTCATCGAAGAGAGCGGAGAGTCCGGCATCCGCACGGGCGTCGTCACCTTCGGGTTCGACCAGAAGTATGCCGTTCCGCTCACAGACGATACGAACGGCATTTACGAACGATACCGCGAGGCGGAAAAACCGGATACGAGCGCGACCGACGTCGCGGCGGCTTTGAAATATACCACGGGGCTGTTCAGCGATTCGGAATCCTCCAAGATCGTTCTCATCACCGACGGCAAGGAGACGGACGAACGGGCGAATTCCGCGATCGGCACGATCGTGGCGCAGGGCTACTGGGTGGACGTCGTGTACGTCTCCTCGGAGTACACGAACGACAATGTGCAGGTCGTGGGGATCGCTTTGCCCGACTATCATGTCAATGTGGGGGAGGAGTGCGATATCGGCGTCACCGTGCGGAGCAAAGTCCCCACGGTCAACACCGTGATCGAACTTGCGGACAATGACGTTCTGAATGAAGAGACGGGCAGAAAGACCGTCGATCTGAACGAAGGCAGGCAACTGGTCACGTTCCGCTATACCTTCACCGAAAACGACCTGCACGAGCTCAAGATCCGCATCCGGCAGGAAGGAGACGGGCTCGAGGCGAACGACGAATATTGCGCTTACATCTATCTGGAAGTGTTCGATAAGGTGCTCGTGCTCGAACGCTATGCGGGGCAGTCGGACGAACTCGACGCGCTGTTGACGCAAGACGGCGTGGACTATCAGGTGGATGTAAAGAACATCGTGAATTCCGACGACATCCCTTCGGACATCGAGGGGCTGCGAAAATACGATCAAGTCATTCTCAACAATGTCTCCAATGCCGACTTACAACTCCATCCCGGATTGGATGAGTTGCTCTACTCCTATGTGTACGATTACGGCGGAGGGCTGTTTACGGTGGGCGGAAGCGACGACGCCGGCGAGGCGGGCGAAGCCCATGCGTATAACCGCGAGGATATGGCAGGAACGCTCTACCAGCAGATGCTGCCTGTGCAGGCGATCGACTATACGCCGCCCGTCGGTGTGATCTTTATCGTCGATATTTCGAGCTCCATGGATTTTCAGACCGGTTACGGCACCTCCAAGCGCGATGCGGCAAAACAGGGACTTACCGACCTTGTCCGCAACCAGGTGCTGACCGAGAAGGACTATATGGGCATCATGACGCTCGACACCGTGTACGGCGTTGTGCTTCCGTTGACCCGTTTTTCCCGCTCGGACACCCTCTTGAAGGCGATCGACGGCATCGACGGCTTGGGCGGCACCGTCTTTTCGCAGGCGATCAACCGTGCGGGACAGCAGCTCACCGACCAAAAGGACATCGAACGCCGCCACATCGTCATCATCACGGACGGCGAACCCACGGGCGGCGACGCCGACGCCTATTTGGGCGAAGCGGCGCAGAATTACCGCAACAGCGAGATTACCCTCTCGGTGGTGGGCATCGGAATGTCCGAGGGCAGCAGCGCCTACATCAAAATGTCCGAACTCGTGGAAGTGGGACACGGCGAACTGTACGTTACGGGCGGACGGCTCAGCGACATTGCCGATAAGATGCGCGAAGACCTCAAAGCAAACGCTTTAGGTGAAGTCGTTCCCGAACCCTTCCATCCCGTGGCGACGAAGCCGCTGTCCAATCTCTTCAACGGCGTGGAATTCGGCTCCGGCTCCAACCGCAATACAATGGAGGCGCAGCTGGGCGGCTTCTACGGCGTGAAGGTGCGCGCCGAGGACTATCTCATTCTCGAAGGGGAGTACTCCGTGCCCATTTATGCGCAATGGAAGTTCGGCAAGGGGTCCGTCGGGTCCTTTATGTGCGATCTGAGCGGGCGGTGGTCCTCCGAATTTCTGCAAGACGGCAACGGGCAGCGCTTCCTTCTCAATGTCGTCAGCAACCTCATGCCCATGGAAAATATCCACCCGAGCGACATTTCCTATCGCCTCGAAGAAGAAAATTATATCAGTAAATTGAGTGTAGACGCGGGGCTGGGGGACGGCGAAACGGTGTCCGGCACCATTCTCACTCCGGAGGGCGAGAGCATTTCGCTGAACGCGCCTCCCGGGGAGGAAGAAGCAAACCCCGATGTGTATGTCACCCGCTTTTTGGGTGCGCCCACCTATTCCGACTGCGAGTTTGTCATCAAAAAGAGCGGAACGTATACGATCACTCTCAACAAATTGAATGCAAACGGAGAGGTCACGGATACGGTGCGGCTGTTCAAGACCTTCTCCTTCTCCGAAGAATACAACCTCTTCCCGGAGGAGGAAGGGGAGGAAACTTCCCGCGAGATGCTTCTGACGTTGACCGGCAGAAGCAAGGGCAACTTCATCGAAAACGAAGAGGACAGTTACCTGATTTTCGACGATTTCGAAACGACGCTCGGGCGCACGTTCGACCCGCGCATCCTGTTCATGATCCTCGTGATCGTGCTGTTCCTGCTCGATATCGCGGTACGGAAATTCAAATTCAAGTGGATCCACGAACTGGTGCGTGAACACCGCCAAAAGAAGGAAGCCGCGGCGGCGAACAAGAGAACGGGAGGGGTGCGAGGATGAAAAAGTTGAAAACGGCGATCGCGATCGTGCTCTCTCTCCTCCTTTTGCCGATGGCGGTGGCGTGCGGCGAACACATCGACCCCCCGGACGGGCTCTCCGTCAATGAGGAGGACCTGCTCACCTGGAACGAGGTGGAGGGGGCGCGCAGCTACCTTCTCTCCATTCTCGCCGTGGGCGAAGAAACGGCAAAGGAAGAGACCCTGCGCAGGGCTTCTTATTCCCTGTCTTCCCTCACGGAGGGGGATTATGAGATCAAAGTCATGGCGCTCGGCGGCAGGGAAAACAGCCTGCGGTCGGGCTGGTCGGAGACGCTCTCCTTCCGGAAATTGTACGGCTCCGGCGTGGTGTATGCTCTCAACGACCTCGGCACGGAGTATACCTTAAAACAGGCGGGTTCCGCGAGCGGGACGGTCGTGATAGAGGACGAATACCGCGGAAAGCCCGTCACGGCGATCGAAGCTGCCGCATTCCGCGCCTGCGGAAGGGTGGAAAAGATCGTCATCGGCGCAAACGTCAAAACGATCGGCGATAACGCCTTTTACCAGTGCCCGCGCCTCACCTCCGTCGAAATTCCGGACTCGGTGGTCTCCATCGGTGCGAACGCCTTTCAGGGTTGCACGGCATTGAGTTCCGTCCGTCTCCCGTCGGGGTTGCAGGTCATTCCGAATAACGCGTTTGCCTATTGCACGTCTCTCAAAGAGATCGAACTCGGTTCGGTCGTCATGATCGGGGAATCTGCCTTCCTGTCTACGCAGTTGGAGGAAGTCCGCCTTCCCGATTCCGTTGTCTATGTCGGGGCGAGGGCGTTTTCCACCATCAACGACGATACCGTGATGGCGGAAGTCTCTTTCGGCAGCGGACTTGCCTATCTCGGCGAGCACGCTTTTTCCAATCGGCGCGGGCTCGCACGGCTCGAATTCTCTCCCACGCAGGCGCTTACGATCGACACGCGCGCGTTCCAGAGTTGCACGGCGCTTCGCGAGGTCGACCTGCCCGAGGGGCTCACGGCGATCGGCTCATACGCATTCTACCAATGCACGGCGCTCGATCGGGTGGGGCTTCCCGAAAGTTTGGAGGAGATCGGCGCCTATGCCTTTTCCGGCTGCGGAGCACTCGACGACATCGAGATTCCCGAGGCGGTCACTTCCGTCGGCGAACACGCCTTC
>CANQRP010000081.1 GCA_947626305.1 uncultured Clostridia bacterium | reverse complement strand
ACAAAAAGGCAAAAGTAATTGCCAAATTGAGGCGCCCACGGCGGAAGTGAATTCCGCCTAAGGCACGTAATTTTAATTTCGCGCGATTGTTTGCTCGCGACGTAAGCCCTACCCCAACTTGTTGGGGGAGGGTGGCACGAACGAAGTGAGTGACGGGTGGGGGTGATGCTGTCATACCGAGGCGCAGCCGAGCGTATCTCCTTGGTCGTTCGCTTGCCTGATGGGATTCACTCCTCCCTCGCGTTGCTCGGTCGTCGGAATGACAATAAGAAATGCGGTAGAGATGTCTCGATTCCGCTACGCTCCACTCGACATGACAGTTTGGAAGCAGCGCGCGGGGCGACATGACGCTTTGAAGAGCACACTCCTCCGCCGCGTCATTCCGAGGCGAAAAAGCAATAACGGAGTCCGACACGGAAAGTCTCCGAGGGAATCTTGCTACGCCCAAGTCGGTTAAACCGAACCTAAACGCAACAGGATGCCTTCGCGAACTTGCTTTCACGGACTGCGTAGTACAAGAACGGCTACTTCGCACTGCGTGCTCGTCCGCGCTTAGAGAATCAGAACTTCGCGCGGGGCAGCATGACGCGCGGGGCAGCATGACGCCTTCGGGCAGCATGACGCCATGACGCCTTCGGGCGGCATGACATTATCGGGATCATGGCATCAACATCAAAGCTCATTCATAAAGACAGGGGAGGGAAGTATGTTCAAAAAAAATTTCGTATGGGGCGCGGCAACGGCGTCCTACCAGATCGAGGGCGGCGCCTACGAAGCCGATAAAGGACGTAACGTTTGGGACGTCGCCTCCGCCACCCAAGGGCGCATCTTCGAGGGACATCGCGGCGACGTCGGCTGCGACCATTACCACCGTTTCAAAGAGGACGTCCGCCTCATGAAAGAACTCGGGCTCAAAGCCTACCGCTTCTCCGTCAACTGGGCGCGGCTCTTGCCCGAGGGCACGGGCAAGGTCTCCGAAGACGGCAAGCGCTTCTATCTCGAACTTTTGCGGGAGCTCAAAAACGCCGGCATCGAGCCGTGGATGACGCTCTTCCACTGGGATTATCCCTACGCGCTCTATCAAAAGGGCGGTTGGCTCAACGCCGAGAGCCCAAAGTGGTTCGAAGCGTATGCGGGCGTCTGCGCAGAGCTCTTTTCTCCCTACGTCTCCCACTTTATCCTCATCAACGAGCCGCAGTGCTTCGTGGGGCTCGGGCTCTCCTCGGGCGAACATGCGCCCTTCCTGAAACTGCCCGACGCGGAAGTCATGCGTGCGGCGCACCATGTGCTGCTCGGGTGCGGTCTCGCCGAAAAGAAGATCAGAAAGATCTGCGGCAGTTCGGTGAAGATCGGCACGGCGCAAGCCTATTGGCCCGCGCTCCCGCTGACCGAACAGGACGTGGAACTCGCCCGCGAGGAGACCTTCGCCTGCCATAAAAATTTCGGCTCCGTCAATTACTATACCGACCCCCTCCTCCTGGGGCATTACCCCGAGGACGCGCTCGCATGGCAGAGGGAGTGCGGCTTCACCTTCCCCGAGAGCGATATGGACATCATCGGGAGCAAGCTCGATTTTTACGGGCTCAACACCTATTCGGGCGACTGCGTAACGAGGGAGAACGGCAAGACGGTGTATCCGCAGCCCGCGCCCACCGTTCCCCGCACCGACATGCGCTGGACGGTCCGCCCCGAGGCGCTGTACTACGGACCCAAGTTCATCTGGGAGCGCTATCATCTGCCGATCGTCTACACCGAAAACGGCGTGGCGCTCACCGAGTGGAAGGACCTGGACGGCAAGATCAACGACGACAGCCGCATCGACTTTCTCCGCCGGTACCTCCGCGCGCTCTCCCGTGCGGCGGACGAAATGGAGATCGACGGCTATTTCTACTGGTCGCTCATCGACAATTTCGAGTGGGCGGAGGGGTTCTCCAAGAAGTTCGGGCTCATTCACGTGGACTACGAAACGGGGGAGCGCACTCCCAAAAAGAGCGCAGGGTTCTATCGGCACGTCATCGAAACGAACGGCGAAGATCTTTGAGTTCAAAAAAACCGCGGGAAACCGCGGTTTTTGTTTGGAAGAGCGTTATTTGACGAGCGCTTTCATCTTCTCCACGGCGGAAAGACGGTTGTCGCTCTGCGTCTTTTCGTAAATGGCGGAGATGTAGTTGCGCGCCGTGCCGTCCGTCAGTTTGAGGGCAGAGGCGATCTGCTTGTTGGTAAAGCCCTCCAAAAGCATGAGGGCGATCTCCACCTCGCGGTCGGAAAAGCCGAAGGCGCGCTTCAACTTGATCTCGCGGTCGTTGGAGACGACGAGGGCGGCGTCTGCGATGCGCTTTGCGATCTTGGCGGGCAGGATGGTGTCGCCCGCATAGGCGTTTTTGATGGCGTCGATGAGGGCGGAGGCGCTCGTGTCTTTGAGGAGGTACCCGCTCGCGCCGTTGTTGATGGCGTTCAGGATATAGTCGCTGTCGTCGAAGGTGGTCAGCACGAGCACCTTGATGGTGGGGGAGAGTCGTTTGATCTCCCGCGTGGCGATCACGCCGTTCATATCGGGCATGCGGATGTCCATCAGCACCACGTCGGGGGAGAGCTTGCCCGCAAGGTCCACCGCCTCGAAGCCGTTCTTTGCGATGCCCACCACTTTGAGGTCGGGGCAGCTTTCCAGCACGCTCTTCAAGCCGTCTGCCAAGATCGCCTGATCGTCTGCAAGTAAAATTTTTATCATTGCGCTTCTCCTTGGTCTCTGTCGCCGTCCGCGGGCAGGATGATGTGTACTTCAAACCCCTCGCCGTTCTCGGCTTCGAACCACACCGTGCCGCCCAAACTTTCGGCGCGGCGGTGCATGCCCGAGAGCCCGAAGCCCTCCTTCATCGTGGAGAGGTCGGCGCCCCGTCCGTTGTCCGAGAGCAGAAAGCGAAGAGTGTTGTCCTTTTTTTTGAATTCGAACCAAAAGGCGTTCGCTCCGCCGTGCCGAAGCCCGTTTGAGATGCCCTCTTTCAGGCTGTTGCACACAAAGCGGGTCTTGGCGTCGCAGAGGGGGATGTCGTCGATGTCGCTGCGGATGGTGACGCCCGTGCCGTCCGACGATTCGTGGATGATGCGCAGAAGTTCCTCTCTGAGGGTGAGCCTCTGCGCCGAACCGGAGAGCAGATGCACGCTCTCGCGCAGTTCCTCGAGGGCGTGTTTCGCCTGCAAGTTGGCGGCGACGAGTTTGCGCTTGGCGTCCTCGGGGTCGGAGTCGATCACGAGCTTCGCCGCTTCCGTCTGCATGATGACGGTGGTGATGGAGTGCCCCGCCGTGTCGTGGATGTCCTTTGCGATGCGCTGCCGCTCTTCGAGCACGGCGACCGTTCTCAGTTCCGCGTTTGCCTGCACGAGCTTTTCGTTGGTGTCGTTGAGTTCGTCCACGGTGCGGGCGATCTCAATGTTCTTGCGGTAAATTTGCAGGGTGAAATTGACGATGAGGAAGTGCAGAACGAGGATGATGAGGTCGTTGAACGCCCCCGCAACGATGGAGCCGACGTCGACGCCCGGTCCTTTGAGGGCGTTGGAGACGGCAAGCATCACGAGAAAGAGCACTACGCTGCACACGCCCATCGCGATGCTGCCCGAAAGTTTTTCCTGGCTGACGTAAAATTCGGTGAGGATGACGATGTAGAGGGTGGAGATGAGCGAACCCGTCGTAAAATAGGTCAGCACGAGCAGGAGGAGCACGTCGAGCACGTAGAAGGCGATCTTGTGCTTGAAGTCTTTGACGACCCATATTTTTACGGCGTTCTCGGCGGCGAGGATGACTTCCGCCGGGATGATGATCCAAAGGGCGTTGAAGCCGTTGGAGCGTTCGCCGCGGTTATTGACGGCGACTACGATCTCCACCGCGATGAGCAGACAAAAGATGAGGATCTTTCCGATGCGGATGATCGCGCTTAAATTTTGTTTGCCGTGGGCAAGAGTTTTCATAGCGGTTTATTGGGGAAGAGGGGGTCGTAGGGGAGGGTTTTGAGATATTCGAAGCGGGCGCAGGCGTGGTAGCTGTACATTCCGCCGGGCGCCACGATGATATGGTCGTAGAGGGGGATGCCGTGAAAGGCGCAAGCCGCCTGCATCTGCAAGGTGAAGAGGTCGTCGCTCTGCGAGGGGGTGGCGGGACCGTTCAGATGATTGTGGGCGATGACGAGCGCCTTGGGGTCGTGCGCGGCAAAAAATTTGGAGACGGCGCGGGGTTCGATCTTCGCCCGTCCTTCGCGGTTGGAAGAAAAGGTCTCCACGCCGAGGATGTTGCCGTCTTTATCGGTGGCAAAGAGTTCCACACGCTCCTGTGTGAGCCCTTCGAAGCGTTCGCCGAGGAGGGCGGAGAAGGCGGAAAAGTTGCGTGCGGAGGGGAAGCCCGTTACCGCTTCCCGCCCCATGCGGTCGAAAAAGAGGAAGATGCAACGAAGGTAAGCGGCGGTCTGTTTGCCGATGCCCTCCACCGAGAGGAGGGAAGAGAAATCGGCGCGGGAGAGCGCCGAGAGGGAGCCGAAGCGGTCGAGCAGGGCATGGGCGAGCTCGTTGGTATTTTTGCGGGGGATGGCGTTAAAGAGGAGGATCTCGAGGAGTTCGTGGTCTTGCAAACTCTCCTCGTGCCCCTCCAACCGTGCGATCATCCGCCCTCTGTGTCCCTCGTGCATGTTGCCCTCTGTCACATGTTCATCAGTATGAAAAAATTATAGCATAGGTTTGACCTTTTTGCAAGCAAGGGGAAAAGATTTTGCGAAAACTTTTTGATGTCCGAACAAAAATTTCTCAAAAAGGGCGGCGGGGCGCAAATTTTGCGCCCCGCCGCCGAAAGTTTTTCGGAATTTATTCATCCTTTGTCCATGTGTAGCCGTAATATGTTTTGGTAAGATATTGAGCGGCGGTAGCAGGGTTTCGCAATTGCGTCGGGTCGATGGGGGTAGTGGCGGCGGAACTCCCGTCTTGCCGGTAACTCCAACCGTTCGGGTCGCGGAACGTCACCGAAGTCAAGGCGGTGCAGCCATAGAATGCACCGCTTCCGATCGAGGTGACACTGTCCGGAATTATGATTGAGACCAACTCGGTGCAATTAAAGAACGCCTCCTCTCCAATCGAAGTCACACCGTTGCAGATCGTGACCGAAGTTAACTTGGTGCAATCTCGAAATGCATAAAGACCAAACGAGGTCACACCGCTTCCAATCGTTGCTTCCGTAAGCTCGCTACATCCCCAAAATGCTCTCTCTTTGATCGAGGTCACGCTATCGGGAATGTCGATCGAAGTCAACGCAACACACATATAGAATGCATGGTTTTGGATCGAGGTCACGGTATCGGGAATGTTGATCGAAGTCAATCCGCTACAATTAGAGAAAGTATAACTTTCAATCACGGTCACACTGTTGCCGATGTTTATCGATTCGAGCCCAGTGCAACTCGAGAACGCAAAACCTCCGATATAGGTCACGCTGTCGGGAATGTCGATCGAAGTCAACCCGGTGCAATAACCGAACGCAGACTCTCCGATAGAGGTGACACCGCTTCCAATCGTAACGGAAGTTACTCCCTTGCGACCCGAGAACGCAGACCTTTCGATTGTGGTCATGCGATCGGGGATCGTCACCGCACCTTTGAGCGCTATTGGAATCTGGATAAATTTTGTTTTTGCCTTGTTATATAAAATTCCGTCCTGACAACAGTAATATTGATTGGCTTCGTCTATCGATATGCGTTCAAGCGAACCACAACCCCCAAACGGATCGTTTTGGATCGAGGTCACGCTTGCCGGGATATCGACAGAAGTCAGCCCGAAACGACACTCGAACATTGTACCTACAATCGAGGTCACGCCGTTAGGAATCGTGACCGCACCTTGGACTGCTTTCGGGACATGAATAAACCTTGTTTTTGCCTTGTTATATAAAATTCCGTCCTGACTGCTGTAATTTCGATTTGCCTCGTTTACCGTTATGCGTTCAAGCAATTCACAATCATCAAATGAATAATATTCGATTGAGGTCACGCCGCTACCTATGATAATTGAAGTCAGTCTGCTACAACCCGAAAACGTCGTATATCCGATTGAGACAACGCTGTCGGGTATTTTCAATTCTCCCGTCAACCCGGTGCAATGATAGAACGCTCGATCTCCGATCGACTTCACGCCGTTGCCGATCGAGACTGAAGTCAACCCGCTACAACCCGAGAACGCATCAGATCCGATCGAAGTCACGCCGTCGGAGATGTTAATGCTCTTGACCCAAGTATATTCTTCGAATGCCTTTGCGGCGATCGAAGTGACGGGCTTTCCCATGTAAGAAGACGGGATGACGATGTCGGTATCCAAGCAGTCGTCGGATAATCCCGTAACCGTATAATCCCCATTTTCGAGCCGATATTGCATATGGAGCGCGGGAATGTAATCCTCTTGCGCCAGCGTAGAATCATTGCAACGGCGGCAAACTTGGTAGGCGGGGTAGCCCGCTTCGGAACAGGTCGCTTTCTTCGCCGAGAATTGCTGATAATCATGCCCGAGGGCAGAACCTTGCGCTTCGCGGGTATCCTGCTCGGAGCAACGAATGCAAGTCGCGGTCTCGGTGCCGTTCTCCAAACAAGTGGCGTCGCCGTTCGAATGATAAGTTTCAAACGTATGCCCGAGGGCGG
>CANQRP010000080.1 GCA_947626305.1 uncultured Clostridia bacterium | reverse complement strand
GAGTCTGCTCATCAGCTCCACGGAAAAAGGGAACGCAAGTCGCGTTCCCTTTTTTCTGTGGGAATAACTTGTCGCTCGGACTGCCGACTTTCTATATGTCTTTCGCCCCGCTGTACAAATATGTCATTTCGACCAAGCGCAGCGCGTGGAGAAATCTCATTCCAATTACGTCACCCTGAGCGAAGTCGAAGGGTGTCCGCATTGTAATAAGGCGAGATTTCTCGACAAGCTCGAAATGACGTATTTTGGGAATGGTATTTCGTTTCCCCTTGCTGTCCCTCGCGTCAGCGGGGGAGGGGTAGGGGAGGGGCGCCGCAATTTTTTTCTCTTTTTTATGTTTTTATCTTGACATAAAGAAAAAAGCAACGCAATCGCGTTCCTTTTTTGCGTGGAAGAAATTTGTTTTTTTGGCTGCCGAAATTTAATCTTCAAGCCCTAAAATATAGTTTGCCGACAAATCCAACTCTTTGCACATTTTTGCAAATGTATCAAGACGCGGGAGTTTTTTGGTCGTTGAATATTGTGTCACCATTTCGGGAGTGATACCAACTCTTCTTGCTATCTCCATTTTCGTAAGATTGCACGCTTTTAGTTCCTGTCGTAATCTTTCTTTGATTAAATCCATTCTATTCTATATTCCTTCGCCTTTTTGAGAAATTTTATAACTAACGGTTATTTTTTGCTTGACAAATAACCGTTGGTTAGTATATAATGCTGGTGATTTGAATTATAGGGAGGCAAATTATGGATATTTTAACTGTTTCACGCAAAATTGAACTCTTGCTTCGCTCGCTGACATCGCCAACAGCACTGTATAGCGATTCGGTGCGTTGTAAGCCGTATGAAACCATTATGAGCGTTTTACGCTCCCATTTACCGCGTGGCGCAAAGAAATTTGAAGAATGGTACGAACCGACCAAAAATAAGAGCATGTCCCAGCTACAGGAAGAAGGTTACGATTTTGAAATCATCATCGGAGATCTGGAAAGAATTATTAGCGGAAAAATATAATTTCAAAAAAATATAATTTCAAACAAAGTAGGAGAAACAATTATGGAAACAAAAGAAATGAAAGCGGTAATTTCGAGTAAATTTCGCAAAAGTATGCTGATTGCCTTTATCGTTTATGAAGCCATTATCCTTCTCTTGGGGATATTGGGTTTTATCGTGGGTTATCGATATTATGATGCAGATCATTACTTTCTTGAATGGTGGGGGTTTTTAAGGATTCTTCGATATGTAGATAGTCCACTTATCCATAACTATCAAAATGATTTTTATGCCGGAAATCTCGTTCTTGCAATAGTTATCATCATAGTTTTAATGTTGCTACCGACCATTTTTTTATTTATCAATGTCCGCAGAAGGAAGTTGACCGAGCTCACCGCCAATGAAAAAGAAATCGTCGGTTCCTACACGAGTTTCATTCCAATCTCAAAGATCATGTTGAAAATGCCGATCGAAAAAATCGACAATATCGCCGCCGTCAATAGCGCATTTTATTGGTTTACAGGAAAAACGATCCGTATCAGTTCTACATCGAGCGTCATCAAAATTCCGTTTGTCGAGAATGCCGATGCGATCGTGGCGTTTATTTCGGAGATGATCGAAAAGGCGAAGGGGGGTCAAAAGCCGACACAGCCCGAAAAACCGCAAGGCGACGCGGCAGATAGTTTGAAAAAACTTGCCGAGTTGCGCAATGCGGGAATTATCACCGAGGAAGAATTCAATCAAAAAAAGAACGAGCTATTGGGTAAAATGTAGCTGACATAAAACGATCCCCGCGCAAACGCGCGGGGATATATTATAACATGGAATGCGGTAGAGATTTCTCGGCACGCCTCGTTTCTCGGCGGCTCGAAATGACAGTATTAAAAAACCAGAGGGCGGGGCGCAGAATGCGCCCCGCCCTCTGGTTAATCATTCTAATCGTAAACTCTCAAACAATGCCTTTTAACATGTCGCCCATGTCGTAGAGACCCGCGGGCTTGCCGATGAGCCAGGCGGCAGCCTTCAAGGCGCCCGCGGCAAACACCTTGCGGCTACGCGCGGAGTGGGAAAGCGTTACGATCTCATCCTCGCCCGCGAACATCACCTCGTGTTCGCCCACGATCGTCCCGCCGCGCACGGCGTGGATGCCGATCTCGTTCTTATCTCTCGCGCCCACCATGCCGTGCCGCCCGTATACGCTCTCCTTCTCACCCGCTTTTTTCACGCTCTCCGCAAGCATGAGCGCGGTGCCCGAGGGGGCGTCTTTCTTTTGATTGTGGTGCCGTTCGATGATCTCCACGTCGAACCCGTCGCCGAGTACCCTTGCCGCCTTTTCCACAAGCAGTTGCAAAAGATTGACCCCGAGAGACAAATTTCCCGTTTTGAAAAGGGGAATTTTTTTTGCGTAATTCCGAATGAGTTCGAGGTTGCTGTCGGAGTAGCCCGTTGCCGCGAGCAGAACAGGAACGCTGTGCTCCTCGGCAAATTTCAGCCGTTCTTCAAGACCCTGCGCGGAGGAAAAATCGATGAGAACATCGCAATTTTCCGTCACTTCCGCAAAGGAGGGATATACGGGATAGGGCATGGGGGAGGGAGCGACGTCCACACCGCAGACGATGTGTTCCCCCTGTGCTTCGGCAAGTTCCGTCACCATGCGCCCCATTCTGCCGCAGCAGCCGCAGAGAAGAATGTTCATGCTTTGACCTCCAAACCGCAGAGCGCCATCGCTTCACGGAGCGGCGGCAAATGTTCCGACTCCAAGGGGGTGAGAGGAGCGCGGGGATCGCCCGCTTCGAAGCCGAGGAGCTTCATCCCCGCCTTCACGGGGATCGGATTGACTTCCGCAAAGCACGCCTTCGAGAGGGGCAGAAGCAGGTCGCCCAGCCTGTTCGCCTCGGCGAGATCTCCTTTCAGAACCGCAGACGCGAGTTGCTTTACGAGCTTGGGCGCAAGGTTGGAGACGACCGAGATGACTGCCTTGCCGCCCGCCGCGAGAATGGGCAAATTGAGCGCATCCTCGCCCGAATAGAGGTCGCATTTCCCGCGGATAGGGCGCGCCGTTTCCATCACCTGCGCCATGTTGCCGCTTGCCTCTTTGATGCCCGCCATGTTGGGGATCTCGGCGATCCTTGCCATCGTCTCGGGCAGAATGTTCACCCCCGTGCGCCCGGGGACGTTGTAGGCGATGACGGGGACCTGCACGGCGGAACAAATTTCACGATAATAGGTAATCAGCCCACCCTGTGTGCATTTGTTATAGTAGGGGGTGACGGCGAGGATACCGTCCGCACCGAGCACTTCTGCGCGTCTGCTCGCCTCGACGGCGTTCGCCGTGCAGTTGCTTCCCGCGCCGAAGATGAGTTTTGTGCGCCCCTTGGCATATTTTACGGCAAACCGCATGGCGGCGACCTTTTCTTCCTCCGTCATGGTGGCGGGTTCTCCCGTCGTACCCAAAACGACGAGTGCATCCGTACCGTTTGCGATCTGATAGTCGATCATTTTGCCGAACGCGTCGAAATTCACTCCGTCCGCCGTAAAGGGGGTGACGATCGCCGTTGCGGAACCTTGCAAAAATCCTTTCATATCTTTTCCCTCAATCATTTGTATGCTTTTTTTCGTCTGTCCGTGCGCCGTATCTAGCCGTTTCCGGAAGGGAATGGGCATTGCGCGAACTTAATCGAAATATCCTTTCGCGGCGAGAAGCTCCGCAAGCAGCACGGCGCCGCCCGCCGCCCCGCGCAAAGTGTTGTGCGAAAGTCCGATAAAACGATAATCGAACAGGTCGTCTTCGCGGAGCCGTCCCGCCGAGATCGCCATGCCGCCTTCGAGGTCGCGGTCGAGCTTCGCCTGCGGGCGGTCGTCTTCTTCAAAATAATGAATAAATTGTCGGGGAGCGGAGGGAAGAGCGAGCTCCTGAGGCAACCCGCGATACGCTTTCCACGCCGTGAGAATTTCTTCCTTTTCCGGTTTTTTTTCAAAGGAGACGAATACCGCCGCGGTGTGCCCGTCCGAGACGGGGACTCTCAGGCACTGCGCCGTGATGACGGGGGCGGTCGCGGGCACGATTTCTCCGTTTCGGAGCGTTCCCCAAATTTTGAGCGGTTCTTTTTCGCTCTTTTCCTCCTCGCCGCCGATGTAGGGGATGATGTTGTCGAGGATCTCGGGCATCCGTTCAAACGTCTTTCCCGCGCCGGAGATCGCCTGATAGGTGCACACCGCAACATTTTTTATGCCGAATTTTTTCAACGGATGAAGCAGCGGCACATAGGATTGCAGCGAGCAATTGCTCTTCACCGCGATGAATCCGCGTTTTGTGCCGAGACGCTTGCGCTGGAAAGGGATCGCATCGAGATGTTCCGGGTTGATTTCGGGGATCACCATGGGAACGTCGGGGGTAAAGCGATGCGCCGAATTGTTGGAGACGACGGGGATCTCGAGCCTTGCATATCGTTCTTCGAGCGCGCGGATCTCCTCCTTTTTCATATTGACGGCGGAGAAAATAAAATCTGCATTTCCGACGAGCTTCTCCGCGTCTTTTTCCGCGTCGAGCACGACGGTATCTTTGAGATTTTCGGGAATGGGGAAGGGCATTGCCCATCTGCCCGAGACGGCGTCCGCATAGCGCCGACCCGCGCTCCTGCCGCTTGCAAGCAGGAAAACGGGGCGAAAACAGGGGTGTTGCGACAACAGCCCCGCAAAGCGTTGACCGACCATACCGGTCGCACCCACGATCCCCACGTTGTATCTTTTCACAGAACACCTCCGTCCGCTGAAAAAAGGGCAGCGCCTACGCCCGCCGCCCATATCACGGTTATTTTATCATACGCACGTGGAAAAGTCAAAGAATTTGCTTGATTTTAATTGAAATATTTTTTGATTTGTAGTACAATGGCAGTATCATGGTTTTTCGGCTTCTGCCGAAGGACGGACACGCGGAGTGGAATTATGGCAGACAGAGAACACAAAGGACTGGTGGCGCGTTGGCTCGAAGGAAAGGAACGCAGCGAAGATTATGCGCGCAGCACCCTTCCCACCAATCGGTTTTCGCTCTTTTGGGATATTCTGAAGGGGAGGTTCGGCAGACTCATGCTCGTCAATCTGCTCGTACTGATCACCTTCCTTCCCACGATCGCGATCTTCTTGTGGAGATATCTTGCGATCAATACCGATCTCATCATCGGTCCCTACGGTTCGAGTTTTCTTTTTGGATATCCCTCCGTCCCGGACGCCACGGGGCTGATGGAATATATCCGACTGAATCAGGACTTCGTCTTTTTCGCACTGCTGTTCCCCGCGGGCGCGATCGCCGCACTCGGGATCTCGGGCGGCATGTACATCATTCGCAACCTCATCTGGACGGAGGGCGTGTTTGTCGCCAACGACTTTTTGCGGGGCATCCGCCGCAACTATCTCAACGTATTGGAAGCGGTGCTTGTGTTTGTCCTCTTTCTCTTTCTTGCGCAGACGAGCAGCAACCTCGCCGATATGCAGGTAGCGCTCGGGAGTAAATATTCGGGCTGGATGATCGCGTCGAAAACGGTCGGCTATATTCTGTTGGTGCTGATCCTCCTCGTGTGTCTTTGGATGATCTCCCTCGGGATCAACTATAAACAGGGCGCTTGGGCGCTTTTCCGCAATGCGCTCGTCATGGCGGTCGGCACCTTCCCGCAGACCGTTGTGTTTGCCGTTGCGGCGCTCTTTCCCGTCGTGTTTTTCTTCTTCGGGATCCCGATCTTCTTCGCGATCGGTCTCATCTTTTATCTGCTCATCGGCTTTTCTTATGCCATGCTCGTCTGGATGGATTACAGCCAGTGGGCGTTCGATAAGTTCGTCAACCCCAATCTCGGGGTGTCTACGGGGCGCGGATTGTACAATAAGGAGACCCAGACCGTCAACCGCGGCGAAAAGGACAAGCCCGCGGAGGACAGTGCGGCGATGCGCGAATACCGCCGCATGATCGTGGCGCAGGGCAAGAGCAAACTTGTCTCCCGCCCCATCAAGCCGATCGACGACGACCTCGACATCTACCAGCTTCCCGATTCGTTCAGCCGGGAAGACCTTCAAAAGCTCAAAGAGAGCAAGCAGGTCATCGCCGACGACGTGAAACGCTACGAGGAAGAGCATAAGAACGACGAGCAGTATGTAGAGTACAACCGCCAGTTCGAGGAACGCGAGCGCGCGCTCCGCGAGGGCGACGAGAGCAAGAAGAAAAAGAAGAAGCGTCCGCCCAAGATGCTCAACAAGCGTTGATATGGCACAGGCGTATCGGCATCTTTCCGGATGGTACGAATATCTCAACGATGACTGCGGCTATCCCGAATGGTCGCAGTATTTCATAAGCGGCTTGCGAAAATACGGCGCCGGGGAAAACGGGCTCGAACTCGGATGCGGCAGCGGCGTATTCTGCCGCCTGCTCTGCCGTGCGGGTTTTCGGATGAGCGGGGCGGACCGTTCTCCCGAAATGCTTACGGCAGCGGAAAAGGCTGCGCGGGAAGAGGGGATGCGGATCATGTTTTTTCGGGCGGACGCCGCAAAATTGCGCGCACCGGAAAAGTACGATTTTATTCTTGCCCCCAACGACGTCTTCAATTATCTGCCTCCCGAACGGCATCCTGCGGCGTTCAAACATGTCTGTGGGGCGTTGAAAAGGGGCGGCATCTTCTGGTTGGATGTCAGTTCGCCC
>CANQRP010000079.1 GCA_947626305.1 uncultured Clostridia bacterium | reverse complement strand
ACCTGCAACTACAAGGACGGAACAATTCGCATCTCGTTAGAGGAAATCGAGCGTTCGGATTTGTTATCAAATGGTGTGTCCGACAGGAGTCGAACCTGCGGCCTCAAGCTCCGGAGGCTTGCGCTCTATCCAACTGAGCTACGGGCACATTGTGTTTTTCATTATAGCACATTCTTTGAAAAAATGCTTTATATTTTTGCCCGATTATGGTAAAATAAAGAAAAATTTTTCGGGAGCGGAAAAAATGGCGCAAAAAACGGTCGTTGTCGGTATGAGCGGCGGGGTAGACAGCTCCGTTGCCGCCCTTCTCTTAAAGGAGCAGGGCTATCGGGTCGTGGGGCTCTTCATGAAAAATTGGGAAGAGGACGATGTCGACGGCGCGTGTACCGCGGAGGAGGACTTCGAAGACGTCAAGCGGGTGTGCGGACTCCTCGGCATTCCCTACTATTCCGTCAATTTCGCCAAAGAGTACATGGAGCGCGTCTTTTCCTATTTCCTCGCCGAGTACCGCGCCGGCAGGACCCCCAACCCCGATGTGCTCTGCAACCGAGAGATCAAATTCGGTCCCTTCAAGGAGTATGCCAAGGAACTCGGCGCAGATATGATCGCCACGGGGCATTACTGTGGGATCTCTCACGAGGGGGGCGTTCATCGCCTGCTCAAAGCCGCGGACGCCAACAAAGACCAAACTTATTTTCTCAACCAACTTACCCAGCCCCAACTCGACGGCGTGCTCTTTCCGCTCGCCTCGCTGGCAAAAGACGAGGTGCGCGCGATCGCCGAACGCGAGCATCTTTCCACCGCGAAAAAGAAGGATTCCACGGGCATCTGCTTTATCGGCGAGCGCAATTTCCGCAAGTTTTTGCGGGAATACCTGCCCGCGCAGCCGGGTAAGATCCTCTCTCTCGAAGGAGAGGAGGTCGGGGAACACATCGGGCTCATGTACTACACTTTGGGACAGCGCCGCGGTCTGGAACTCGGCGGGAAAAAAGGGGAGGAGGGCAGATGGTTCGTCGTAAAAAAGGACCTCGAACACAACATCCTCTACGTCTCGCACGGGGATGAAACGCCCCTTTATTCCACTCGGTGCATCGTAGAGGGGATGAACTACATCCCGTCCGTGCCCAAGGCGGAGGAGTTCGACTGCTTCGCAAAATTCCGCTACCGCCAGAGTGAGCAGGCGGTGCATGTGGTGCGGAAGGGGGAGACGGGGGCGGAAATTTTCTTCCGCGAACCCCAGCGCGCCGTCACGGAGGGGCAGTATGCCGTGCTCTATGATAAAACGCAGTGCCTCGGCGGCGGCGTGATCGCGGGGACGGACAAATGCTGAGCGAAATTTTCAGGTTCAAAGCGCCGAACTTCGCAAAACTGCGCCGTTACGGGTTCGAGAAGAAGGGCGGGGAGTATGTTTTCCGGTCGCCCATCTGCGAAGCGCAGTTTTTGCTGACGGTGCGCGTGCGGGAGGATGGGGCGGTCGAAACGGAGCTCTTGGACGCGCTCACCGAGGAGCCCTACACTCTGCACCTCGTGGAGGCGGCAACGGGTGAATTCGTGGGTCGGGTGCGCGGAGAGTTTGAAAGTACGCTGATCAAGATCGCCGAAGCGTGCTTCGAACGGGAAGTCTTTCAAAGCGCCGTCACCAAGGAACTCATCGCACGGGTGCGGGAAAAATACGGCGACGGGCCCGAGTATCTTTGGGAAAAGTTCCCGGACAATGCCATCTGGCGCAGGAAGGACAACCGAAAGTGGTACGGGGCGGTGCTCACGGTGGCGTGCGGGAAGTTAGGACTTCCGGGCGGGGGAAATGTGGAGATCCTTGACGTACGCGCCGACCCCGCAGAGATCGACCTTCTCGTAGACGGGGTGAGGATCTTCCGCGGTTGGCACATGAATAAACGGCATTGGATCGCGCTTCCGCTCGACGGCAGCATCCCGCTTGCGGAACTTGAAAACTTCCTCGAAGAGAGTTGGCACATCGCAGGCGAACGGTGACGTGTAAACCGTTAAGGTATAAATTTTTTTCAACCCGTCAATAACCTCCGCAAAGAAATGCGGAGGTTGCTTTATGAAAAAAATTGCGGTGGTGGTTTTGTTAGTCGTGGCGATCGCCTTTACCGTGCTTGCATTCGGGGGCTTCAAAGGGGAGGAAGCGGACGGTTCGGCATACCTGCGCGTGCACATCCGCGCCGATTCCAACGAGGTTGCGGCGCAGGCGGTCAAATACAAGGTGCGCGACAGGGTGGTGGAACTTCTTACCCCCGTCGTCGCCGCATGCGAGAGCAAAGAGGAGGCGATGCAAAAAATCGGTGCGTCCCTCGGAGCGGTGGAGGAAGCCGCCGCGGAAGTCTTGCGCGCGAACGGGTTCTCCTACGGTGCGCGTGCGAGCCTCAGAAAGGAAGAATTTCCCACACGGGTGTATGAAAACGTCACTTTGGCGGCGGGCATATACGATGCGCTCATCCTGGAGCTCGGCTCGGGCAAGGGGGATAATTGGTGGTGCGTGGTCTATCCGCCCCTCTGCTTTACGGGCGGCAACGGGAACGTCGTGTACAAGAGCAAGATCGCCGAGATCATCAAAAAGTTTTTCGGGGAATAAAGCGTAAAAAGGGCGCCGCCGTTGCGAATCGCAACGGCGGCGCCACGTACTTATTTGTTTTTATTTGCTTTTTTGGCGATTTTTTCCGCCTTTTTTCTCTCCTTTGCTGCTTTGAGGTCGCGTGCCCGCGCCGCTCTCGCTTCCGCTTCCGCGGCGGCGCTGTCCGCCCTTGCCTGCGAATAGGTCGGGTCGCTTTGCCCCCATCTGTTCCAGTTCAACTTTTTCACCTCCGCAGTTTTATTTTCGTTGGCTTTTTTATGAATGTCAACCCCCACCTGTCACCTGCGGCGCCACCCGCCCCCACAAGTAGGGGCAGGTCTTTTGCTCACCTCCTTGATTCCCCTCCGCAGGAGGGGAGTATATAAGGTAGAGATTTCTCCACGCGCTTCGCTTGGTCGAAATGACATTTGGAGAATGCGCCTAATGTTTCCCAAATTACTGCGCGTTGGAAAACCACGCTTTTCCATAAGCGCACTCAATTTGCCGCACACTTACGGCTTCTTGCCCGATGAAACGACAAAGAGGTTGAGCAAGTTAAGACATAAACGCACATTTCCTCACGGAAAAAGATTTTGCGAAGCAAAAGATTTTTCGTGAACCTTATATCTTGCTATATCCATACGAATTGACGAGGGCGTCGATCTTGATGCCCGCGCGGCAGAAGGGACATTCGCTCGCGGGGAAGGAGCTGTATCCGTGGAGATCTTCCACCCCGAAAAGTCGCACAACGGGGATATTTTTGAAGGAGAAATTCCCGCCGAAGACCGCCGCCGCGCCCGCAGTCTCTCCGCCGTAATAGCGGATGCCTTCGAGGGCGCTTGCGAGCGTCAAGCCCGTCGTCGCGGTCGCCGTCAAAAGAAGCACTCGCTTGTTTTTCACATAGGGGGAAAGATTGTCCCGCAGGATCATCATGTCGCCCGTCACCTCGGGAGAGATCACGGCGATGTCCGTCCCTTGGTTGATCCCGCTCTTCGAGAGTTCGCTCGCAAGGAACGCCCCGATCATCTTGGTGCGCTCCAACGTGATGATCGTGTCGACGGGGGTGGAATAAAAATTCTCGGCAAACAGCCTCGCCGCCTCCTTCGCCATGTTCATCTCCGACTTCACCGCTGTCATGTCGATGCAGTGGCTCACATGGGAGTGTTGGGTGGCAAAATGCCCCTCCATGACGCGGATCTTCACTTTTTTATTTCTTCTTGCGGTAAGTTCCAGTCCTTTGGCGTCCATTCGGCGCTCCCTCCGTAACGTATTTTCCATTATTTTAATACATTTTCGGGAGGTTGTAAAGGGCGAAAGAAAAAATTTCCGGAAAAATCCCAAAAAAAATTGTCCGAAAGCGTTTGAAGTTCGGTTTTTGGCATTATATTTAGGTATGAAAAAGCGCCGATGAGCGCAAACCGAACAGACGGGGAATACAGTGGAAAGGAAAAAGAAGCAACCCGAAGAGGGGACACGGCAGGAAGAGACACAACAGTCCGAAGAGGCACAACAGCCCGAAGGAGCGCAGGAGCCCCGGGAAGAGCCCGCTCCCGAGCCGTCGCCGAGCGAACTCGACGCGGCAAAGGCGGAGGCGGAAGACTTCAAACGGAAATGGTATTCGGTGACGGCGGAGTATGACAATTACCGCAAGCGCACGGCGCGCGAAGGCGCCCGCCGCTACGAAGAAGGACGCGCGGACGTCGTTGCCAAACTCTTCCCCATTGCGGATAACCTCGAACGGGCGCTCGCGTCTTGCGCCGACGAGGCGACAAAGAAGGGCATCTCCATGGTGACGGCGAGCTTCGAAAATTTGCTCAAAGAGGAGAAGATCGAGACGATCGACCCTCTCGGGGCGGAGTTCGACGCCGAGGAGTGCGAGGCGATCATGGCGGTGGACCCCGAAGAAGGGGAAGCGAGCGGCACCGTAAAGCAGGTCTATCGCAAGGGCTATAAGCAAAACGGCAAAGTGCTCCGCTATGCGCAGGTCGTCGTCATCAAATAAGTTCGGAAAGAAATTTTGTCAATTATAAGAGAGGAATAAATCATGTCTAAAACGATCGGTATTGATTTGGGAACAACCAACTCCTGTGTGGCGGTGATGGAGGGCGGCGAGCCCGTTGTCATCGCAAATGCGGAAGGCAGCCGGACCACGCCTTCCGTCGTCGCATTCCAGAAAGACGGCTCCCGCGTCGTCGGGCAGGTGGCGAAGCGCCAAGCGGTCGCCAATCCCGACAAGACGGTCAGTTCCATCAAACGGAAAATGGGGTCGGACTATAAAGTAAAGATCGACGATAAGTCCTATTCGCCGCAGGAGATCTCCGCCATGATCCTGAGCAAGCTCAAAGCGGACGCGGAGGCATATCTCGGCAGCAAGGTGACGGACGCCGTGATCACCTGCCCCGCTTACTTCACCGACGCACAGCGTCAGGCGACCAAGGACGCGGGCAAGATCGCGGGGCTCAATGTGCTGCGTATCATCAACGAGCCCACGGCGGCGGCGCTTTCCTATGGGCTCGATAAGGACAAAGAGTCGAGCAAGGTCATGATCTATGACCTCGGCGGCGGGACGTTCGATGTCTCCATTCTCGAAATTTCGGACGGCGTATTCGAAGTTCTTGCGACGAACGGCAACAACATGCTCGGCGGCGACGACTTCGATAAGCGCCTCATGGACTACATGGTGGAGGAATTCAAAAAGAGCCACGGCGTAGACCTTTCCAAAGACAAGATGGCGATGCAGCGCTTGAAGGAGGCGGCGGAGAAGGCGAAGATCGAGCTTTCGGGCATGACGAGCACTTCCGTCTCCCTTCCCTTCATCTCCATGACGGACGCGGGACCTGCCCATCTCGAACTCGACATCACCCGCCAGAAGTTCGAAGCGCTCATCTCCGACCTCGTGGAAAAGACGGCGGAGCCCATGCGCCTCGCCATGAAAGACGCGGGTCTTTCTTACAACGATATTTCCAAGGTCATCCTCGTGGGCGGCTCCACCCGTGTGCCCGCGGTCGTCGAAAAAGTCAAGCAGATCACGGGCAAGGAGCCCTTCAAGGGCATCAACCCCGACGAATGCGTGGCGGTCGGCGCGGCGATTCAGGGCGGCGTGCTCTCGGGTGAGGTGAAAGACGTGCTTCTTCTCGACGTCATGCCCCTCTCCCTCGGCATCGAAACGCTCGGCGGCGTGTTCACCCGCCTCATCGACAGAAATACCACCATCCCCACCCACAAGAGCCAGGTGTTCTCCACGGCGGCGGACAATCAGACGACGGTGGAGATCCACGTTTTGCAGGGCGAGCGCGAATTCTGCCGCGACAACAAGACGATGGGCAAGTTCACGCTCACGGGCATCGCTCCCGCACCCCGCGGCATCCCGCAGATCGAAGTCACCTTCGACGTAGACGCCAACGGCATCGTGCATGTCGAGGCGAAGGACCTCGGCACGGGCAAGAGCACCGATATTACCATCACCTCTTCCACCAATCTCTCCGAAGAGGAGATCGACAAGGCGGTCAAAGACGCGGAGCGTTACGCCGAGGAGGACAAGAAGCGCAAGCAGAAAGTGGAGGAGCACAACAAGCTCGACGGGCTCATCTTCTCGGTGGAACAGACGGTGAAGGAGAGCGGCGACAAGCTCACCGACGATGACAAGGCAACGCTGAATTCCGCGGTGGAGGAAGCCAAAAAGGCGCTCGATTCGGACGACGAAGAGCAATACAAGGCGGCGTTCGAAGAACTCTCGAACAAGGTGCAGCCGGTGTTCGCAAAGTTGTATCAGCAGGCGGGCGGCGCGCAGGGCGCGAACCCCAACCCCGATCCCAACGGCGACGAGGAATTCCACCAGTAACCGCCGAACGGCACATCCGATCCGGAACTCGCCCGCCCGCGCGATGAGCGCGGGCGGGCGAGGCAATCTTTTATTTTATGGCAGAGAAGAAGAATTATTACGAGATCCTCGGCGTCAAAAAAGACGCGAGCGAGGATGAGATCAAAACGGCGTACCGCAAACTCGCCAAACAGTATCACCCCGATCTTCATCCCGGCGACGAGGCGGCGGCGGAAAAATTCAAGGAGATCAACGAGGCGAACGAGACCCTCTCCGACAAGCAGAAGCGCGCCGCTTACGACTATGAGCTCGAGCATCCCGGCATGGGCGGCATGGGCGGTTTTA
>CANQRP010000078.1 GCA_947626305.1 uncultured Clostridia bacterium | reverse complement strand
GCATCTGTGAACAAAACGGCGTCGGGATCACCCCTTTCTCCCCCCTCGCGCAGGGACTTCTGACGGGAAAATACCGCAAGGGGCAGCCCCTTCCCGCAGGCTCTCGCGCCACATGGCAGGCGGACAAACAGATCAACAATCTGTTGACGGAAGAAAATCTCGGAAAGGTGGAACGGCTTCTTCCGATCGCGGAGCGGCTTGGAGTGCCCATGAGTGTGCTGGCACTCGCCTGGATCCTGCGTAAGAAGCAAATTTCTTCCGTGATCACGGGCGCAAGCAGACCGTCGCAACTTCGATCGAATGTGTGTGCGAGCGGGTTTGTCCTCCCGCAGGATGCACTCGACGAGATCGAAAGCATTCTCGACTACCACCCCTTTGTAAGAAAAATCGGATAAATGCAAGTTTTAACGGCGGCGCGGCGTGGACAGTTCCACGCCGCGCCGCCCTTTTCTATTCTACCGTAACGCTTTTTGCGAGATTTCGCGGCTTATCGGGGTCGTTGCCGCGGGCAAGCGACGTATAGTAGGCAAGCATTTGCAAGGGAATGACAGACAATATGGGCGAAAACAGCTCTTCGCACGCGGGAATGGGCACCCATGCAGCCACTTCCTTCCTTTCGGCATATTCTCCCAAATGCGTGACGAGCAGGACCTTTCCGCCTCGCGCATAGACCTCCGAGACAGCATTCATCGTCTTCTCCGCAAGCGCTTTCCGCGTGAGAATGGCAACGACGGGCGTATCTTTCTCCACCAATGCAAGCGTCCCGTGCTTGAGTTCTCCCGCGGGATACCCTTCGCTCGGCAGATAGGAGATCTCCTTCAATTTCAGACTCCCCTCCAACGCGGCGCAGTAGTCGACATCCCGCCCGATAAAGTATGCGCTCTTTGCGTGCGCAAATATCGGTGCGAGCTCTTTCACCTTCTCCGCGCAAGTCAATGCCGTCCTGCACAGGGCGGGAAACGGGAGCAGGGACGAAATGTCGGCTTTTTGCCCTCTTGCCTTTGCGAGGGCGATCGCAACCGAATAGAGAAGTGCAAGTTGGGCGTTGAAGCTTTTGGTCGCGGCAACGGCGACCTCTCTGCCCGCATGCGTATACAGAACAAAGTGCGCCGTCTGCGTCAACGAGGAATTCGGAAGATTCGTGATCGCAACGACCGTTGCGCCGGAGCTCTTTGCAAGTTCGGCAGCGGCGATGGTATCAGCCGTCTCCCCGCTCTGGCTGACCGCAAGAACAAGCGTATTTTGCCCTATGATCGGTTCGCGGTAGCGGTATTCGCTTGCGACCGTAACCTCCACCGGCAGGCGTGCAAGTTTTTCGATCGCATACTTTGCCGCGATCCCGCTGTGATAGGCGGTGCCGCAGGCGACAATTTGTATATACTCTGTCTGACATAGTACTCTGTTAAACTCGTTAAAACGAAAGTCGCTCTCAAAATCCACCACCGATTCGGCTACCGCGGTGGGAATTTCGTACATTTCTTTCAACATGAAGTGAGGGCAGTCCCCCTTTTGTGGGCTCGCCTTCTCCGGCACAAACTTCGTCGGCTCTTTGAATATCTCTCCATCGGCGTCGTAAAAGTGGACCTCCTTGCCCGATAAGCGCACAAATTCGCCGTCTGCAAGCAAATAGAGTTCCGCGCACTCCGCAATGGCAGGCGCATCGCTTGCAAGGTAGAGACCGTCCTCTCCTCTGCCGACGATCAGAGGACTTTTTTGCCGTGCTCCAAAGAGCTCGTCGGGATCATCGAGACACATCACCGCCAAAGCGTAAGAGCCTCTGAGGCGAGCGCATGTCTGTTTCAGCGCCGCCAAAGCGTCGCCGCGGTAGTAATATTCAAGCAAGTGTGCGACTGTCTCGCTGTCCGTTTCCGACGTAAACACTTCGCCGCGCATAGCGCATTCCCTCTTCAATTCGGGATAATTTTCGATGATGCCGTTATGCACAACGGCAAATTTCCCATAGACATGCGGATGCGCGTTGACCTCGGACGGCGTTCCGTGCGTCGCCCAGCGGGTATGTCCGATGCCCGTGACGCCCGAAAGGGTGGAAGCTCCCGCAAGTTCCCTCACGCGCCCCATGCGCTTATACACCGTAAATCCGTCTTCGCCGCGGACGGCAATGCCCGCCGAATCGTATCCGCGATATTCGAGCCGCTTTAATCCTTCGAGGAGTTTGGGCGCCGCGGCACTCCGCCCCGTATATCCTACGATCCCGCACATACGCCCTCCCGCTCGATCGCACGCGCCACGATCTCGATCGCTTCCTCCGCCGAGTCTCCCTCGGCAAGAATGCGCACTTTCGGTTCCGTACCCGAGGGGCGCAGCAGGAGCCGCCCATCTCCGAGCAGCTTTTCCGCCCGCGTTACGGCTTCTTTCACGCTTTCCCGTCCGATGACCGATTTGTCTTTTACGGGGATGCTTCTTTCGCGCTGCGGGAAAAGGAGCAACCCTTCGGTGAGGACGGAGAGCGGACACTTTGCCGCGAGCATCGTCTCCATCACCATGAGCGACGTGAGCACCCCGTCCCCCGTCTGCGCATACTTGCGGAAGATGATATGCCCGGACCTCTCGCCGCCGAGCGAATATCCCCTCTTTACCATCTCTTCATAGACAAAGCGGTCTCCCACGGGCGTCACCGAACAGGCGATGCCCTCGCGCGCAAGCGATCTTATGAGCCCCGAGTTGCTCATGACGGTGACGGCGATCGCGTTATGTTCCAATTCCTTTTGGCTTCGCATCCGTTTGGCAGAGAGATATAAGATCCCGTCGCCGTCCACGACTTCGCCCCGTTCGTTGACGCAGATACAGCGATCTGCATCCCCATCGAAGGCAAAGCCAACGTCGAGTTTCCGCTCCCTCACCAATTCTTGCAATCTCTCCGGGTGAGTGGACCCGCAGTCGAGATTGATGTTGACCCCGTTCGGCTCGGCGCCCGTGAGATACACCTCGGCGCCCAACGCATCGAATACCGCCTTGGAGATTGCCCACGCGCTTCCGTTTGCGCAATCGAGCCCCACCCGCATGCCGCGGAAAGAGGTATGCGGAAGGGAAAGCAGGTAGCCGAGATAGCGATTTCTGCCCGCGATGAAATCCACCGTTCGCCCGATCGCTCCCCCCGTAGCAAGCGGAAGGGCAAATTCCCCGTCGAGATATTGTTCGACGGATCGCAGAAATTCGCCGTCCGTTTTCTCGCCGGAACGGGAAATGAGTTTCAAGCCGTTGTCCTCGTACGAATTGTGGCTCGCCGAGATCATCACGCCGCAGTCAAATCCCTCCGATCTCACGACGTAAGAGACGGAGGGCGTGGTAGTAACGTGCAGCAGATAGGCGTCCGCACCGGAGGCGGTGATCCCCGCGGCGAGCGCATATTCAAGCATGTAGGAAGAGCGGCGGGTGTCTTTCCCGATGACGATTTTTCCCCGCGTCCCGTCGGCGGCGGAACGACAGCCGAGCACGCGCCCCACCTTGAAGGCATGCGAAGCGGTCAGCGTCTCGTTCGCCCGTCCGCGAAAACCGTCTGTGCCGAAATATTTTCCCATAGTTTCTCCTCTTCGCCATTGTATGACAAAGAAAAGTTTTGGGTGCAAACAAAAAAAGGCGGGAAAACCGCCTCCCCGTCACTTCGGGTCGTAATACCGCTTTCCGCGTCCCGGCTTTACCGTCTCGCGGGTGCGGGCGATACAGAAGTCCTCCTCGGCGAGATCCCGTGTGACGGTGGAGCCCGCCGCAATAAAGGCGCCGCCGGCGATTTTGAGGGGAGCGATGAGGTTGCTGTTGCTCCCGATGAAGCAGCCGTCGCCGACCTGCGTGTGCCGTTTCTCTCTGCCGTCGTAGTTGACAAACACCGCGCCGCACCCGACGTTGACCTTCCTCCCGAGTTCCGCGTCTCCGACATAGGCGAGATGAGCGATCTTTGTTCCGCTCCCGACTTTCGCATTTTTGAGTTCCGCAAAATCGCCGATGCGACAATCGTTTTCCACTTCGCTTCCCGCGCGGAGATAGGCGTAAGGACCCACCGTGCAGTTTTCCCCCACCTTTGCGCCCGTGAGCGTGCTGCGGCGGACGACCGTTCCCGCACCGATCTCGCAATCTTCGAGGTCGGAGGCATCGATCACCGCATTCTTTCCGATGACGCACCTCCCGCGCACCCGGGAGCCTCGTCCTATGATCGCCCCTTCCCGCAGTTCCGCGGTAAGATCCACGATCGCCCCCTTCTCGACGAGCGCCCCGCGCGTTCCGTGCAGTTTTGCACTCTCTTCGGCGGCATACGCAAGGACCGAGGCATAGTCGGCAAGAGAAAAGAGCTTCGGACCGAGCGCAACCGTGGCGGGACGTGGCGTTTGCGAAAGCATCGCTCCCGCCCGCACCAAATACCCTCCCGGGAAGGGATAACTTCCCTCCCGTTCGTCGAGATAAGAAAAGAGCTGCTCCCGCGTGAGGAAGGGATATACGGGATCGAGCACCACGCCCTCATCCGTAAACTCCCCTTCCTCCTCCGCAAGGAGCCGCTCCTTCATATGTTCGTAAACGCTCTTCCCGAGCACATCCAACTGCCAACTCTCCGCGCCGCGAAAGGTAAAATAGCTCTTTTTTGTGAGAAAGATCTTCATTTTACCATCGTATGCCGCGCAAACGGTCCTTGTTATTTCATCAATGCCCGCTCCACCGCTTTGCGATATTCTCCATACCACTTTTCATGTTGCGACCTGTCGCCGACGGGAGCAAAGACGCGCTCCGACGCACGGAAAGAGGCAATGTCCACTTCCCCGAAGAGCCCGAGGGCGATGCCGCAGAGGAAGGCGGCGCCGAGCGCGGTACTCTCCCTCTCCGCGGGGCGGTTGACGGAGATCCCCAAAACATCCGCCTGAAATTGCATAAGAAAATTATTTGCGGAAGCCCCGCCGTCGCACTTGACTTCGTGAAAGACGATCCCGCTGTCCCGCTGCATACAATCGGAAAGTTCCTTGGCGCTGAACGCGATACTTTCGAGCACGGCACGGACAATGTGCGCTTTGGTCGTTCCCCGCGTGATGCCGGAGAGAAGCCCGCGCGCCTCGCCGTTCCAATAGGGCGCACCGAGCCCCGTAAATGCGGGCACAAAGCGAACCCCGCCCGTATCCGGCACACTCGTTGCAAGCTGTTCGCTCTCGGCGCTCGTCGAAAGGAGCCCCAACCCGTCGCGCAGCCACTGCACACAGCTCCCCGCGTTGAAGACGCTTCCTTCGAGCGCATAGACGACTTTCTCTCCCAGCGAATATCCGATGGTCGTGATCAGCCCGCTTCGGGAGGTGACGCACGCCTTTCCCGTGTTAAAGAGGAGAAAGAGCCCCGTTCCGTAGGTGATCTTGCTGTCACCCTCCCCGAGGCATGCCTGCCCGAAGAGCGCCGCCTGCTGGTCGCCCGCAACGCCCGCGATCGGGATCGTCGAGCCGCCCGAACGCAGGTAGCCCATAACTGACGTGCAGGGCTTGACCTCGGGCAAGATCTCTCGCGGGATCCCGAAATAGGCAAGCAGCTCTTCATCCCACGCAAGGGTATGGATATTGAAGAGCATGGTACGGGAGGCGTTGGTATGATCGGTGACAAACTCTCCCGTCAGCTTATAGATGAGATAGGTATCGACTGTGCCCGCGCAGAGCTTTCCCGCCTGCATGAGCGCACGTGCCGCGGGAACATGGTCGAGCATCCACCTGATCTTGCTTGCGGAAAAATAGGCGTCTACGGGCAATCCCGTCTTCTCCGCGATCCTATCCCGCATCTCGCGCGGAACTGACGCGCAGAATTCATCGGTACGGCGGCATTGCCAAACAATGGCGGGAGCGATGGGTTCCCCTGTGTCGCGGTTCCAAAGCACAACGGTCTCCCGCTGGTTGGCGAGCCCGATCCCCACGACGTTCTCGGCGCCCACCCCCGAAATACATCGGTTGAGGACATAGGCGGCTTTGTAATAAATTTCGTCGGCGTCCTGCTCCACCCAACCGTTTTGCGGAAAACTCTGCTGCACTTCTTGCTGCGCGGTATCGAGAAAACGTCTTTCCGCTATGCCGTAAAGCATGGCGCGGATGCTTGTTGTTCCGGCGTCGAGGGCGACGATGTATTTGCTCATTTGTGCAGTACCTCTTTGAAAAAATTCGCTGAATGGGAAAAATAGCGGTATTATGTCACGCGTAGTACTATGCTAAAAGCAAAAAATCAGATAAAGCGCAGAATATTTTGGTAAATTTCCGTATCTTCCCGAAGAAACGTATTAAAAACGATTTTCATCTCGCTCTCGGGATGGTGCAGCTTCCAATTGACGGCAGCCCCCACCGCGATCTCGGCAGCCATGGCGTGCGGGAAGTTGAATACCCCTGTCGCAACGCAGCAGAAGGCGACGGAATGTAAGTTCATCTCTGCGGCAAGGTTCAGGCAGGCGGTGTAACAGGAGCGCAGTTCACCGCTCTGTTCTCTTGTGGGCTCCCGCCCGATCATCGGTCCCACCGTATGGAGAACATATTTGCTCGGCAGGTTGTAAGCGCGGGTGATCTTCGCCTCCCCCGTCTCTTCCTGATGCGCGCACAGTCGCGCCGAAGCTGCATTCCCGCAAAGGAATGGATCACATTGTCGATGCAAGGGTGCCCCGGCAAAAAGCAACCGAGCATGCGGCTGTTCGCGGCGTTGACGATAGCGTCCGCATTCAAGCGCGTGATGTCCCCCTCCCACTGCGCGAGCCCGTATTTGAGCTCCTTGATGGCAGAGATGTCCACGATCCCGCGTTCGATGCTTTCCGTCCAGAAAAGGCGGTCCTGAATGTCAAGGATGTCCTGCGGAATGGGCAGGCTCAACCGTTCGTTCATGTAGTTTCGGACGAGCGAACGTTTGCGCTCATAGGTCGCGCTGAATGCCGCGATCAATCCCCGTTCACGAAGGAGAAATTTCAGAAGTGTTTCGCATGCCTCCGTCTTTTCCTCCGGGGAGCGGAAGGGTTCCGGGCGAGGAAAGGGCGTAAGG
>CANQRP010000077.1 GCA_947626305.1 uncultured Clostridia bacterium | reverse complement strand
GGGCCTTCACGGACTCGAACCGCGGACCAATCGGTTATGAGCCGACCGCTCTAACCAACTGAGCTAAAGGCCCGAAGCGATACCGCATCTGCAACGCTTGTTTATCATATTATAAACCGCGATAAAAGTCAAGTATTTTTTCGCGAATTTTTGAAATTCCGAAAAACTTTTTTTCGACGCAATCTCTCCCCTTTCCCGCTTATGCCTCATTTTCGGCGCTTTCCGTTCTGTTAAAATACAGTTACTTCACTTCGGAGGGAAATTATGAAGCTGCAGAGCTGCTCCCGCGGGCAAGACCTCTACATCTATCTCTCGGGAGAGCTCGACGAGTGCACGGTAAAGGAGCTGCGTCCGCGGGCAGACCGCATTATCGACGAGCATGCGGGGCTCTCCCGTGCCGTATTCAACCTCGCGGGCGTAAAATTCATGGACTCCACGGGGATCGGTTTTCTCATCGGGCGCTACAAAAAACTGAAAAGCTACGGCATGGCGATGTGTCTCGAAGCCCCCGACCGCAACGCGGACAAAGTGCTCTCCGTGAGCGGCGTTTACAGCCTCATGCCCAAAATTTAGAAGATTATGAATAAGATGCAACTCAAAATTTTATCCCGCTCGGAAAACGAAAATTTTGCACGCAACGCCGTTGCGGCATTTGTGCTGCCCCTCAACCCCACTCTCTCCGAGCTCTCCGATATCAAAACCGCCGTATCCGAAGCCGTCACCAACTGTATCGTGCACGCCTATCCCGGGACGGAGGATTGGATCACTCTCGATTGCGAAACAGACGCAAACACGCTACATATCACCGTATCGGACAGCGGAAAGGGAATCGAAGACCTGGCGCAAGCGCTTACTCCTTTCTATACCTCGCTGCCCGGTGAGGAGCGCTCGGGAATGGGATTCACCATCATGCAGACCTTTATGACCGGATTTTCCGTAACATCGGCACCGGGGAAGGGAACGACGGTGAAGATGAGCAAGACGCTCGGCGCAAAGGCGGGCACCGATGCTCGATGAAAAAGACACGCTGTATTATCTTCGTCTCGCAAAGAGCGGCGACGGCGCCGCCAAGGAAAAATTACTCACCGAAAACGTCTCGCTCTTAAAGAGCATTCTTCGGCGGTATCTCGGCAAGGGGGTGGAGTACGACGACCTCTTCGAACTCGCCTGCATGGGATTTTTGAAAGCGATCGCGGGTTTCGACGAAAAGTTCGGTGTGCGGTTTTCCACCTACGCGGTCCCGATGATCGCGGGCGAGATCAAGCGGTTTTTACGAGATGACGGCAGTATCAAAGTTTCCCGCGCCATGAAGCGCACCGCCCGCGAGATGAACAAATATATCGAAGACTACACTGCGGAACACGGCGAGGCGCCGACGGTGAAACAGCTTTCCGACGTCTTTTCTTTGGACGAAGGCGAAGTGGTCATGACCCTCGGTTCCTCCCGCATGCCCCTCTCCATCTACGAGCGGTCCGACTATAAGGATGAAAAATCGGTCACTCTGATGGACAAACTCCCCGCCAAAGATACGCAAGACGATATGATCGACAGAATGCTCTTAAAGAACGCCATCGAAGGTCTTCCCGAGCGGGAGAAAAAGATCGTGTTTCTCCGCTACTTCCGCGACATGACGCAGAGCGAAGTGGCGCGCGAGATCGGCGTATCGCAGGTGCAGGTCTCCCGCATCGAAAGCAGGCTCATCGAACAATTCAAACGAGCTCTGGAGGGTTGAACATCGGCTATTGGAACCTTTATAAATATCTTGCCACGGGCGCGGAGACTTTCCGTGCCCGTGGCGCTTTCATGGGATCGTCGCACGGCGAAGGCGGAACCACTTCGCAGGATCTCTTCATAGGATATTGGGATGAAAAAGTTTACGCTCTTCTATTTTTCGGGCACGGGCAACACCCGCTACATTGCCGAATATCTCGCAAAAAAGCTCTCAAAGACATACGATTGCGAACTCTTTGACGTCTGCCGCGTGCAGAACGCGGAAGAAAGGATCAAAGCCGCCGACCTCATTTTACTTGCCTTCCCCATCTACGGCTCCGCGCCGCCCATTCCCATGCGGAATTTCGTGCACCGCTACGGCGGGCTCTTCCGCGGCAAGCAAATTTTGATCGCCGAAACGCAATACTTTTATTCGGGCGACGGTGCGGCAAGCCTCGGGCGGACGGTGAAAAAGTACGGCGGCGAGATCGTCGGCGCGGAAATGTTCAATATGCCGAATAACCTTGCCGACTGCAAGATATTCCCCATTAAAAACGGCGAAGAGCTCGCTCCCGTGCTTGAAAAGGCGGAAAGGCGCGCCGACAGATTCGCCGCGCAAATTTGTCGGCGCGGAAGAGCGCATAAACGGGGCTTTTCTCCCCTCTCGCATGCCGTGGGCTACTTTACCCAGCGCAAGTTTTTCCGCAAGGGAGAGAGCGAAAAGCGGCGCGCGCTCAAAGTGGACGAAACCCGTTGCGTGGGGTGCGGGCTGTGCGCCGAAAACTGTCACGCCGAAAACCTGCTCCTGCAAAATAAAAAGGCAAAGCCGCTCGGAAAATGCGTCCTCTGCTACCGTTGCGTAAATTTGTGTCCGAAAAAGGCGATCACGCTCGTCGGTTCCGCCCCGCCCGAAAAACAGTACAAAGGTCCGAATATCGGCAAGACGTCCTGATCTCCCCGCTTGCTTTTCCGCGTCTGTCTATGTTATAATTGTTGCAGGAGAACAACAATAATAAAGGTTCAAGATTGCATGGTCGAATTTTGAAGGCGCAAAATCGCCCATTGACGAAGTTTGGAAGAAAATTAAGATGTTTTAACCCTCTTTTGGGGAGATGAGAAACAACCCTCCCAAATGTCACCCTGAGCGGAACGAAGTGGAGTCGAATGGGTCTCTACAGCATTATAATAAAGCGAGATTTCTCCGCGCGCTACGCTTGGCACTTCGCCTACGGCTCGTGCCGCGCTTAGAGAATCAGAACTTCACGCGGGACGAAATGACATATTGGGAGCAGCGCGGGGCGAAATGACGAATCAAGTATGTTCTAATCGAGCCAAAACATACAATTCAAAATAATTTTTTCAAAACGCCAACAAGCGCCCGATACGTTCGCATCTAAATATAACGGAGGGGCGGTGTTTATGTCTGAAAATAACCGCATGACGATCGGCGAGATATTCGAGCTCTTGAGACATGGGCAACGCCGCGAAGACGTTGCTCTGTTATACCGGCACCATTATAACAAGATGTATGGCGTTGCGTTTTCCATTGTGAAAAAAGAGGACGTCAGTCAAGACATCGTACATAACGTTATATACAAAATACTGCTGTTGGAGGCGGAGAAATTTCCAACTTTCAACGAGTTGACATGGCTATATACCGTCGTAAAGAATGAAACCTTAATGTTTTTGAGAAAGGACAAGCCCAAACTTTCCCTCGACAACATGCCGTTCGGGCCGATCGTCGAAGATTGGGACATCCGCGATTTCGTCGACATGGAAGCATTCTATTCCATAATCAAAGGGCTGAATGAGGAACGTCGTCAAATCGTTTCCCTGAAAGTTTTGGGGGGATACACCCACAGAGAAATTGCAAAAATGCTTGGGAAACCGATCGAAACGGTCCAATGGCTCTATAACACTTCGCTAAAAAAATTGAGGGTCACTCTATCGACGCTTCTCTTTGCCATCCTTTTGTCGGGGGTGGGATCGATAGAGCGGTTGGTCAATTACGTTTTGCAGATCAATGCCGTGCCCGAGATCCCGGGACAGACGGCACACATCTCCTTCGACTTCTCCGTTGTCGTATTCGCAGTTCTGTTTGTTGTGGTGTCGGTCATATTTTGGCTTATTTTCAAAAACTCACATAAAATCCCAACAAAAGCGGACAAAAAACACATCTAAATAGCAGAAAAACGATTTCGGAGGTTTTTATCTATGGCAAAAACGAAACTGGGCATGACTCTTTTTCTGATGTTCGCGATGTTGTTTTCGCTGATCGGCTGCGGCAAAGAAGCTTCCATGACGGCAAACGTTACGGTTATCTTACTTGATAAAAACGATGTTCCGATCGCAAATACCGAAATTTCGGTCAACGGAATTTCCGACGTGGAGATCACGCAAGGCTATACGACCGATCCCGATGGGCGTTTCACGATCAACCGCCTTGGCGAGCGAACGATCACTGTGATCATCCACGCCGAAGCGGATCCCTTCCAAACAAGCTACACCGTTACAAAACGTGACTTGGGGCAAGGAGAAATAACGATTCGTTTCGATGACTACGAGATGTGATCTCTCTCTTCCGAGCCCGCAGGGCGAGAGGAGCCCCTTGGGTGTCTCAACCTAAGCTCGGCTGCGCCTCGGCATGACGATAAGGGCTCGGAGCAGAGCGTCTGATGTTTTGAGTGCCATATCATTATGCTCAAATGTCCGCACTCCCCCAATATAAGGGGACAGCAAGCCACAAATTTTTCCGGTTATTAAGGTAAAATTTCAAGGACGTCGGCGGCGGGCACTCCGTCGGGCAGAGGGTTGTCGAGCAGCTCTTCAAAGCTGTATTTCATCCGCAACAACGCCTTGTTTGAATAAAACCGATTCCCAAAAATATCCGTCACGAGGAACATATATTCAAACTCGTTTCCCGACACGGGAAGTTCCTTGATCTCTCCCCCGTCCGCGCCGATCGTCACAGTTTCTCCTTCTATCAGTTCAAATTCTCCGTCTGCCTGCGCTGTCTCCGACTCGCGCGTCAATACGGTGATCCAATCCCCCTCTTTCAGCGGACGGATTCCCTTCTCCGCAAGATCGTTTTGATCCAACCCGTCCCAAAGCCCGATGACCTCATACTTCCCGCCGTTGAACGCCCCCTCATCCCACACGAACATGAAGCGCAAATTGCTCCGCTCCCCGTTGACAAGCACAGGCGCTGAAAAGATGATATGGCACTCGTTGCTCTCCAAGACATTGTAGTAAAGATAGACGTTTCCGAGCGAAAGCCAAGTGCCGCGAAAATTGCTGCAAAAGGTAAGCGACTCCCAATCCGCTTCGGCGTCGTTGTCCACCCCCATACATTTCGTCGTTCGCTCATCTCCTTCACCTTCCGACTGCAACAGGGTAAATTCCACTGATTTGATATATTTTCGGCTCTCTTCCGTCAGCGAGATCTGAAAAACGCCCCCTTCCGCGCTGCCGCGATCGGAAAAAGCGATCGTCTCTTCGGGGATGTCCGAATAGATTCTCCCGAAATATTTTTTATAATTTTCGCTCGGACATAATGTAAGATATCGTTCCAGCTCGGCTTTGTCATATTTCAAGGGAAAGTATAGGGATACCCCGCCGCAACCGCTTCGCCCCGTTCCGTTCACGTTGTAGGAGATAAGTTTTTCAATGCCGAAGAGCAGTTCTTCCGCCCTTTCGTTGAAACCCGCAAGGGCTTTTGCGAATCCGTAGAGATCGATGAGATTGCTGCTGCCCTCTTCATAGCCGTTTGCGCCGAACTTTGAGGTCTGCTGCGTGGCATTAACGATATGAAAATTTTCCAATCCATCGCCGTCGACTGCCGAAAGAAGTCCCGCAGAAAAGGAATCGAAGGCGTCAGCAAATTCCCCGTAATGACTTAAATCGAACAACGAGAGCGTCGCACTGCTCCCCTTGCCCGCACGGATGCACTTCGCCATATACGCATCGCAGACGGTTTTTCCGATTTCTTCCGTCTCCTTGCCGACCGAAAACGCTTCCAAAAAGGCGGTATAATCCCATCCGCCCGCAGGCTCGATCTCTTCCGACGCAAGCAGATATTCCGAATAATTTGCGGCAAACGCAGCGGTCTCCATCGTTGCCATGAGGCATGCGTCGAACCCCATCATATCAAAACGGGCGTTTCGTGCTTTCAACGCGTTGCCGATCTCTTCCAAATTGAGGGAGGACATGCCGAAGTTTTCATCAAAACAGATCTCTCCCGTACTCCCGCCGCCGTGATCCCATAAGATGAGCGCCGTCTTTTCGGCGGGATAATTTTCAAGGCAAAATCCGATAAACTCCGAAAACGTCTCCCCCGAGCCCATTGAGGCATTGGGCAAACGTTGCAATACTTTGAGCGTTCCGCCCTGCACCGCATACCTTGTGAGCACATCCGCCGCGATCCCGTGCCCGCGCCATTTCTTTGCGCCTCCCGTTTCGATGACAACGTCGGTATTTTCTGGCAACTTTGCACTCAATATCTCGGAGAGATTTTGGGTCGCCGCGCCCGATTTCGTCTCCAAACTGCTGCCGCATAGATAGAGATATACGGCGGCTCTCCCTTTCCCGGGAGTTTCCTCGCGCGGCTTGCAACTCGACGCCCCATCGGCGCAAAGGATGAGCAAAAATATCGCCGCGACGATCGAGAAGATCTTCCGCATAATGATGACCTTACTGTGCAATGAATCCGAAAGCATACTGTTCGATCCTGCAGTTATCTGCTTCATGGGTGACTCTTCTCCGTGCGATTGCCGTCTCATCCCAGAGCATCATATCCGCATAATAATTGACCCAATGGCGGATCCCGCTCCAATTCCAGCCTTCCCACACTCTGTCGATCCAAAAGATTAGTCCGACGTCGGACTTTTCCCATTCTTCGACGGGGAATTCGCTGAGTTCGAGTTCCTGGCGAAGCGTCCTACCCTGCATCCGTTCAACGAATTCGCTTTGCTGGGTCGGTGTGAAGTCGAAGTCGGCATTCGTCCAGTCGTTGATGGCTCTCCCATAGCCCTGAGGTCCGACCGCGCTGAACGACCAACAGCCGTAGATGCCGTGATCGAGCATATCCTCGATGCTGCAAGTCCCTTCTTCGATCTCCTTCACGCCGTGTGCGGACGCATTTTCCGTCCTTCCGATCCGCCAACGGTGATTGAGGCATATGTCACGATGCAACACATAGGAATATGCGACGGCATCGTCCTTCCACGACGACGAACTCTTCGCCTTTTCCGCCGGATCGGTCACCGGACGACCTTCGATCTGTTTCATGACGTTTTGGTACATGACCGCATAGCGGTTTCTCGCATTCTCGTTCACCATTCCGTCCCCATAGACATAGTAGAGGAGAAGATGGGAAAGTGCCCGTTCGAGCACATATTCGAC
>CANQRP010000076.1 GCA_947626305.1 uncultured Clostridia bacterium | reverse complement strand
CCCACGATCGGAATCCCGGGCACCATCGACAACGACCTCGAATATACCGATTACACGCTCGGCTTCGATACGGCGGTCAATACCTGCAACGACGTCATCAACAAACTGCGCGACACGATGAACAGCCACGAGCGCATCTCGGTGGTGGAAGTCATGGGGCGACATTGCGGTGACATCGCGCTCTACACGGGCATCACGTCGGGGGCGGAGATCATCGTCGTTCCCGAGATCGCCTACGACATGGACGACATCGTCATGCGCATCAACCGCTCCCGCGCGAACGGCAAGCACTCCAACATCATCGTGGTGGCGGAGGGCGCTTGCAGCGCGGACGAATTCGCCAAGAAATTGCAGGAAGTCACCACCTACAACGTCCGCGCGACGACGATCGGCCATATCCAGCGCGGCGGTTCTCCCTCGATGGCGGACAGGATGCTCGCGGCGCAGTTCGGCAACAAGGCGGTGCGGCTCCTCAAAGACGGCATCGGCAACCGCGTGGTCGGCATCCATAAAAACGAGATCATCGATATGGACATCATCGAAGCGGTCTCCATGAAGAAGAAGTTCAACTACGAGCTCTACGAAACGCTGCAAATGATCTCCATGTAACGGAGGGTTTTTACGAAAGAAGAGCCAATCGGCTCTTTTTTTGTGGGGTCTCCCGCCCGCCCCCGCGCCGCGCGGGGGCGGGCGGGAGAGCGACTGCCCCTTCCTTATTGTGAATGATGTGAAAAAAAGGAAAAATATTTCCGTGAACCTATTGAAATCGTCATAAAAAAGTATTATAATGTAAGAGACCGAGAGATCGGTTCGGCGCGGGCGGTACGAAGTAGGGGACCGCAGCGCAGGGAGAAGAGAATGATATTGACAGTTTGCATGAGCCCGAGCATCGACGTCACCATCGAGCTGGACGCGCTCAACGTGGGAAAGGTGAACATCGTGCGCAACAAGACCCTTTCCTTCACGGGGAAGGCAATCAACGTTGCGATCGGAGTCGCGCGCCTCGGAGCGGAGGCGCACACCACGGGCTTCATGTACAATGAGAACCGCGCCATGTTCGAGCACGCGCTCGACATCGAGGGCGTCCCGTTCACCTTTGTATGGAACAGCGGCAGAGTCCGTGAAAATTACAAGTGCATCGACAAGAAGAGCATGCTCACCGAGATCAACGACGTCGGCGGGCAGGTGGGGAACGAGAAACTCGTGGAACTTTTGCAGATGATCCGCGACCTCTCCGCACGGGCGGAAGTCACGGTCATTTCGGGCAGTCTCCCGCGCGGGGTGGATGCAAGTTACTATCGCGAACTCTTCCGTGCGGTCGACCCCCGCTCCAAAAAGATCGTGGATACCGAGGGCGAGCGCCTCTTCTCCGCACTCGAAGCGGAAGTCGATCTCGTCAAACCCAATCTCGAAGAGCTCGAAGAGACGCTGGGCAGAGAGTTCAAAGACAAGAACGACATGCTCGCCGGCTGTTACGAGCTGTTGGACCGCGGCGCGAAGACGGTGCTGCTCTCTTTGGGCAAGCACGGCGCGGTCATCACGGACGGAAAAAAGAATTATTATTGCAAGAGCATCAACGTGGCGGTCAACTCCACGGTAGGTGCGGGAGACGGCATGGTCGCCGCCGCCGCCGTGAGGATGAAGGAAGGGGCAGACCTTCCGGAGATCCTGCGTGCGGGCGTTGCGGCGGGCACCGCCACGGTGACGACGTTCGGCACCATCTCCTTTACGAAGAACAAATACGAAGAGATCTATCAGAGCGTCAACGTGGTAGAATTCTGATATTTTTCATACCGCGGCGACCCTTCGGCTTCGCCTCACTTCGCTGCGCTACTTCGTCGCCGGCGCTCCTCGTGCCGCCCTTCGGCAACATGGAACGTGCGGGCGGGGCAGGGTGACAATTGGGAGCGCCGTTCTTAAAATGTCATGTCGAGCGTTAGTCGAGACATCTCATCCTTATTTCTTCCTGTCATTCCGACGACCGAGCAACGCGAGGGAGGAGAGAATCCCATTGGGTGTGAGATAACCGGTGGGATACACTCGGGCTTACGCCCTCGGTATGACAGTGGGAGCTCCGCTTTGCCCATTCTCATTCTCTTTTTCATTTCTATTTTCATTCTCATTTTCAGTCTCATTATCATTCTCATTATCGTCGGCAATTGCCGCCCCCTCTTTTCGGCATTTGTCGGCATTTGCCGTCCGTTTCCGTGAAAAAACTGCGCCCCGTGTTTCACATTAAATATATTGAAAACACCTCCGAATACCACAAGATATAGTGGTGCATAAAATTTTTTTTCCAAAATCTAGTGCCAAATGCTTGACAAGAAATTGAATATGTAGTATGATGATAGCGTTCCCTTTTGAGGGAACGTTTTTTACCGAAAGAGAGGGAAAAATCATGAAGATCATCAAGCGAAACGGTGCGGAAGTCGGATTCGACGTTGCAAAAGTCATCAACGCGGTCCGCAAGGCGAACGACGAAGTCAGTGTAGACAACCGGCTTTCCGAGGAACAGATCCGGCTCATCGCCGAAAAAGTCACGGCTCTGGCGGGCGACCTCAACCGCGCGGTCAGCGTCGAAGAAGTGCAGGACTTTGTGGAGAACCAGATCATGGACCAAAAGGCGTTTGCCGTGGCGCGCAAGTACATTACGTACCGCTATACCCGTGCGCTCATCCGCCGTTCCAACACCACCGACGCGCAGATCCTCACCCTCATCGAATGCAATAACGAAGAAGTAAAACAGGAGAATTCCAACAAAAACCCCACGGTCAACTCCGTGCAGCGCGATTATATGGCGGGCGAAGTCAGCAAGGACATCACGCGCCGCATCCTGCTCCCGCGCGACATCGTGGAAGCGCACGACGAAGGCATCATCCATTTCCACGATGCCGACTATTTTGCGCAGCACATGCACAACTGCGATCTTGTCAACCTCGAAGACATGCTGCAAAACGGCACGGTCATCTCGGGGACGTACATCGAAAAGCCGCACTCTTTCTCCACGGCTTGCAACATCGCGACGCAGATCATCGCGCAGGTCGCCTCCAACCAGTACGGCGGGCAATCCATCTCCCTTACCCATCTCGCTCCCTTTGTGGACGTCAGCCGCCAAAAGATCCGCGCCGAGGTGCGGGAAGAACTTGCGGAAGTCGGCGTGATGGAGGATACCGTCAACAAGATCGCCGAAAAGCGCCTGCGCGAAGAGATCAAGAAGGGCATTCAAACCATCCAATATCAGGTCGTCACCCTGCTCACCACCAACGGACAGGCTCCCTTCGTCACCGTGTTCATGTATCTCGGCGAAGCGAGAAACGAGCGCGAGCGTGCCGACCTTGCCATGATCATCGAGGAGACCCTCGACCAGCGCATTCAGGGCGTCAAGAACGAGGCGGGCGTCTGGGTAACGCCTGCGTTCCCCAAGCTCATCTATGTGCTCGAAGAGGACAATGTGCGGGAGGGGAGCCGGTATTGGTATCTCACCGAACTCGCCGCAAAATGCACCGCAAAGCGCATGGTGCCCGACTATATCTCCGAAAAGAAGATGCTCGAATACAAGGTGGACAAGAACGGGGAAGGGCATTGCTACACCTGCATGGGGTGCCGTTCCTTCCTCACGCCGTATGTCGACGAAAACGGCAAGCCGAAGTACTACGGCAGATTCAATCAGGGGGTCGTCACCATCAACCTGCCGGACGTCGCGCTCTCCTCGGGCGGCGATGTGGAGAAGTTCTGGAAGATCTTCGACGAACGTCTCGAACTCTGTCACCGCGCGCTCATGGAGCGTCATAACCGTTTGAAGGGGACGCTTTCGGACGCTGCGCCCATTCTGTGGCAGTACGGTGCGCTCGCCCGCCTCAAAAAGGGGGAGACGATCGATAAATTGCTCTATGGCGGGTATTCCACGATCTCCCTCGGCTATGCGGGGCTGTATGAGTGCGTGAAGTATATGACGGGCAAGTCCCATACGGACCCCGAGGCAAAGCCGTTCGCGCTCTCCGTGATGCAGCACATGAACGACAAGTGCAAGGAGTGGAAAAAACTCCACAATATCGACTTCTCGCTGTACGGCACGCCGCTCGAAAGCACGACATATAAGTTCGCCAAGGCGCTCCAAAAGCGGTTCGGGATCATCGAGGGCGTTACCGACAAGAGCTACATCACGAACAGCTACCATGTGCACGTGACGGAGGAAATCGACGCCTTCACCAAACTCAAATTCGAGAGCGAGTTCCAGCAGCTCTCGCCCGGCGGCGCCATCTCCTATGTGGAAGTGCCCAACATGCAGGACAATATCCCCGCCGTCCTCTCCGTGATGCAGTATATTTACGACAATATCATGTATGCCGAACTCAACACCAAGAGCGACTACTGCCAGGTATGCGGCTACGACGGGGAGATCAGGATCGTGGAGGAAGACGGCAAACTTCTTTGGGAATGCCCGCACTGCCACAACCGCGACCAGAGCAAGATGAACGTTGCCCGCCGCACCTGCGGTTACATCGGCACCCAGTATTGGAACCAGGGTCGCACGCAGGAGATCCGGGACCGCGTTTTGCACCTGTAAGGGTTCATGAAAAATCTTTTGCCGGCGCAAAATATTTTTCCGTGAGGAAATAGGCACGGTACATCAACGAAGTCAACCTCTCATTCGCTTGGCTTGTACACTAAGCCGTAAGAGTGCGGCAAATTGTGGGTGGAGTGGCGCAATTCTGTTCAACAGCGCGGTGCGCTGTGAACTGCGCCGCGACAGGAGCGTTGGCAAACGCGACGGGCTTTGCGGCGGTACCTGCCGCCCAAAGCTTATGGAAAATGGCGATTTTCCAACGCGCAGTAATTTGTCTTTTTCTTGCCTCCCCCCGCAAAGCGGGGGGAGGGTAGGGAAGGGGGCACATTATTTCCCCCGAATCGAACATTACTATGAACTATGCCGAGATCAAACCTTATGATATTGCAAACGGAGAGGGAGTGCGGGTCTCCCTCTTTGTTTCGGGTTGCAGGCGGCACTGCAAGGGCTGTTTCAATGCGGTGGCGTGGGATTTTTCCTACGGAAAGCCCTTCACCGAGGAGACGCAGGCATTCCTTCTCGAAAAACTTTCCCCCGATTACATCGCGGGGCTCACCCTTCTCGGCGGCGACCCGTTCGAGCCCGAAAATCAGCGCGCTCTTCTGCCCTTTGTGCGGCGGGTGCGGGCGGCGTTTCCCCAAAAAGACATCTGGTGCTTTACGGGATACACCTATTCGGAAGGGGGGATCGCCGAGCGGGAAGTGCAGACGGAGTGTACGCGCGAGCTCGTCTCGCTCATCGATGTTCTGGTGGACGGCAGGTTCAAAGAAGAACTCAAAGACATCCGTTTGAAGTTCCGCGGCTCCTCCAACCAGCGCGTGATCGATGTAAAACGCTCCATGGAGTGCGGTAGCACAGTACTACGTCTGACATAGTATACACAAAATAGGGAAAAAGCGCGGGCTACCCGCGTTTTTGTTTGACGAATCGGAAGAATGTGGGTATAATAAGGAAAGAAAGTTCAAAGGAGAATATCATGAATAAGATTCAGCTCAGAAGATATGCGAAGTTGCTCGCGAAAACGGGCGTCAACGTCAAGAAGGGGCAGTGGGTCATGGTGACTGCGGAGCTCGACCAGCCCGAGTTCGTCGAAATGGTGGTGGAGGAACTCTACCGCGCCGGCGCGGGCAAAGTGACGGTGGAGTGGTCGCATCAGCCGCTCACCAAGCTCCACTATAAGTATATGCGGGAGGACGCGCTCAAAAAGATCGAAAAGTGGGAGCTCGAAAAGCTCGAACTCCGCAAAACGGAGCTTCCCGCCATGCTCTACATCGAATCGGAGGACCCCGACGGGCTCGCGGGGGTCGACCAGGAGAAGTTCACGGCGGTGCGCATGTCCCGCACCAAGGTGGTAAAACCCTATCGCGACGCCATGGAGAACAAGTACCAGTGGTGTATCGCGGCGGTCCCTTCCAAAGCGTGGGCGAAGAAGGTGTTTCCCGACCTCATGGTGAATACCGCCGTCGAAAAGCTGTGGGACGCCATTCTGACTGCCTCGCGTGCGGACGGGAGCGACCCTGTTCGCGATTGGGCGCGCCACAACGACGAACTTGCCCAGCGGTGCGACTATCTCAACCGTTTGAAGCTCGTCTCGCTCGAATATAAGTCGAAGAACGGGACCGACTTCAAGGTGGGGCTCATCCCCGAAAGTTCTTTCAAGGGCGGCGGCGAAGAGACCATCGAGGGCGCCTACTTCAATCCCAACATTCCCTCCGAGGAGATCTTCATTTCTCCCAAGGCGGGGGAGGCGGAGGGGATCGTCTACTCCACCAAGCCGCTCTCCTATCAGGGCGAGCTCATCGAAGATTTCTCCGTGCGTTTCGAGGGCGGCAAGGTCGTCGAAGTCAAGGCAAAGAAGAACCAACATCTTCTCGAAAAGATGATCTCCATGGACGAAGGGGCGAAGATGCTCGGCGAGTGCGCGCTCATTGCGTACGATTCTCCCATCAACAACGCGGGGATCCTGTTCTACAACACTTTGTTCGACGAAAACGCAAGCTGCCATTTGGCGCTCGGGCGGGGATTCAACGAGTGCATCAAGGGGTTTGAGAACATGACGAATGAGGAGATCCACGCCAAGGGCATCAACGACAGTATGATCCACGTCGATTTCATGATCGGCAGCGAGGATCTGGAAGTTGTGGGCGTCACCAAAAACGGCGACAGGGTGCAGATCTTCAAGAACGGAAATTGGGCATTCTGAGTTAGTTTCGCACAATTCTTTGCTCGCGTTGCTCGAAAAGAAACGCCGTGAGGAAACTTTCTTTGCGTCTTAACTTGTTTGTCCTCTCGTTCGTTGCATCGGACAACAAGCCGTAAGTGTGCGGCAAATTGTGTGCGCTGCCGCAGGGGAACCCTGCTCCGCGCAGTAATTGGGGAAGAACTTTTATTCGCCTCCCCCCAACTTGTTGGGGGGAGGGTAGGAAAGGGGGCACCTTATTTTTTCGGCATGGTGAACCCTAAAGGAGTTATTATGATAAAAATCGATATTTTTTCGGGATTTTTGGGCGCGGGAAAGACGACGCTCATCAAAAAATTGCTCAAAGAGGCGTACGTCGGCGAGAAAGTCGTGCTCATCGAGAATGAGTTCGGCGAGATCGGCGTGGACGGCGGCTTCCTCA
>CANQRP010000075.1 GCA_947626305.1 uncultured Clostridia bacterium | reverse complement strand
ATGATCGCGGTGCAGATCGCTGATTTCTTTATTTTAAAACAAAATCACAGCAATCTCGCAGTAAACGTACAGAATAGGCGTCTCAGTGATGAAATATTCTGCAATCCGCGCGCTCACGGCATCCGTGAGCGCCTCCGCCTCCGCGCGGGCAAGGCGGGTGAGGAGCAGCCGCGCAAACCCGTCCGCCAAAGTGGGAGCGAGGCACGCTTCGTCGCAGACGCACTCTCCCTCCGCAAGCGGTGAGAGGAGTCTTTTTCCGCCGAGCGCGATCTCCCCGCAGGGCTCGAACACGCCGTCGAGCGTCGCCGACTGCGGAAAGAGCGTGCAGGGGATGCGGCGGACGTCGGCAAAATAGCGGGCGGACAGGAGGGTCTCCCTCCCGCCCGAGGCAATCACGCGGGATACGCCGTCCGGCATTGCGAACAGCGGCAGCGCGTCGCCGTCGAAGATCAGGGAGATCGCCCGCGGGAATGCCGAAAACTCCGAGAGCGAACCGTCGTCCGAGAGCAAGAGCACCTTTCCCGCAGAACAGCCGAGCGTCCGCTTTACCTCCTCCGATCTCTCCGCAAACAAGATCCTTTCGTGCATCTCTTCGCTTCTCTTCGGTAGGAACTCGGCAAGACACATACCCGACCTCCCTTCAATATCAGATGAAAATTTCTATGGCGCCGGCGGCGTAACCGAACAGCACGCCGAGCAAAAAAGTTGCGCCCAAGATGAGCAAATTGCGCCCCCATTCCTTTCTTTCGCGGAAGAGAACGAGCACGCCGAGCCCCGCGTTGGTAACGAGCCCGCCGAGGAGCGCCGAGAAGCCGATGCCGCCGAGCGCATACGTCTCGGCGAGCACTACGCTCGACGCACAGTTGGGCACGAGCCCCACAAGCGCGGCGACGAGGGGTTGATACCAATATCCCGCCCCCTGCAAGAAGCCGACGACCTTCTCCTGCCCGATAAAATAGAACAGGAGCCCGAAGCAAACGTTGAATACGAACACCGCCGCCGCCACTTGAAGGGCGTGCAGAAGCGGAGAAAAGAGATAGAGCGTCCACTTGCTCTCATGCTTGTGCTCGCAGACGGAGAGCTCGCCTACATCGTGTTCGCGGTCATGCACATTTTTGTGTGCATGTTCATGTTCATGTTCATGTTCGTGTTCGTGTTCATGTTCGGGAACGAGCGCTTCCCTTAGAGTGGGGCGGACGCCGCAGTGCGCCGCAATAAAGTCGATTCCGTAGCCCACCCCCACCGCCAACACGAACTTGACGCCGACAAGGGCGAGGATGGTGAACACTTTTTCGAGAACGGGCAACGAGGAGAGCGCGAGCACCAGGAGCGCCTCGTCGCTCGTGGCGATGAAGACGGCAAACAGCGTGCCCACCGTGAGGTACTTCTTTTGATAGAGTTTGCTCGCCATGACGGAGAAGCCGCACATGGGCACGAGCCCCGCCGCGCCGCCGATAAGGGGGGCGAATTTGCCCGTGATCGCCCTGCCGGGGCGCCCCATGGCGGTGCGATGCTCCAAAATTTCGATGAGAATATAGAGGACGAACAGAAAAGGCAGCAGCTTTAACGCGTCTAAAAAGCCGTCGAGAAAAACTTCCGCCATATCCGCTCCTCCTTGGAAAAAAATCATCTCTATCTTACATGTTTTTGCGGCGTTTGTCAACCGATTCGCCGCAAAGAAAGAGCGTCCCTCTCGGGACGCTCTTTGGTGATTCGGAAATTATTCTTCGGGCTTGTTCTCGTCCGTGGGAGCCGCAGCGCCCTCCGCAGCCGCACGCTTTGCCTCCATCTTGGCGTCGTGCTTTGCCTGCTTCTTCATTTCCTTGGTGACAACTCTCGCCGCATCGATCTGCGCCTTCATCTCCTGAGGTGTGGGGGGGACGAACGCCGCGCCTTCCGCATTCTCGGGGATGACGTCGTAGTGCTCGTCTCTCTCGAGCATCGTAGCTTCGGTGTAACCGTCGAAGAGGTGGATGTGCTTTGCGTCGAACGCAAGCTCTACCACTTCGCCGAGGGTAACGGTGGCACGGGAAGAGATCTTCGCGATCATCTGGGACGTGCTGTCGACAATGGTCGTCTTGTCCGTCTTATAGTCGAGGTCGCAGTAGATCTGCATTTCGGCGCCGAGTTTTTCGATGACGTCGATCTTCGCCTTGACAACGGTCTCGGGAGAGTTGGAGATGAACAGATCGTCCTGATGGATATCTTCGGGACGGACGCCGAGGGTGACTTCTTTCCCGGTGTTGATGTACTCGTCGAGGTTCTTGATCTTGGCAACGACCGTCTTGGGAAGAACGATCTTATTGTCGCCGATGAAGTTGACGTACACCTTGCCGCCTTCCTGCGTGAGGGTGGCGTTGCGGAAGAAGTTCATCTGAGGGGTGCCGATGAAGCCAGCGACGAAGAGGTTGATGGGATAGTCGTAAAGGTTCTGAGGGGTATCCACCTGCTGCATGAAGCCGTCCTTCATGACAACGATACGGGTACCCATCGTCATTGCCTCGATCTGGTCGTGCGTGACGTAGATGAAGGTGGTGGCAAGACGGGCGTGGAGCTTACTGATCTCGGTACGCATCTGCGCACGGAGCTTTGCATCCAAGTTGGAAAGAGGCTCGTCGAGAAGGAAGACCTTGGGTTCGCGGACGATCGTACGACCGAGCGCAACACGCTGGCGCTGACCACCTGACAAAGCCTTCGGCTTACGGGAGAGGTATTCGGTGATGCCGAGGATCTCGGCTGCCGCCTTGACCTTTTCGTCGATGGTTTCCTTCGGGACTTTTCTCAGTTTCAAGCCGAACGCCATGTTGTCGTACACGGACATGTGGGGATAGAGCGCGTAGTTCTGGAAGACCATGGCGATATCTCTGTCCTTGGGAACGACGTCGTTGACGAGCTTGCCGTCGATATAGAGTTCGCCCGAAGAGATCTCTTCGAGACCGGCGATCATACGGAGGGTAGTGGATTTACCGCAACCGGAGGGACCGACGAATACCATGAACTCTTTGTCGCGGATCTCGAGGCAGAAATTGAACACTGCCTGGTTGCCGCCGGGATAGACCTTGTTGATGCCTTTGAGTAAAAGACCGGACATAATTTCCTCCAAAATCAATTTCTGTTCTTATTTTACAACTTTCCGGAGGAAAATGCAATAGGCAATTATTACAAACATCCCCCGCGAGATTGTATATTTTGCACAATGCATTTCCCTATATATAAGGAAACAAAAGCAAACCGCATGGTGGTGGTAAAAATTCGCTTTCCCCCGCTTTCGCGGGGGACAGCAAAGGGTTTTCGAAATAAAAAAAGGCAAACCGTTGGGATCGCCTTTTTCCGCCGCCCTTCCGCAGCTCCGGACACTTAAAAATTTTGCGCCTTTTCTCCGCCCATACGGTCGAAAATTTCCATAACATTATCGGGTTTCATGCCGATCGTCAAAAAGAGAAACAGATAGTTCCCCCGCCGAACTACAGGGATCCCCATGTCCTTCAATGCCTCGTAAACCCGATCGCATCCTCTTCGAAAGATATAATAACTTCCGTGAAGGACATGATCCTCGTCCGAGATGGAAAATTCACCCCACATCTTTACCCAGACGGTATCGCTTCCGAAGGCGGCTGTATTTGATTGCGACGCCAACTTCGACAATTCCTCCAAAGCGTCTTCCGCATAATCGGCGTTATAGACCAAGGAGCCATCTGCGAATTGTCGTCCTTTTGGTGTATAAGCCGTATATTCGACCTTTGCTTCGTCAAATACGACATAGAGTTTTTCACGATCTTTTCCCGGAGGCAGCATCAACATCAAAGAGATCACAACAATGACTACGGCGAATACAATGAATCCGATCATCGTCTTTCCTAATTTCTTCATTCTTTTCACCTCACATGGAAAAACCGGTAAAATCAAACGCAACGAATGCGCGATAGACGATCTCGCCGAACAAAAGCGGATGCGCCGCATATGCCGCCCTGCTCAGCGCGGTACTCGAATAGGTCGCTTCGTCATCGATATCCGGGTCGTCAAATAAGTATTCGTTCAAAACATACCGCTTTCTGCCCTTTTCTTCTCCCAACTTGTTCAAATATTCCCGAGCGGCAGTTTTGTTTTCAAACCGATACCAATAGGCATCGACGTGAACCGCTTTGTCGGCATTGCCCGCATCGAAATCTATCTCTTCGTCCGAAATCGTCACAAAACGAATACATCCGTCGATGTCGGGATGATTATCCACCGTTACATTTGTGGCATTGCTGTCAAATCCCGTGACGCGCGACCCGCCCGATAGGAAAGTCGACCCGCCCGACGCATAAAATGCGTAGTTCTCCATGAACGTAATGCCATAGAGACGCAGCGCGAGAAAGATCATCAACAGCAAAATGAGGACCATTCCCAGCCAAATCAACTTTACGACGCCTTTGTGTCGGTCGAACCACTCCTGCAAAGATGCTTTTTCGGGATATTTCCCCTCTTCCGTACTTTTTTCCATATCCGTCCTCCTCGGTATTTTACATAATTATATCAATACTTTAGTCTTATGTCAAGTCTTTCGTCTTAAAAAATTATATGATTTATCTATGCCGTACCGTGAGATCATAAAAGACATCATGACAAGCCATGATTTGAGCCAGCAGCAGTTGGCGGACATCCTCGGCGTACATCAAACGACCGTCAGCCAATGGTTACAAGGAAAGAAAAAGCCCGGCTACGACAGCATCCGGGCGTTTTACGAAAAATTCGGAGTGGAACCGAACCTGTTCTTCGGAGTGGGAATTTGAAAAAAGCAAGCCGCAAGGCTTGCTTTTCGTTTCGGCGCGTTTTACGCGCTCTTTTTATACACAAGTTTGGGACGGGCGCCCTTCTCCACGCAGTCCTTCGTGATGATGACCTCTTCCACGTTGTTCTCGGTGGGAATGTCGAACATGATGTCCGTCATGATGCCCTCGATGATGGTCCTGAGCCCGCGCGCGCCCGTTTTGAGCCTGATCGCCGTGTTTGCGATCTCGTGCACCGCTTCGTCCTCCACCGTGAGCTTCACCCCGTCGAACCCGACGAGCTTCTGATATTGCTTGATGATGGCGTTCTTGGGTTGGGTCAGGATGCTGACGAGCGCGTCTTCGTCGAGCGCCTGCAAGGCGACGACAATAGGGATGCGCCCCACGAACTCGGGAATGAGCCCGAACTTGGTGAGGTCCTGCGGCTTCACATCGTCGAGCAGCGCATAGTCCACCTCGTTCTCGCCGAGCTTGACCTTGCTGCCGAACCCGAGCCCCGTGTCGTCCTTTCTCGCGCTCACGATCTTATCGAGCCCCACAAACGCGCCGCCGCAGATGAAGAGGATGTTCGTCGTGTCGATGCGCATGCAGTCCTGCTGGGGATGCTTTCTGCCCCCCTGCGGAGGAACGTTGGCGACCGTGCTCTCGATGATCTTCAAGAGCGCCTGCTGCACCCCTTCGCCCGAGACGTCGCGCGTGATGGAGACGTTCTCCCCTTTGCGCGCGATCTTGTCGATCTCGTCGATATAGATGATGCCGCGCTGCGCCCGTTCGATGTCGTAATCGGCGTTCTGGATGAGCTTTAAGAGGATATTCTCGACGTCCTCGCCCACATATCCCGCCTCGGTGAGGGTCGTCGCGTCGCTGGTGGCAAAAGGCACGTTGAGGATCTTGGCGAGGGTACGCGCAAGCAGCGTTTTGCCGCTGCCCGTGGGACCGAGGAGCAGGATATTGCTCTTTTCGATCTCCACATCGTCGTCCTTATTGCCCGCCGCAAGCGAATTGATGCGCTTGTAGTGGTTGTAGACGGCGACCGAGAGCACCCGCTTCGCCTTGTCCTGCCCGACGATATATTGGTCGAGCTCCTCTTTGATCTCGGCGGGCTTTTTGAGTTCCACCTGCTCCACGGGAGCGGAGGAAGGCGTTTTATCGAGAATGTCCTTGCACAGCTCCACGCACTCGTCGCAGATGAAGATCCCGTCGGGCCCCGCGATCAACTTTTTTGTTTTGGATTTTTCCTTTCCGCAGAAAGAACAGCTTTGTTCGTATTTTGGCATATATCTCCTGATGATGTTCGGTTATCGGTGCGGCGACCGCGCTTCGGAAGCGGGCGCCTGCGGCGTTCACTCCCGCCGATCAACGCTTTTCGTACACTCTGTCGATGAGCCCGTATTGGAGCGCCTCTTCGGCGGTGAGGTAATTGTCTCTGTCCGTATCCCGCTCGATCTCCTGGATCGTCCTGCACGTGTTTTGCGCGAGGATGGCGTTCATCTTCTGTTTGATGCGCAGGATATGATCCGCCTGAATGCGGATGTCGCTCGCCTGACCCTGTGCCCCGCCGAGAGGCTGATGGATCATCACCTCGCTGTTTTTGAGGGCATAGCGCTTTCCGCGCGCGCCCGAGGAGAGCAGGAATGCCGCCATGCTCGCCGCCATGCCGATGCAGACGGTGCAGACGTCGCATTTGATGTAATTCATCGTATCGTAGATCGCGAGCCCCGCGGAGACGGAACCGCCCGGGCTGTTGATGTAGAGCGTCACGTCCTTGGAGGGGTCCTTCCCCTCGAGGTAGAGCAGCTGCGCCACCACGGTGTTCGCCGTTGCGTCGTCGATCTCGCCGCTCAAAAAGATGATGCGGTCCTCAAGCAAACGGGAATAGAGGTCATAGCTCCGCTCCCCGCTCGAAGTGCGTTCCACCACATAGGGAATGAGTACGTTTTTCTCGTTCATATTATTTTTCCTCCGCGACCATTTCGTTGTTTTTCTGCAAGAACTCGAACAGCTTGGTAACTTTGATGTCGTTTTCGATGTACTCGAGCTGACGGGGGTCCATCGTCTTTTTATATTCTTCGGGTTCCTTGCCCACGTCCGCCGCCTGCTCGCCGACCTTCGCCGCGATCTCCTCTTCGGTGGCGGTGATGTGTTCGAGCGAGATGAGTTTTTCGACGATGAGCTGGTGGAGAACGGCGGTCTTTGCCTCCTCCTCGAAGTTCTTTTTGTACTCTTCGCGGGTGGAGCCGATGTAGGCAAGATAGTCGTCGAGCCGGATGCCCTGGTACATGAGGTTATATTCCATGCGTTGCAGGGAGGCGTCGCACTGGCGGTCGATCATGACCTGAGGGATCTCCGCGGAAGCGGTTTTGGCGATCTCGGTGATGATGCTGTTCTCCGTTTCGTTGAGAGAACGGGATGCCGCATTCTTTTCGAGCCGTTCGCGCACCTTTGCCGTGTATGCTTCCACGCTGTCGCTGCCCATCTTTTTGGCGAACTCCTCGTTGAGTTCGGGCAGCACCTTGCCCGTGATCTTGTGCAAAGTGAC
>CANQRP010000074.1 GCA_947626305.1 uncultured Clostridia bacterium | reverse complement strand
GAGGCGGAGATCGTGGCGCAGGCGGGAAGATACGGCGCCGTCACGATCGCCACCAACATGGCGGGGCGCGGTACCGATATCCTGCTCGGCGGCAACCCCGAATATCTTGCCAAGAAGCGTCTCCGCGAGGAGGGCATCGAACACGACACCATCGAGCTTGCCACGAGCTATGCCGAAGTGGACGAGGAGACGCTTGCCGTCCGCGAACGGTACCAAAAGCTCTATCAATCTTATAAACAACAGACGGACGAGGAGAAAGAGAAGGTCATCGCGGCGGGAGGGCTGTGCATCATCGGTACCGAGCGTCACGAAGCCCGCCGTATCGACAATCAGCTCCGCGGACGTTCCGGACGTCAGGGCGACGTCGGCGCATCCATCTTCTTCATCTCGCTCGAAGACGATCTGATGAAGCGCTTCGGCGGCGAGCGCATGAAGGGCATCTATGAACGTTCGAAGATGCAGGAAGACGAGTGTCTCGAAGCCAAGGTGCTCTCCAACCTCATCGAATATGCGCAAAAGCAGATCGAGGGCAAGCACTTCGGCGCAAGAAAGACGGTGCTTCAATACGATGACGTCATGAATAAGCAGCGTATGCTCATTTATGCCGAACGCATGAAGGTGCTCAAAGGCGAAAATGTCCACGAGCAGATCCTCAAATATATCCCCGATTATGCGGAGAGCGTCATTCGAAGCGCGGTCAATGCGGACGACGCGCCCGAGAAATGGAACGAAGACGACCTCAACAAGGCGCTCGAACAAAAGCTCTTGCCCGAGGGGACCCGTTACGTCACGCGGGAAAAGCTCGAAAAGTGGGATTATCCCAAGGCGCTCCAAAAGATCTCCGCACGCACGGAGAAGGCATACGAGGAGAAGATCGCAAAACTCAAAGAAGAGACGGGGATCGACTTTTCCGACGTGGAGCGGCAGATCTTGCTCCGCAATGTCGACAGGAATTGGATCGACCACATCGACGCCATGGACCAGTTGCGCAAGGGGATCGGCTTGCGCGCTTACGGACAGACCGACCCCGTGATCGCTTACAAACAAGAGGGCTCCGCGATGTTCAACGAGATGATCGAGCGCATCCAGACCAACACGGTGGCGATGCTTCTCAAAGTGCGCGTCGAAGTGCGTCAGCAACCCGCACAGCGCGTGATGCCCACGATCACTCCCCAACCCCGTCCCGAAGACCAACGTGCGGACTCTTCCGCGCCCGCCAAGGCACCCGCGAATCCGAGTTCGCCGCAGTCGCTCCGCGGCGTGGAGACGCAGGGCATGCAGATCCCCACGGCGGTGGATGTAGACAGCCTGAAAACGAGCGGGTCGAGCAAGTTCAACCCCGCCTCCATGCCCAAGCAGAAGAAGATCGGTCCCAACGACCCCTGTCCCTGCGGCAGCGGGCTCAAATACAAGAAGTGCCACGGGAAACCGTACTAAGAGTTCGCGCGATCCTTTTCTCACGTCGATCGAAAAGAATCATGCGAGGAGGGGAGTGTGCGCTCTGCTTGCGCGTTGGCGCGTCATTCCGAGCCGCAAAGGTTGTTACGAAGTCCGGCATGACAATTTTCCGAGGGAATCTTGTTACTAAAACGGACTAAAAGCAATTCATCAAACCATAAAATTATGTTCAAAGCCGACGATTACAGATTAAAACTCAAAGGGCTCGAAGAGATGCTGGGCGAGGCGAAATATGCCCTCGACATCGACAATCGCGCCGAACAACTCAAAAAATTGAAGGAAGAACAGGAATTGCCCGAAGTTTGGCAGGACCTGGAACGCTCGAAGAAGATCGCGCGGGAAATTTCTTCCATCGAGGGCAAAGTCGCCTCCTACAACGCGGGCAGAAAAGCGCTCGACGACGCCTATGAGATCGTTGACCTCATCGAAGAGACGGAGGAGGAAGACCTCGTTCCCGAACTCGACAAGATGCTCGTCGTTGCCGAAAAGGACATCGAAGAGATGCGCATCCGCGCGCTCCTGCGCGGAAAGTACGACAACAGCAATGCCCTGCTTGCCCTCCACGCCGGCGCGGGCGGCACCGAGGCATGCGATTGGTGCGCCATGCTCTACCGCATGTATTGCCGCTACGCCGAGACCAACGGGTTTAAGGTGACGGAGCTCGACCGCCTCCCCGGAGATACCGCGGGACTCAAATCGGTGGATTTCAAGATCGAAGGGGAGAATGCCTACGGCTATCTCAAAGCGGAGATCGGCGTGCACCGTCTCGTGCGGATCTCGCCCTTTGACGCAAACAAACGACGGCAGACCTCCTTCGCCTCCCTCGAAGTGATGCCCGAAGTCGATGATGACGGCGAGATCGAGATCAAGGATGAAGACATCCGCATCGATGTGTACCGCTCCTCGGGCGCAGGGGGACAGAAAGTCAACAAGACGGAGACAGCGATCCGCATCACCCATTTCCCCACGGGGATCGTCGTCACCTGCCAGAACGAGCGCAGCCAGCTGCAAAACAAAGAGATGGCATTCAAATATCTGCGTTCGAAATTGCTCGAAAAGCAGATCGAGCAGCGCATGGCGGAGGAAGCCGCGCTCAAAGGGGAGACGAAGAAAATCGAATGGGGCTCCCAGATCCGCTCCTACGTTTTCTGCCCGTATACGCTCGTCAAAGATCATCGCACGGGATATGAAATGGGGGACGTTCAGGCGGTAATGGACGGCAATATTCAGGGATTTATCATCGATTACCTCAAAAAAGCGTGAGTTATGTCTGACATAGTACTATGCAAAACCCCAAAAAACCCAATCATTCTCGGAATTGAGTCCTCCTGCGACGAGACGGCGGCTGCCGTCATCTGCGGGAGGAAACTTTTGTCCGACGAGATCATTTCCTCCGCGCCCACGCAGGCGCTCTACGGCGGGGTGGTGCCCGAGATCGCTTCCCGCGCCCATACCGACGTCATCGACGAGGCGGTTTCCCGTGCTTTGAAGAGTGCGGGCGTAAAAAAGGAGCAGCTCGACGCTGTAGCCGTTACCTACGGGGCGGGGCTTTTGGGGGCGCTCCTTGTGGGACTTTCCTTCGGCAAAGCGCTTGCTTACGGGCTCGGGATCCCGCTCATCGGGGTCAACCATATCCGCGGGCACCTCGCGGCTGCCTATCTCGAAGACGAAACGTTGGAGCCGCCCTTTATCACACTGCTTGCAAGCGGAGGGCATACCGCCATTTTGTACGCGAAGTCCGAAATGGAGCAGCAAGTGCTCGGTTCCACCCTCGACGACGCGGCGGGGGAGGCGTTCGACAAGGTTGCGCGCGTGCTCTCGCTTCCCTATCCGGGCGGTCCGAATATCGAGGCGCTTGCGCGGGAGGGGAAGCCTACGGTGCCTCTTCCCGTCATGCTCAAGGGAGCGGGGGGCTACAATTTTTCGTACAGCGGGCTCAAAACCGCCGTCATCAATTACGTTCATCACAAAGAGCAGAAGAAGGAGCCGTGGAGCCCTGCCGACGTCGCCTCTTCCTTCCAACATGCCGCGCTCGACATCCTCGTGAAAAAAGTTGCCGAAGCCGCGCATGAAAAGAAGGTCGGGACGGTCACGGCGGGCGGTGGCGTGATCGCAAACGGCTATTTGCGCGAGGAACTGACAAAAATGTGTGCAAGCGAGGGATTCAAACTCGTGCTCCCCGAAAAGAAGCACTGCACGGACAACGCCGCCATGATCGCCTCCGAGGGCGCGATCCGCTACCGTGCCGGCATCTTTTCACCGCTGACGCTCAATGCCGAAGCGTATATCCCGCTCATGTAATGCCTGAAAATTCATAAAAACCGCTCGAATGCAAACACTGCAACCGAGCGGTTTTTTCTATGAAGCATCAAACAATTTATTTCAAACAGCCTCCTCGTATCGTTGCAACGAGCACGATCGCCGGCACGAAGGAGTGTGCGGGCATCATCGGAAGATATGTGGAGACGGCGCTCTCCGACGACATGTTCGGCGAGAGCACCTACGAAAAAGCGGAGTGCAAAATGCTCTCCCACGTCATCGACGGCGCCATTGCCAACGCGGGGCTCAAACGGCAGGAAGTGGATATGATCGTCTCGGGCGACCTGCTCAACCAGATCATCTCGGCGAGCTTTGCCGCACGCGATTTTTCGGTGCCGTTTTTAGGGGTGTACGGCGCCTGTTCGACGATGGCGGAGAGCCTTGCCGTCGCAGCAACTTTTATCGACGGCGGATATTGCGACCGCGTGGTGGCGGCGACGGGCAGCCATTTCGCTTCGGCGGAGCGGCAGTATCGCTATCCGCTGGAACTCGGCACGACCCGTCCGCCCCAATCCCAGTGGACGGTCACGGGCGCGGGCGGCGCACTCCTTGCGCGGGAGGGGAAGGGCGTAAAAATTACGGCGGCTACTCTCGGAAAGGTGGTGGACTTCGGCATTACCGACGTCAACAACATGGGTGCCGCCATGGCTCCAGCGGCGGCAGATACCCTGCTGACGCACTTCCGCGAGACAGGGGAGGAACCCGAGGACTACGACCTCATCGTCACGGGAGACTTGGGTGCGCTCGGGAGCCGCATTCTGAAAGACTTAACGTGGGAAAAGGGGCTCGACATCGGCAAGAACCACATCGACTGCGGCGAGATCATCTACAACGTGATCGAGGATGAATTTCAGGGCGGGAGCGGCGCAGGCTGTTCCGCCGTGGTGCTCAACTCCTATCTCTACACGAAGATGATGACGGGCGGCTTTCGGCGCATTTTGTTTGCGGCGACGGGCGCGCTCCTTTCCACCGTGTCATCGGGACAGGGGGAGAGCATTCCGTGCATTGCGCATGCCGTCGTTTTGGAGAGGTGAAAGGATGGAATATCTTCAAATATTATTGATGTTTTTGAAAGCCTTTGCGGTGGGCGGGCTCATCTGTGCGGTGGCGCAGCTCGTGATCAACTTTACCGACCTCACCGCAGGGAAAATTCTCGTCATCTTTATGCTCGCGGGGGTCGCGCTTACGGCGCTTGGGCTGTATCAACCGCTCGTGGAATTTGCGGGAGCGGGGGCGACGGTGCCCATTTCGGGCTTTGGGTATCTGCTTGCAAACGGTGCGATGAAGGGGGCGGAGAAGGGGCTGTTCGCGGCGCTAACGGGTCCGCTCGTTGCAGCGAGCGCGGGCGTCTCCGCTGCGGTCGTCTTTTCCTTTCTCATGGCGCTCCTCTTCAAGTCGCATACGAAAAAGAATTAAGCATTCAGAGATGCAGAAGGAAATATCTCTCACTGTGATATGCACCCCAAAAGTCAGATACTTTTGGGGTGCATATCACCTACAATACAGGTAAATTATTGTTTTGTAAAGGAATTTTTACTTTTTCGCGGAATTTTCGGAGCCGACGGCTGTAAGGCCTTCCGTTTCGGTCTTCAAGATCTCCGAAATCACGGCGTCCTTGCTTTGCGGCGAGAGGGAAGAACTCAGCATAATCGCAGAATACAGTTGCTCTTCGCGTGCCGCATCGTCGCTGAGCTTGGAGACCTGTTTGAGCGTCGTGCGGTGGACGGATAATATGATCCCGCTGAACATTTCCACGATCGCCGCACTGATAGCGGGGATCAACGACACCAACAGCTTTTCCTGAAACGCCAGTGCAATGCACACCGTTATCGCAAACAGCAACAGCCCAAAGACCGCGCTCATAACCGCTAACGCAAAGGTCAGTTTGAGCTGCTTTGTGATGATCATAAAGTATTCGTAATTCTCTCTGCGCTTCGAAAGCCATATCTGCGCCAGCGAGGGCGTAACGGGATCCTCATGGATCTGTCCCATCGCGTCCTGTAAAGCCGCCATCCGCGCGTCCGCGCCCGCTCTCATTGTCTTGCTCTCGTATTTTACATAGACGATAAACCCCAAGACCAGCGAAAACAATACCCCGAGCGCGACCAGTGCGACCGCTATGATGAAGATGATCGTTGTCGAATCCGTATTCATATTTTCCTCCGAGAATGCGATCTTTCGCGTTTTTTTCTTTATATTTTAACGGTTTTTTTGCTTTTGTCAAGACTTCCCCATAAAAAATGCCCTTTCTCCCGTCAGAAAATGGGGAAAATCGTCGCTTCGGCGCGGAAAATATCCCTTGTCCCTTGACTTGTCCGTTCGTAAAGATTATAATAATTCAAAAGGGCGGTCGTGTGTTTATGCCCCGGCTTGCGAGGTACGACATGAAAAAATTTTGGATGAACTTATGCGGCTCTCTGCTCGGGACTGTGATGATTCTCTCGGCGGCATGCGCCTGCGCGCCGCGTTCGGAGCAGACGGTCGAAGAAGCGGATGCAACGTATGTGGAATATTCTTCCGGCGGCGAATACTCCACGACGATCACAAGGCGTGGAGGAGATTTCAAGGGGATCTCCAAGGAAGATGTGACGGTGCGTTATCACTGTTACATGCACGAGAACGGCTTGGGCAAAGAGGAGGATGGAGCGCGCGTCGATACCAAGACCGCGCAGGTCCTGAGCGCGGAAGCAAACCCCAACGGTTCGCTCAATTTGACCTTCCTCGATCCCGATGCGCTATCCAACCAGACCCCGTATTACAGCATCTATGTGGATAAGCTCGATCTCGTCGCGGGCGTTGAGGTGGATTTTGCAGCTCATTCCCTGCTATGCGATCGGGACTATGTGCTCGTCTCCGAACGGACGGTCAAGCTGACGCTGACGCTGGAAGAAGGGGAATTTGCCGACCGCGTCACGAAGGACAACATCATCCTCGGCGGGTCTTTTGAGGAAATGAGCGTCGAAAGCGTCTCGGCAGCGGGCAGGTACCTGACGTTGCAGCTCCGCGGTGATCTTTCGCTTCACAAACAGTCGGGTGTCTATCTTGACGGCGTCGTGCGCCTTACCGCAGACTCGGTGAAAGATCATACCAGCTCGCTCGAAGCGCGCGTTCCCGCTCTGTCGACGGTGGCGCGGCTGGATGCGGGCAGAATGCGGGTATCGCACGGCGACGTCACGATTCCGCTCGTTTTGATCGATGTCGTTCACGACCTCGGCTCGCTCATGCCGTCGGACGTCGTTTTTTTGGATGAAAGCGGTTCGGCGGCAACGGACGTCACCGTCAAAGAGCTCGTCGTGACGGGAGATACCGAAGTGTGTCTCGTGCTCGGAGCGGACGGCGTGACCGACCAAAACTCGGCTGCAAAACTTCTGAATGGACGTACGGTGAAAGTGAAAGATTATCAATTTAACGCGGAACTCGTATTCGCCTCGTTCTATCCCGTGTTCGACTATGTGGAGGAAAAGGACGGTAAGTTCGAGTTTACCGTCGAGCTCTATGCGAACAACGGCGAATTTTCCGAGACACTCACGCCTTCCGTTGTGAGTTTTGGCGGTGCGTTCGAGGGCGCGTCCGTCCGTAAGCTGACGCGCACGGGCTTGACGACGGCGGAGCTCGTTTTCTCGGCGGAAACGGGCGGACAGTCTGCGGAGACCCT
>CANQRP010000073.1 GCA_947626305.1 uncultured Clostridia bacterium | reverse complement strand
AAAGTAAATCCGAACCATTCATTCGTTACGAGTATTTGGTTCGGATTATACTGACTTGGTGCGGATGACAGGACTTGAACCTGCATGGTCTCCCACAGGAACCTGAAACCTGCGCGTCTGCCAATTTCGCCACATCCGCATGTCTCGCTTATTATAGCATACTCGCTTTCAGCTGTCAATCACTTTCCGTCCTCCTTTTTTCTTTTTTCCCGCAAAATCACTGCCTACCGCCCGTAAGCCGCCTCATATTTTTTCCGAAAAAAATCAAAAAGTTGGCATATACCGCTCTGGATCCCGCTTTTCGGCGTTAAAATAGAGGGGAGAAAAGAAAGGACGGGAAAAAACCGATGACTCTCTATCAATTATTCGAGCGCACCCTGTGTGCGCCCTATCTGCAATTAAAGGAAAATGCTGCGTCCTATCTCGCAAAGCGGGAAGGGGAAACGCTCTACCTCTTTTTCGAAAAGAGCAACGGCGCTACCGACTGGCGCAACAATTTCGACTTCCCCGCAAAACCCTATCGGGATATGGACGGCGGGCTCTGGTTCGTCCACCGCGGTTTTTTGCGGGTATTCAAGACGGTGGAACCCCTCATCGCCTCGGCTGTCGCCGACGGGCGGGTGAAAAAGATCGTGATTGCGGGCTATTCGCACGGCGCGGCGCTTGCGCTGCTGTGCCATGAATACTGCGTTTACCACCGCCCCGACCTCGCGGGTCGGATCGTCGGCTACGGGTTCGGCTGTCCGCGCGTCGTGTGGGGTTTCTTGCGAAAACGCGTCAAAGCGCGCTTCAAGAACTTCACCGTCGTGAAAAACTGCCGCGATGTCGTTACCCATCTTCCGCCGCGGCTCTTCGGTTACCGCCACGTGGGCAGCATCCTGCACATCGGGCGGCAGCGCGCCTTGGGGGGAGTGGATTCCCACCGCGCCGAGCACTATCTCGAGGAACTTTCGCGGGAGGTGACGGCATGAACGAAATTCTGCTCTCCGTTTTGTCCTGCGCGGCGTCCTCGGTGATCGGCGGGGGACTGACCTACCTTTTCACGCGGCTGAAAAACGGCATCAAGCGGGAAAAGGCATTGACGGAAGGGGTGCTCAGCCTCCTGCGCAACCAACTCGTCGAGTACCACGATAAGTACACGGGGCGGGGATACTGTCCCATCTACGTCAAAGAATCGGCGCGCCACAGCTATGAGGCGTACCACGGTCTCGGCGGGAACGGCGTCATTACCAAGCTCTATGAGGACCTCATGGAACTTCCCGAAGAAGCTCGGGACAAGGCGTAAAAAACCGCCGCGCGGGGCGCCGAAAGCGCCCCGCGCGGCGGAAAAATCGCACAACGGACTTCCGCGTCGGTCGCGGGAGCGTTTCCATTATTTATATTCTTTGATCATCCGGTCCGTGTCGCGCTTGGTGTCGCGGGCTTTCAGCGCCTGCTTCTTGTCATAGGTATGTTTGCCGCGGCAGAGCGCGACCTCCATTTTTACGAGCGCATCCTTAAAATACAATTTCAGCGGCACGAGGGTATATCCCTTTTCGTTGACCCGCCCCACGATCTTGTGGATCTCCTGTTTGTGCAGGAGCAACTTTCTGTCCCGTCGGCTGTCCTTGGTGGAGAACGCGCCGCTCTTGTCGTAGAGGGCGATGTGCATGTTCTTGACGATGACCTCTCCTCCGCGCACTTCGCAGAAGCATTCGCCCAAAGAGGCTTTTCCGCCGCGCAGCGATTTCACTTCGCTCCCTTCGAGCACGATGCCCGCTTCATAGCGCTCCTCGATAAAATATTCGAAGGAGGCGGATCTGTTCACAGCGATGATCTTCATTTCAAACTCCCGTTTTGCCGAGCAGTGCGAAGATCGTCCTCCGCATGCCCAAGTCTACGCCCACGACTTCCACCCTCACCCGCTCTCCGAGCATGTAGGAGTGGTTCAAGCCGCGCAATATCCGGCTGTCTTCCGAATATTCGTAATCATCCTCCGGCAAGGTCTCCATGGGGATGAACCCTTCCACGCTGTTGTCGAGTTCGGCAAACAGCCCGTAAAAGTTCATTCCCGAGACGGTCGCCTCGAACCGCTCGCCGATCTTGTCCCGCATATATGCCGTCATGTACAGCGCGTCCACCTCCCGCTCGGCGTCGGCGGCGTTTTTTTCGCACTCCGAAGAACGGACGGACGCTTCCTCCACGAACCCTTCGTACTTTTTCGTAGCCGCGACCTCCGTGAGCGCCTCCTTTACGATGCGGTGGACGCACAGGTCGGGATAGCGGCGGATGGGGGAGGTGAAGTGGCAGTAGCATTCGGAGGCGAGCCCGAAGTGCCCGATGTTTTCGGGCGAATAGCGCGCTTTCATCATGGAGCGCAGCATCACGCGGTTGACGAGCGAGGAGAGGGGAGAGCCCTCCGCGCGCTCCAAGATCGCCGCATAGTCGCGCGGGGCGACTTTTCCGGCGCGGAACTTCGCTTCGATCCCCGTCTCCGAGAGAAAAGCGAAAAAGCTCTGCGCCTTTTCTTCGCTCGGGGGCTCGTGAACGCGATAGACGAAGGGCACCTTCTTTTCGGACATGAGGGTGGCAACGCTCTCGTTGGCGAGCACCATGAACTGTTCGATCATCTCGTGCGCGACCGTCCGCTTTTCGCCGGGGAGGTCGATCTTGCCGTCCCGAAAGAGGACTTTTGCCTCTTTCACGTCGAGCGCGATGCCGCCGCGCGCCTTCCTCGCCCGTTTGAGGATGCCCGTCAGTTTTACCGCGCTTCGGATCAATTCCGAAAGGTCGGGGTATGCGCTCGCCGCGGCGGGGTCCCCTTCGGCAAGTGCGGTGACTTCGGAATAGGTCATGCGGTGGCGGGATCTGATCACCGTGGGCGCAATGCGTTTTTGTATCACCCTGCCGCGTCCGTCCACCGTCATAAAGCAGGAGAGGGTGAGCCTGTCCTCGCCCTCGTTGAGCGAGCAGATGCCGTTGGAGAGGGCGGGGGGAAGCATGGGCAGCACGCGGTCGGGAAAATAGACGCTCGTCCCGCGCAGGAATGCCTCTTCGTCGAGGCGGCTGCCCCGCGTCACGTAGTGCGAGACGTCGGCGATGTGCACGCCGAGATAAAATTTTCCCTCTTTTTCCCGAACGGAGATCGCGTCGTCGATATCCCGTGTGTCCTCGCCGTCCACCGTGACGATCGTCTCTCCTCTGAGGTCCTCTCTTCCGATCAGGTCTTTCGGGGCAATTTGCCGTTTTGCCTGCCGCTTGCTCTCCTCTTCCACGTCCGCGAGGAACGTCTCGCGCAATTTATGGGAGCGGATCAGGGCAAGTTCTTCCGTAAAGAGCTCGCCGTCCCTCCCGAGGACCTCGACGATCTCGCCCACGGGGGTCCTTCCCTCGAAGGAGCGGATCGTCGCCACTGCCTTCGCGCCGTTTGCGGCGCCCCGATGTTTGCCGGCGGGGATATAGATCTCGGCGGAAAAGCGCCTGTCGTCGGGGATGAGGTAGCCCGCCTGCCGCTCGCGGCGGTAGACGCCCACGAGCTCTCTTCTTCCCCTTTGGAGAACGGCGAGGACCTCGCCCTCGTCACGGGAGCGCCCCGCCACGCGGACGGCAAGCACGGTATCGCCGTGGAAGGCACCGTTCACGGCGCGGTGGGGGATGAAGAGGTCGGGAGAACCGTCCCCGAAGGAGACGAAGCCGAAGCCGCGCTCGTTGCCGATGAATTCTCCCCGCAGCGCGCCGAACTGCTCGGCGGTGCCGAAGCGGAAGCCGCTGTCCGAGAGGAGTTCTCCCTCGCGGCAGAGGGAGAGGAGAATATCGCGGAGTCCCGCGCTCTCCCGTTTGTTGAGGCGCAGGAGCCGCGCCACCTGCTCGTCGGTGCAGAGGGCAAAGGACCCGTCTTTGAATTTTTCAAGCAGCGCGTTTTTTACGTTCATATCCCGTCAAAAAAACGGGCAGCTCTTTGCCGCCCGTAAAACGTTTTTGTTCCGAAATTCATGCCCAAAGCGATTCGATGGAGATGATGAAGAACACCACCGCGAGGACTGCCAACACCACGAGACAGGCGACCGTCAACCGCTTGAGAAGGGACTCCGTGGATTTTCCCTTATTCTTTCCGTAGAAGGTCTCGCTGGAACCGCTCAAAGCGTCGATGCCCTGCGAATTCCCGGGGGTGAACATGACGAGCACGATCGCGGCGAGCGCCGCAACAAACATCAGAATGATGAGGATCAAACTGGTAATGCGATAGGCGGGATAGTCGATCGGCGCCAACAAACTTGCAATAAAAGCATCTAAATTCATAGCCTTTTTCCTTTTTCAGCAGAATACAGAGGTCATTATAACATAACCACGCGGAAAACACAACTTTTTTTGCGCGAATTTTGAAAATTCCGAAAAAAAACCCTTCCGCATACGGGAAGGGAGAAAAATCACTTTGTGCTCTTGAAGATCGTCGCCCCGTCCGTAAGGGGGGTGTAGAAGAGCAACAGGCAGTTGCCGCTCACGTTGTCGAGTTTCTGCAATGCGTCGTAGATGTTTTTCGCGTCGTTGTCGGTAACATGGTCTTTGAGCGCCTGCTCCATTTCCTCGTTGGAATTGAATTCCGCGATCACGGCGACGGTGAGCTTATCGAGAATATCTCCGAGCGCGTCTCCCGTGCTCTTTTTCTGCATGATGTGGATCTTGATGACATCGGAGATCTTTTTATATTCCTCCGTATTTTCGTAGAACGAGCGGACCTCATCGGAGAGCCCCACTTCTTCATAGCCCGCCTTCTCGAACGCGGACTTGATCCCGCCGAAGGCGCTGCACCCGCAGAACACGAGCAGCATGCTCACCGCAAGTAGCAAACAGGAAAACAACATACAATTCTTTTTCATATTTCTCTCCTCCTTGTTTGTTGATAGTATATCCCAAAGCGGGCGGAATGTCAACTTTTTTCGCGTTGGATAGCGGCGGATGTTTGACTTTTCCGCGGGGATGATCTATAATGAAAAAAGTATGAAAACGTTCGTCCTCATCGGTATGCCCTCGTCGGGAAAGAGCTCTGCGGGGAAGAAGCTCGCAAAGGAGCTCGGCATTGCCTTTCTCGACGGAGACGACCTCATCCGCGCGTTTACGGGGGAATCGCTTGCCGCCACCATTGCCCGCGTCGGCGCGGAGGGGTTTCTTAAAATCGAGGAGGAGGTCTTGTGCGGTCTTTCGGCGAAGGATGCGGTCGTCGCAACGGGCGGGAGCGCGGTCTATTCGGAAAAGGCGATGGCGCACTTGAAGTCGCTCGGCAAGGTCGTCTACTTGAAAATAACCGAAGAGGAAGCGGAAAAGCGCATCCCCGATTTCACCGCCCGCGGGGTCGTGATGCGGGGGAAGGTCTCCACACTCAAAGAACTCTACGCCGAGCGCGTGCCGCTCTATGAAAAATATGCCGACGCCACCGTGGATTGCACGGGAAAATCGCTTGACGGCGTCGTTTCCGAACTTTTATCACTATGAGAATCTGTATTTACGGCGCGGGAGCCATGGGAACGAGCCTCGGCGCGCAACTGCTTCGAAAATCGCCCGATCTTCCCTGCGACTTCGTTACCCGCAACGCCGCGCACGTCGAAGCGCTCAAAACGAAAGGGTATTCCGCCCTCCTTCCCGAGGAGATGAAGGGGGAGTACGACGTCATTTTTCTCGCCACGAAGCAGCGGGAGAACGGCGCGATCGCTCGGTTTTTAGCGCCCTTTTTGAAAATAGACGGAGCCCTCGTCACCGTGCAGAACGGACTTCCCGAAGAGGGGCTCGCAAGTGTCCTTGGACAGGACAGAATTTACGGCTGCGCCCTCGGCTGGGGAGCGGAACTCGTCGCACCGGGAAAGATCAGGCTCACTTCGGAGGGGGAACTGCACCTCGCGCTCGGCGCATACGGGAAGGGTGACAAACTCCAAGAACTCGAAAAACTTCTCTCGCCCGCCTTCACGGTGACGGTGGGGGACCTTGCCGAGATCAGATACAGCAAACTCGTCGTCAACGCGGCATTCTCCACGCTGTCGGCGATCTCCTCGCTGACCTTCGGCGAACTTGCGAAAAAGCACAAAAAGCTCGTTCTTGCCCTCATGCGGGAGACGATCTCCGTCGCAAAGGCGTCGGGCTGCAAGCGCCTCGTGCAGAACGGGCACGACATTTTGAAGCTCTTCTCCTCGCCCTTTGCGGGGCTGCTTCTTCCCATTGCCATGAAAAAGCACAAAGACATCCGCTCGGGCATGCTCAAGGACCTTGAAGCGGGGCGGCGGTGCGACGTGGACTTTGTGGCGGGCGCAGTCGTAAAAGCGGGGGGAAAACTCGGGGTGGAGACGCCCATGCTCTCCGCGGCGGTCGCCCTCGTGCACGACATCGAAAACGGGCTTGCCGAACTCTCTCCCGAGAGCTTGGAACTGTTGTAACATAAAACGTCCTTTCAGGAGTAACGAATATGAACTGTAAAGCATTGGCAGAGCGGCTTCTGCCCGGGGAATATCCCTCCCTTCAAAGCTACGAAGAAAAATACCCGCCGCGCAATTTGCCCAAGGGCGCGGAAGTCACCCGTCTTGCGCCCTCGCCCACGGGATTTATCCACCTCGGCAACCTCTTTGCGGCAATCGCCAACGAGCGCATCGCCCATCAGAGCGGCGGCATTCTCTATCTTCGCATCGAGGATACCGACTTAAAGCGCAAGGTGGACGGCGCGGTGGAAGCGGTGAAAAACGCCCTCCGCTACTTCGACATCAAGTTCGACGAAGGGGCCGAGATCGGCGGCGATGAGACCTATGCCCCGTGGTACCAGCGTCAGCGTGCCGAAATTTACCGCGCGTTTGTCAAACACCTCATCGAGGAGGGACGGGCATACCCGTGCTTTTGCACCGAGGAGGAGCTCTCCGCCCTCCGCGAGGAGCAGACCGCCAAGAAGGAGATCACGGGCTACTATGGGAAGTACGCCAAGTGCCGCAACCTCACCGAGGAGGAAATTTACAAAAATTTGGACGCGGGGAAGCCCTTTGTCATCCGCCTGAAGTCGATGGGAAGTCCCGAGAACAAGCACAAGTTCCACGACGAGATCAAGGGGGACATCACGGTACCCGAGAACGACCAGGACGTCGTGATCTTGAAGTCGGACGGCATTCCCACTTATCACTTCGCCCACGCCATCGACGACCACTTTATGCGCACCACCCTTGTCATCCGCGGGGAGGAGTGGCTCGCCTCCCTTCCCATTCACATCGAATTGTTCGAAACGCTCGGCTTCGAGCGTCCCCGCTACGGGCACAACTGCTCCCTCATGAAACAGGACGGTGCGTCCCGCCGCAAACTTTCAAAGCGCAAGGACCCCGAGCTCTCCCTCGAATTTTACCGCAAGGAGGGATATTTTGCCCGCGCGGTCAAAGTGTACATGCTCACCCTTCTCAATTCCAACTTCGAGGAGTGGTACCGCAAGAACCCCGAGGCC
>CANQRP010000072.1 GCA_947626305.1 uncultured Clostridia bacterium | reverse complement strand
GACAACGGAAAAGCCGTAATACCCTGCGTGTATAAAGAGATATATAAATAAAAAGAGCGGAAAACCGCTCTTTTCCGCGAGCACCTTGTCGGGGAAGCCGAGCTTCTTGCCCGTGAGATAGTCCTCTTTCGTCAGTTTTTTGCCCGCGATGTGCCGCTCGTATTCCGCAAGATCGAGCAATTTGTAGAGGAACCAGCGGTCGATCTTGGTGATTTCGAAAATTTCGTCGGGCGTGATGCCCGCACGCAGCGCCGCATACACCGCAAACAGGCGCTCGTCCGTCGTTTTATGAAGTTCGGCGAGGAGTTCCTCCCGATCGAGATGGGCGAATTTGGGCGCATTCAACGTATTGAGGGAAATTTCCGCGCCGCGCACCGCCTTCATGATCGCCTGCTCGAAGGAAGAGCCGATCGCCATGACCTCCCCCGTCGCCTTCATGCGGGAACCGAGCGACCGCCCAGCATAGAGGAATTTATCGAAGGGCCACTTGGGAAGTTTGACGACCACATAGTCGAGCGCGGGCTCGAAACAGGCGTAGGTCTTGCCCGTGACGTCGTTTTTGATCTCGTCGAGGGTGTAGCCGAGGGCGATCTTCGTGGCGACTTTGGCGATGGGATAGCCCGTCGCCTTGCTCGCGAGCGCGGAGGAACGCGAGACGCGGGGGTTGACCTCGATGACCGCGTATTCGAAGCTCGTGGGATGCAGGGCGAATTGGCAGTTGCACCCGCCCTCGATGCCGAGCTCGTTGATGATGTCGAGCGACGCCGTGCGGAGCATCTGATACTCCTTGTCGGACAGCGTGACCGCAGGCGCGATGACGATGGAGTCCCCCGTGTGCACGCCGACGGGGTCGAAATTCTCCATGGAACAGACGGTGATCGCATTGCCCGCGCCGTCGCGGAGCACTTCGAATTCGATCTCCTTCCATCCGCCGATGTATTTTTCGATGAGCACCTGCGTGATGGGCGAGAGCATGAGCCCGTTGTGGGAGATGAGGCGGAGTTCTTCCTCATTATAAGCAACGCCGCCGCCCGCGCCGCCGAGGGTGAACGCGGGGCGCACGATGACGGGATAGCCGAGCTGTTCCGCGATGCGGACGCACTCCTCCACCGTGTAGGCGATGTCGGAGGGAACGACGGGCTGACCGATCTTGTTCATCGTCTCCTTGAAGAGCTCGCGGTCCTCGGCGCGGTCGATCGCATCGAGCTTGGTGCCGATGAGTTTGACCCCCCACTCGTCGAGGAAACCGTCCTTTGCGAGCTTGCAGCCCATGGTGAGCCCCGTCTGCCCGCCCAAAGAGGCGAGAAGGGAATCGGGTCGCTCTTTGACGATGATGCGTTTTAAGCTGTCTTCGGTGAGCGGTTCGAGATAGATCTCGTCCGCGAGCATCTTGTCCGTCATGATCGTGGCGGGGTTGGAATTGCACAGAACGACGTTGACGCCCGCTTCTTTGAGCACGCGGCACGCCTGCGCGCCCGCGTAGTCGAACTCCGCCGCCTGTCCGATGACGATGGGTCCCGACCCGATGACAAGCACTTTTCGAATGTCTGATCTTTTCGGCATGGTAAATTCCTCGTTGGAGATGGCTTCCGCCCGCCCCGCGCGCGGGGCGGGCGCGGTGACTATTTTTTCATCCTTGCGATGAAATTTTCGAAGAGGAAATTCGCGTCGCGGGGACCGCTGCACGCTTCGGGGTGGAACTGCACCGTCGTGGCGTTGAGTTCGGGATAATCCACTCCTTCGCAGGTGCCGTCGTTCGCGTTGACAAAGGAGAGCGTGCCGCACTTCAACGAGTCGGACACGACTTCGTACCCGTGGTTCTGGCTCGTGATGAACACCCGTCCCGTTTTCAGCTCTTTGACGGGCTGGTTGGCGCCGCGGTGTCCGTATTTCATCTTGCGGGTCTGCCCGCCCATTGCGAGCGCAAAGAGCTGATGCCCGAGACAGATGCCGAAGATCGGCTTTCTGCCCGCAAGTTTTTTGATATTTTCGATGATCTCCGTGTTTTCGGCGGGGTCGCCGGGTCCGTTCGCGAGCATGATGCCGTCGGGGTCGAGCGCGAGCACCTCCTCCGCGGGGAAACCGGCGGGCACCGCCGTGACGTGGCAGCCTCTTGTGACGAGTTCCCGCTCGATATTCGCCTTGGCGCCGAAGTCATAGAGAACGACCTCGGTCCCTCCCCGTTCGCCGTACTCCCGGACTTCCTCGGAAGTGACCGACTTCACGGCGTCCTTCACGCGGTACTCTTTCAACCGCTTCCAATCGGTGAAGGGCGAAAAGGAGATCGCCGCGTTCATCACCCCCGCTTCGCGCACGGTGCGGGTGAGCTCGCGCGTGTCCACGCCGCAGACGGCGGGAACGTTCTGCTGTTTCAGATACCCTTCGAGCGCGCCCTCCGAACGGAAGTTGGAAGGAGCGTCGCATTTCTCCCGCACGATGTAGGCAGTTACCCAGCTCTTTCTGCTCTCGAAATCGGGCGGGATGACCCCGTAATTCCCGATGAGCGGAAAGGTCTGCGTGACGATCTGCCCGTAATAGCTCGGGTCGGTGAGGGTCTCGAGATAGCCCGTCATGCCCGTGGTGAATACGAGTTCGCCGACCGTCTCCCGCTCGGCGCCGAAGGACCACCCCTCGAACACCTTGCCGTTTTCCAATGTGATATATGCCCTCTTCTTCATCTCGCTCCTCTTTCTTTGGCATAGTCCTCTCCCTCGAATGCGGGGCAGAAGGAGAGGATATCGTCCTCGGTAAACTGTGCGTCCGAATATTTGCTGAACGGTGCGTGACGGTAAAAGGTGAATTTATCGCGCGAGTCCTGCGTCTCGAAGGTGCAGATGTAGCGGTTCCCCTTTACCCGAACGGCGACGCAGCCCATTCTCACGTCGTAAGTGAAGATCTTGCGCTTGGTATGAAGATGTACCACTTTGTCGGTACATTCGATGCCGAGCACCGTCCCCATGGAGACGCGGAGCGCGTAAAACCCGTACGCCGTGAGCCAAAGCAGCACCGCCGCCGCCACGACGACGGAATAGACGATGCGCGGGATCCCCTCGAGATTGCAGGCGACCGCCGTCAGCACCATCGCGGCGGGCAGGATGAGGATACTCAACAGGATGAACAGCGCCTTCATAATCTGCGCGTACTTCATTGGTCCGCCGCGCAGCGCTTTGCCCTCTTCTTTTCGGCTCATCTTTCCTCCTCCCGGAAGGTGGCGCGGAATTGCGAGAGGAGGGTATCCCCTTCCCGCGCCTCCATCGCCACGGTATTCTCGCCGTCTTTGCGGTAAAAGGCGAGCTGCGCGCCCTCCTTCGCCTGTCTGCCGTATCCGATCTGAAAAGCGCGGATGCGCCTCGCCTCCCGCATGGGAAAACAGTCGAGGAAGAAATCGGCGTACTTGGTGTTGTTGGCGTGGAGGTAGTGATCGCAGTCGGTCTGCATGACCGTCCGACGACCGCACTCCCGCCCGTCCGTGAGCCGCGGGATGCTCCAGCTCGGCACGTTGAGCGCCTTCTCGGGATTGTAGGGGCAGCGGGCATGCACTTCGCCGAGCGCTTCCGGCAGAAGCATAGAAAAACGGGGTAAATCAATGAGACACCAGCGCGAAGCCAGTAACGCAACGATTTCCCCGGTTTGATCTTTCATTTGATAGTGCCGTTCGAAAATGACGTGTCTCGGCGGGAGGGGCCATGTCTCCACCGTGAGGGTGTCTCCCAATTTTGCGGGTGCGAAAAACTCACAGTAGGTGCCGACGGTGATGAAGCCCTGCCCCTTTTTTCGCAGCGCTTCATATCCGAAGCCGAGCTCGTCCGCACTCGACGCCGCGGCTTCCTGTGCCAATGCGAGCACGGAAGAAGGTCTCAATTCATCCCGAAAATCAAAATCGGTATAGCGGAGCGCAAAGCTCCTTGTGTGACGATAGCCGCTCATATCCCAAGTATTATAGCATGCGCGAAGAGAGAAGTCAACCGAAATCCTCGAGATTTGCGGAAGAAGAAAGAAAACCGAGCGCTCCCGCCACCACCGCGTCGGCAAGTTTTTTGCGGTATTCGCCGTCGAGAAGGAGCGCTTCGTCCTCGGGGTTGGACAAAAAGCCGCATTCCACGATGACGGACGGGGCGTCCGAACAGTTGAGGATGTAATAATCCCCTCTGAGCGGGTCGCTCCGCTTGACGCACTCCGGCATGTTGTTGAGCGCCGTCTGGATGTTGCAGGCGAGGGTGAGGGAGGACTTCGAACTCTCCTTGAAGAAGACCTGCGCGCCCCGCCGCGAAGGGAGCGAGAAAAAGTTCTGATGCACCGAGAGGACGAGCGCGGGGTTGGCGCTTCGGATGATCTCGGCGCGCCGCTGCATATCCCGCTTCTTGTACCCCGGCGCCGTCGTGCCGTACAGCCCCGCCTCCGTCCTCCGCGTGAGTACGACCGAAAAGCCCGCCTCTTCGAAGCGTTCTTTGAGCAAAAAAGAGAGCGCAAGGTTGATGTCGCTCTCCCGGGTACCAGTCTTTGTGCCGACGACCCCGCCGTCCACCCCGCCGTGACCCGCGTCGAGGACGACGGTGAGACGGTTGGCTTCCGCCGTCGTCCCCGCCAATGCGAAAAAACAGACCGTGAGGGTGAAAGCGACCGTCAAAAAAAGCGCCGCCGCCCCCCACCAAACTCTGTGTCGATAGAAAGATCCCATGCTCTATTTGTATGAGGAATTCGGAACATTTAGAAGCCCCGCCCCCGCGCCGTGCGGCGCGGGGGCGGGGCTATTTGTATGAGGAATTCGGGACCTCTTCCCGTCATCGGGTTTTCAAATACTCGTCGATGGACGCCGCGGCGCGCTTGCCCGCGCCCATCGCGAGGATGACCGTTGCGGAACCCGTCACCGCGTCTCCGCCGGCAAACACGCCGGGGAGCGAAGTCTGCCCCTTTTCGTCGGTCAGGATCTCTCCCCGCTTCCCCGTTGCAAGTCCCTCCGTCGACCGTTTCAACAGCGGGTTGGGGGAAGTGCCGAGCGCCATGATCACGCAATCGGCGTCCAGCGTAAATTCGCTGTCCGCTCTCTCCACGGGGCGCCGCCGCCCCGACGCGTCCGGTGCGCCGAGCTCCGTCTCCACACACCGCAAGCCGACGGCGTTCCCCTCTCCGTCCGTCAACACCGCTTTGGGGCTCGTCAGCATGCGGAAGACGACCCCCTCCTCCTCTGCATGTTCCGTCTCCTCCTTGCGCGCGGGCAGCTCCTCCCGCGACCTGCGGTAGACGACCGTGACCTCTGCGCCCAACCGCCTTGCCGTCCGCGCGGCGTCCATGGCGACATTCCCGCCGCCCACGACCGCGACCCGCTTCGCCCGGAATACGGGGGTCTCGCTGTCCGTTTCGTATGCCTTCATGAGGTTCACGCGGGTGAGGTACTCGTTGGCGGAGAACACCCCCTTGGCATTCTCCCCCTCGATCCCCATAAAATTGGGGAGCCCCGCGCCCGTGCCGAGAAAGACCGCCTCGAAGCCCTCCGCTTTGAGGTCGGCGACGGTAAACGTCTTTCCGATGACGGCGTTCGTCACGATCCGTACGCCGAGCGCTTCGAGCCGCGCGACCTCGCGCGCGACGATCTCCTTCGGCAGGCGGAATCCCGGGATGCCGTACACGAGCACTCCGCCCGCGACGTGCAACGCTTCGAACACGGTGACGTCGTATCCCGACCGCGCAAGTTCTCCCGCGCAGGCGAGCCCCGCAGGTCCCGATCCCACGACGGCGACGCGGCGTCCGTTTTTCGCGGGCGGTACCGCCTGCGGCGCCCCGTTTTGCGCATGAAGATCGGCAACGAACCGTTCGAGCCTGCCGATGCCGACGGGCTCTCCTTTTTTGCCGCGCACGCAGAACTTTTCGCATTGGTTCTCCTGCGGACATACTCTCCCGCACACCGCGGGCAACAGGGAAGCGCGCGTGATGACCTCATACGCCTCCTCGAATTTTTCCTCCGCGACGAGGGCGATGAAATCGGGGATGGCAACGCCGACGGGACAGCCGCCCGTGCACGGACGGGCGTTGCAGTGCAGGCAGCGCTCCGCTTCCGACACGGCTTGCTCCCGCGAATAGCCGAGCGCCACCTCGGTAAAATTACGGCAGCGCGCCTCGGGCGGCTGCATGGGCATGGGTGTTTTGACAGAGGATCGGTTCATCTCGAAAAAATTTATCGCAACAGATTGCAGTGTTCTTCCCGCTTGCGGCGTTCGAATTCCGAATAGATGCGGGAACGGCGGATCGCTTCGTCGAAGTCGATGAGGTGCGCATCGAAATCGGGACCGTCCACACAGGCGAATTTGGTCTCTCCCCCCACGCTCAGACGGCAACAGCCGCACATGCCCGTGCCGTCGATCATGATGGGGTTCATGCTGGCTACCGTCTTCACGCCGTAGGGCTCGGTCGCCGCGGCGACGAATTTCATCATCACGAGCGGACCGATCGCGATCACCTCGTCGAAGGTCTCTTCTTGCAGCAGTCGCCCGAGCGGGGCGCAGACATTTCCCCTTTCCCCATAGCTTCCGTCGTCCGTGGTGAGGAAAAACCGATCGCTGCACGCCCGAAATTCTTCTTCGAGAATGACGAGCGGACGGGAGCGGAACCCGACGATGCTCACGACCTCCGCGCCCAGCCTCCCGAGCTTGCGCGCAACGGGGAGCGCGATCGCGCACCCCACGCCGCCGCCGACGACGGCGACCTTTTTCAGCCCGTCGAGCGCGGTGGGCATGCCGAGCGGTCCCGCGAGGTCGGGGATGCTCTCCCCCTCCTCCCGCGCCCCCAAACACAGGGTGGCTGCACCGACCGTCTGAAAGACGATCTCGATCGTGCCCCGTTCGCGGTCGTACCCCGCGATCGTGAGCGGAATGCGCTCGCCCCGCTCGTCCGCACGGAGAATGACGAACTGCCCCGCCTCCGCCTTGCGCGCGACGTAGGGCGCCTCGATCTCCATGCGAATGACCGTTTCGTTCAATTTTTGTTTCTTTACGATGCGGAACATAGTTCTATTATACAAAAGCGGGAAAGTTCTGTCAACCGAATGCAAAAAATGCGGAAATTTTCCCTCGATTTTCTTGACCTTTTTCCCTCGGTCTGCTATAATCACTGTGACTTCATTAACGAAGTGAACTAATTTTTTTCGGAGAGGATCTTTATGGCAAACGTCAGGATCGTCACCGATTCGAACAGCGGCATCACCCAGACGGAGGCGGAAAAACTGGGAATTTCCGTGCTTCCGATGCCCTTTCTGATCGACGGCGAACAACATTTCGAGGACATCGACCTCACGCAACCCCAATTCTATGAACACTTGCAGCGGGAGGCGTCCGTCTCCACCTCCCAACCTTCCCCCGAGGCGGTGAAAGAACTCTGGGACGAACTCTTGAAAACGTACGACGAGATCGTGCACATTCCGATGTCGAGCGGGCTCTCGGAAGCCTGCCACACCGCGGCGCGCCTTGCGGAGGACTACGCGGGCAGAGTGTTCGTGGTGGACAACCAGCGCATTTCCGTCACCCAAAAGCAGAGCGTGACGGACGCCCTCCTGC
>CANQRP010000071.1 GCA_947626305.1 uncultured Clostridia bacterium | reverse complement strand
CGGCGGGGTCGCCGCGCAGATCCTGCGAGATCTTGTCCACCTCGTCGAGGAGGAACACGGGGTTGACGGAGCCCGCATTCTTCATTTCATAGAGGATCCGCCCCGGCATGGCGCCGATGTACGTTCTTCTGTGCCCCCGGATCTCCGCTTCGTCTTTGAGCCCGCCGAGGCTCATGCGCACGAATTTTCTGCCGAGAGAACGGGCAATGGAGGTCGCGATGCTCGTCTTGCCCACGCCGGGAGGACCGACGAGGCACAGAATGGGCGCTTTGAGCTGCCCCGTGAGTTTCAGGACCGCCAAATATTCCACCACCCGCTCCTTGATCTTTTCGAGCCCGTAGTGGTCGGCGTCGAGCACTTTTTCCACGTCGGCAAGGGAGGCGGTGTCCTCCGTCTCCTCGTGCCAGGGAAGGTCGATGAGCCAATCGGCATAGTTGCGCAGCACCGTATATTCGGGCGAGGAGGGCGGCATCTTGTCCATGCGGGCAAGTTCTTGAAGCGCCTTCTCCTCCACCTCGGGCGGGAGCTTTTTGGCAAGCAACTTTTCGCGGAGTTTTTCATTCTCTTCCAAGTCGTCGCCGAGCTCGGCGTGGATGGCTTTGAGCTGTTCGCGCAGGTAGTATTCTTTTTGCGATTGGTCGATGTTCTTGCGGACGTCCTGCGCGATCTTGCGCTCCAGACGGGCGATCTCGAGCTCGTCGTTGAGGCAGCGCTCGAAGAGTTTGAGCCGCGGCACGAGCCGCACTTCTTCGAGAAGCATTTGCTTCACTTCGTCGCGGATGCGCATGTTGTAGGCGCAGACGTTGATGTATTCGTCGATGTCGCCGATGGTGGAGAGCTGCGCCTCCACGTCTTTCGTCAACTTGCCGCCGAGCGCGACAATATCCTTGACGAGTTCTTTTGCCGTGCGGAAATAGGCTTCCTCGAGGGTGGGATCGCCGTGAACCGTGAGCAATTCCTCCACGGTGGCGCAAATATATCCATCCTCCGTGCGGAGATCCCGCGCGCGGGCACGGTAGAGCGCCTCGACATAGACGCGGATCCTGTCGCCCGGGAGGCGGGTAGCCTGCCGGATACTCGCCACCGTCCCCACTTCGAAGAGGTCGACCTCGTCGGGATATTCCTGCTGCGGGTCCTTCTGCTTGGTGAGGAAGACGAGCTTATCGTTGAGGTCGGCGCGCTCGATCGCCGCAAGGGAGAGACTTCTCCCCGCGTCGAACACGAGATTGGTATTGGGGAATACCACCTGCGTCCGCATGGGGATCACGGATAAGTTCTTGGTTTTTGCCATATTTTTTCTCCTGTTTGCCCCCGCCGCAAAAAAAGTCCGCACGGGAGGGCATCTCGTCCTCTAATATATCACACCTTTTTTGTGAAAGCAAACGAATCAAACGCATAATTTTTTACAGAAAAGTGATTTTCACCCACTTTTCATTGTGCGGCGCGCGATCGCAGGGGAAAACGGAAGGCGATCGACGGAAAACAGAAGGCGGGCGCCGCGCATTCGTGCGCGGCGCCCGCCTCTGGTCTTACTCGCCGTCGAGCGAAGCCGCCTCGTCGGCGTCCTCGCTGTCCTCGTATTGGTTGCAGAATTCGGCAAACACTTCGTCGAGCAGCGCCTCGTCCTCCACGGTCTCGAGGTGCTCGTCGTCCTCGTCGCCCGCGATGCGGAAGATGACGACTTCTTCGCCCTCACCGTCCTCCTCTTCGTCGAGCTCTTCGGGCTGCGCTTCGGGCGTGAGGCAGGCATACCACTCTCCCTTGTATTCGATGGTGGCAAGGTGTTCGAACCTCTCCTTGTTGCCCTCTTCGTCCACGAGCTCTACGATGTTGCCGTCCTCCTCGTAGTCGTTGCGGTCTTCCTTCATGTTCATATGATCTTCTCCCTTTTTGATTTTTTGCAAATAAGTTTCGAGAATGTACGCCGCGGCGAGGGAGTCCACGTTCTTTTTTTGCTTGTCCTTCCTGCGGGAGATGCCCATTTTCAGGAGGTCTCCCTGCGCCTCGCGGGTGGTGTAGCGTTCGTCTTCCGAAAGGACGGGGAGCGCGGTCCGTTCCGCGAGCGCGCGGATAAACCGCTCCGTCTTGTCCGTCTGCACGCTGCGGGTGCCGTCCGCATTGAGGGGAAGCCCGCACACGACCGTGCCCACCTGCTCCCGTTCCGCGATCGCGGCAACGGCGGCGACGTCATCACGAAAATTCCCCGTACGGAAGTAGGTATCGAGGGGCATGGCATATTCGTTGAAGGGGTCGGAGATCGCCACTCCGATCCGCTTGTCCCCGATGTCGAACGCAACGATTCTCGGCTGCATGCAAAGAGTATAGCACAACATGGCGAAAAAGTAAAGCGAAATCCGCCACCTCGTCGGGGGGCGGGCAAGCGGAGCGAAAAAACCGGGCGGGAAATCCGCGGAAGCGCCCGAACGGAAGCGAAGAGGGCGCCGCGGCTGCAAAAGCAGCCGCGGCGCGTTCTTGGGAAATTACTTCTTCTTTTTCTCGGTGTCGCTCTTTTCGGGGCAGTCCCCCTCCTTGCAGCCGAGCTTTTCGTCCATCATCTCGTTCATCTTGTCCACAAACTCCGCCTGGCTCTTTTTGACGAACGAGCGCATTTTGTAGCTGTTGGCAACGAGGAGCGCTCCGCCCAATGCGCCGAGCATGATGCCGAGACAAAACATCTTTTCCATGTCATCCTCCCGAAAACGGCATTCCTGCCGCTGTTTTCAGTTTGTGACAGGATATTGTGTTTATTCCTCCTTTTCGCTGCGTAATTTTTCCAGCTCCGCTCTCAGCTCCGCGTTCTCCCGCCTCAGGTCCACGGCGAGACGGGAATAGAGGGCGTCGATCTCCCGTTCGAGTTTTCGTTGCAGAAAGGTCTTCTCCTCGGGAACGCCCGCCTCCCGCGCCGCCTTCGCCACCCGTTCGGGCTGCTTTTTCAGGAGATTGCGGTATTTGTTCTGCATGCGGAGCATCAGCCGCTCGTCCCCCTCGGAGACATTCATGATCGCGCGCCGCACCGAAAATCCCTTGCTCTTTTCGGTGAGGACTTTCCGCAAGAGTTCGTCCGTCTCCTCCTCGGTGAAAGGCTTCACTTCGCCCGCTTTGAGGTCCTTGTCTTTCAGGATGCGCTCCACCCGCTCGTCTCCCCGCTTTTTGAGAAAGGCGTAATAGTAGTTGCGCACGCTCCCCTTTGCGCGGCTGTGTTCTCTGCCGTAGGTCTCGAACAGGTACGAGAGGGTCTTGCCCGCATTTCTGCCCGAATAGATGTACTCGATGAGCCCCGTTGCTTCCTCTTCCGTATAGCCGTTGATCTTATTCATAGACCGCCTCCATAGGATTTACGGGGAGTTTTGACATAATTTTGTTTTGCTATACATCTAATAGAGCGATGCGGGTATATTTTTTGAGCGAAAAATTGTGTTCTCTCATGATAAACGGCATGTATCTCGGGCTTGTCGACGGGTTCGAGCGCACAACGGAGCTCTGCCCGTGCGACGGGCTCTGGTGTGCCGTCACTCCCTGCGGCGGAGAATTCCAACCCTTCGGCTTTCGCTTCGATGAGGACTTTCTCCTCTCCCCTCCCCCCTTCGTCCGTCTCTACTATACCGAAAAGGGGGTGGCGGTGTACTTCTGCCGTTTTCTGCGCGCCGACCAGAGTTTGCGCGTCCTTCGGCAGGAGCGGCTCGCGGGGAGCCTTCTCACCCTCACCTTGCAGGGCAAATTGCAGCTCGCGCTCGAAAATGAGACGGGCTTTCATCTCACGGACCTTCCCGACCGCCTCGAAAGCAGCGTTTTTTCCGTGCGGCGGGAGGGATTTTTACTGACCGCGGACGACGCGTTCGCCCTTCTCTCCCGCGGCGGGGAACTCCTCCTCTTTTCCGAGGGGAAGGTGCTCGAAAGCAGGGAGACGCTCGACGCGGAGGTTCCCTTTCACGACAGTTTGGGGCATACCGCCGTCTGCCGCTGGCGGGACGGGGCCCTCGAAAGCTGCTCGATCCGCGCGGCGGGGACTCCCACTCCCGCGACCTACGCCCTCGCCCTCTTCGAAAGCGCGCTCATCGGCGCCGATGTGCGCCCCTACCTCGACGACGCGCTCGCGGAGAAGGCGGACAGCCTCAAAGAATACCTCGGCGACTACCGCTCCGTCGTCCTCACGGAGGACCCCGCGCGGGTCGGGCTCGTGTATCCGCGCAGGGAACGCGTCTTCGACGTGCGCTATTTTACGGTGGAGAGCAAACAGGGAAAAATTTCCAATATCACGCCCGTCGGAACATGAAAAACGCCCCTCGCGGGGCGTTTTGATTTCTCAGTATTTGGTCACTTTGACCGACTTGATCCGAATGGGCTGCACGGGGACGTTGTACTCCACCGAGATCTTCGCGTTGCGCACGAGGTCGATGGGGTCGTAGCGGTTGGCGAGCATGTTCTGCGTTTCGGTGAAGGCGTTGCCGTCGCCGTCGCCGTCTTCGAGGTCCTTGGCGTACTCGGTGATCGCGTCGATGAGTTTTTTCAATTGGTCGTAGTCCTTGGCGACGCCGAACGCGGTATATTTGGCGTCGAGGTCGGTGCGGCTCTCACCCGTAAAGGTGTAGAAGATGCTCGTGGCGCAGTTGGTGCTGTAATGGTCGCCGTCCTGCTCTTCCACGTTATTGTTGTTGGCGCCGCCGTCCGAACGCACCGTTCTCACCGTGGTGCTGTCCGTTCCCTTGTCCGTATACGCCATGGCGAGAATGCCCTTTTGGTTATGGCGATAGGTTTTGGAGTTTGCGGTAACGCCGTTGCCGCTGAATTCGCCGTGCAGTGTGTAGAGCGGGATCTTTGTGCTTTGGGCGTTATAGGTCTCGCCGCCCGCGACATATTCGCCCACTTCCGCGAAGTAGTTCACCATGGAACTGCCCCGTGCGAACACCGTCTGCGTGAAGGCGTAGTCGTGCTCCTGTTCGTACTTGCGCAATTCCGACCAGTAATCTTTTTCTTCGAGCTCGTTGCCGTTGAGAGTGTAGGCGCCGCCGTACATGAAGATCCCGCCCGACTGATAGTCGTGGATGACGGTGCCGTCGTAATAGCCGGCGTCGGCGAGTTCGATAAAGTGCTGCACCGTCTGCGGGGAGCCCTTGCGGGAGAGGATGAACTCCACTTTATACTCGGTGTTGTTGAATTCATAGGTGATCGCCACTTCGGGACGATCGGTATCGCAGCCCGCAAAGAGCGCCACGGACGTAGCGCCGACGGCTACGGTCGCAAGCATTGCAAAGACGCGCAGATTTTTTTTCATTTTGACCTCCGTCAATTCCCCGAGGGAAAGTTTTCCATATGTCTATTTTACCCGTTCTTGTCCATTCCGTCAAGTGCTTTTGGCGTAATTCACATGAAAATTGTGCAAAAACCGTTGTAAAGGTGGAAGCACCCCCACCCGTCATGGCTGTGCCATGCCACCCTCCCCCAACAAGTTGGGGTAGGGCATACCCCTTTTTAAGGGGGAGGCTCCCGCGAAGCGGGTGGTGGGGGTTGCATACATTCACTGCGCGTTGGAAAACCACGCTTTTCCATAAGCGCATAAGAGGACAAGCAAGTTAAAACATCAAGGAAGGTTTCCTCACGGAAAGAGATCTTGCGCTAGCAAAAGATTTTTCGTGAAAAAAATATAATAAGAGCGGGGAAGAGCCTGTTGAAAAGAAAAAAGAGAGCTCTTCCCCGCCGGGGATATTCCCGCCCGCATCCTTACATCCCTGTCGGGATACGGGTCACGCGCAGCGGCTCACGCCGCTTTGCTTTCTGTTGTTTGTCGCGCCGAGCGCGTGCTGTTTTATGTCATTCCGTTCCAAATGTCATTTCGAGCTTGTCGAGAAATCTCTACCGCATTATATTGTTGAGATTTCTCCACGCGCTTCGCTTGGTACTTCGTCGCGGGCTCCTCGTGCCGCGCTTAGAGAAACAGAACGGCGCGCGGGGCGAAATGACAGTAGAGCGCGGTTCGGGGCGACACGGTCCCCGCCGTTTGTCCCTAACGGTTGGAATGTTAAAAACTTTGTCAGAAAGTTAAGATAATTTTAATTCGATCAATGTCATGGTGATTTTATAATCGCCTTTTTTCCCGCCGGTTCCGCCACTGGAATCATCCGCATCAAGGGTCTCGCACTTGCCGTCTGCGGCAGTAGGAGTATCTGCATCGGAAGGAGTGATTTTAATATAGGTGATATCACCATTTCCGTTGACGATAGCCGTGACAGCCCACTGATCATAAATGGTATCGCCGCTTTTTTGAAGAGATTCTTCTGTTAAGATTTTCTCAACAGCAACGCCGCGGACAGCACGAATATTTGCATTTTTCGTCGCGGTTTGCGCCTTGTTCAAACCTGCCACAAACAGCGGCACGGCGATAGCGACGAGGACGGCGATGATCGCAACAACGATCAAGAGTTCGGCAAGAGTAAAGCCTTTCTTGCTTTTGAATTTGTTCATTTTACTTCTCCTTAAAAAATCATGATTTTTTATATATCCGCCATGGGGACGTCATGACGTATATATCGAAGGGTTTCGCAGCGCAAAAGCACGGTTTTGCCCGCGCAAGGGTTCTTAAAAGGACCCGCACTGCCTTTGGGAAAAAGTACATGGATTAGTATAGTCTATGTACTCTCATTGCTTGAATTATATCATCCCTGCCCCGTTTTGTCAACTAAATTCTTGTTATTTTTGTCATATTTCTTCTTCTCGGCTGCTTTTTGCAGCCTTTTTTTGTTTCCAATGCACACAGATTATACTAATCTATGTACATCCTCTGTTCCCCAAAAAACATGTAAGCGGCGCTTTTGCGCCGCTTTTTTATCGCGAAAAAACCTCCCCTTTCGGAAAAGGAGAGGCTTTCGTTTTTTCGTAATTCAGTTCATTTTTTCGAGGAGCTTGAAGTCGATGCCCTTCTCGCCGATCTTGATGATCTCCACCTTTACGGTGTCGCCGACGGAGAGCACGTCCTCCACTTTCTCCACGCGGTGGTTGGAGAGCTTGGAGATATGGATCATGCCGTCCTTCCCCGGAGCGAATTCGACGAACGCGCCCATGGTGGAAAGAATGCGCACAACGGTGCCGATGAACATATCCCCCACTTCGGGGTCGTGCACGATGCTCTCGATGATCGCCTTTGCGCGCTGCGCGCTCTCGGGATCGCCGTAGGAGGCGATGCACACGGTGCCGTCGTCCTCGATGTCGATCTTGGTGCCCGTCTCCGCGATGATGGAGTTGATGACCTTGCCCTGCTTGCCCACCACGTCGCCGATCTTCTCGGGGTCGATGGAGAAGGAAATGATGCGGGGCGCATACTTCGAGAGGTCGGGAGCGACTTCGGGTACGCATTCGAGCATCTTGGAGAGAATGAACTGTCTGCCCTCGTTTGCCTGCTCGATGGCGGTGTGCATGATCTCTTCGGAAATGCCCTTGATCTTGATATCCATCTGAATGGCGGTGATCCCCTTCATGGTTCCTGCGACCTTGAAGTCCATGTCGCCGAGGAAGTCCTCAAGGCCTTGAATATCGGTCATGACGCGGAATTCGCCCGTCTCCTGGTTCTTGATGAGCCCCATCGCAACGCCCGCCACAGGGGC
>CANQRP010000070.1 GCA_947626305.1 uncultured Clostridia bacterium | reverse complement strand
AATTCAGGACGGAGGGTTGCACCGCTCATATCCGCAAGCGCAAGAGCGGGAAGGCCCATTGGAACTATGAGGTGCGTTATCGCAGACACGGCTACAACATCACCGCCTCTGCGAACAACCTCGAAGAAGCAAAGATGAAGTTTCTTGTCAAACTCAAAGAGGCGGAAAAAACGGGCAGAAAGGCGCCCGAGAAAAAACCGTCTTCCAAAAAGTTGGGCGAGTTCGCGGACTACATCTTTGAAACCTATTACAAGCGCAAGGTCACAGCGGAGACATACAAAAACACGCTCAACCGCTACCGCAACCACATTGAGCCGATCTTCGGGCAGACGGCGATCGAAAAGATCATGCCTGCCGACTGTCAAGCTCTCATCGACGGCATCGAGGAGCAGGGCAAGGGCAAAACGGCCGATGAGGTGTGTTCGATTCTAAATATGATCTTCCGTCTTGCCGTAAAGCACAGCATTCTCGTGCACGATCCGATGGAACTCGTCATTCACAAACAGCATGAGACGCAGCACGGCAAGGCGCTCACGAAAGAGGAGGAGAAGATCTTGCTCGAAGCGTCGTCGGGAACGCCCTATCAGAAGATGTTCGCCGTCGCGCTCTACACGGGAATGCGCCCGAACGAGTTTGAGACGGCGAGGATCGAGGGGGATTTTATCGTGTCGGTGAACAGCAAGCGAAAGAACGGGAAAACCGAGTATAAAAAAATTCCGATCATTGCGCCGCTGAGACCCTTTTTAACAGAGGGAGAACTCAAATTTTACGGTACGAACCGACTGCGCGAACGATTCAAATTGATCTTGCCCGAACACAAGCTCTACGACTTGCGGACGACCTTTTATACGCGCTGCTGTGAGTTTGGCATTTCGGATGCGGCGCGGTCGGAGTTTGTCGGGCATTCGCTCGGCGCATTGGGAAATGCCTACACCGATCTCTCGGACGAATTTCTCTTGAACGAGGGAAAAAAGCTCGACAAATGGAGTTTTATGCCCCAAATTGTGCCCCAAAACCGCGAATAGAACCGTTTTTCTACAAAAAAAGCATCAAAAAACGCCCATTTTTGGGCAAAAAATGCTCAAAAATGGGCGTTTTTGGTCGAGGCGACGGGATTTGAACCCACGACCTCTTGGTCCCGAACCAAGCGCGCTACCAAACTGCGCTACGCCTCGCCTCGTCGCCGTGGGCTACGCTCTGAGACCTTCCCGTAAACGGCAAGGGCAATTTCGCTCCGCCACGGCTCCTCTTCACGAAAAAATACTTCGTCTTTTTTCGTGAGTTTTGCTTTTCTTGCCGCCGTCTTACGCTTTTCTTGCGAAAAGCTCTTCTTCGCGGCTGTGTGGCGGTAGTGCCCGCCGCACCCCGCCTCGCTACCGGCTACATCGCCCTGCGGGCTCGTGCCGCGCTTAGAGAATCAGAACGGCGCGCGGGGCGGCTGTCGCATTGCAGCTCACAGCCCACCGGGCTGTTGAGCAGAATTGCAATGCTCCACCTCTTCCCAAAAAAATACTTCGTCTTTTTTTGGGAGCCCTGCTCATAACTACGCTCTGAGCTCTTCCCGTAAACGGCAAGGGCAATTTCGCTCCGTTGTTGCTCTCAACGAATTACCATTATAGCAAACTTCAAACGCATTTGCAAGCGTTTTTGCACTATGTTCTTAAGCCGCAAGGTCCGATTTTTGCTCCTGCGGCTTTTTTTGCTCTGCGCCTTTATTCCGCCGGCTTATATTTGAGGGCATACACCGCCTTGGGTGCGACCTTCACTGCCTTGACGGCTCTGCCGCGGCTCGAAGTGACGTCGATCGGCACCTCTTCCGTGGAGATCTCGAGCATGCCCTCCTCGGTATCCACTGCGAGCATATAGGGCACCGTGACATAGCACGCAAACAAAATGCGTTCTCCCTCTTTGAGCGCCGCGATGCGCACTCCCTTGCAATTCCGGTTGAGCGGGTCGATCTGCGCGGCGATGACGCGTTTGAACCTTCCGCCCGTGATCGCCGCCGCGATCTCGCCTTCGCCGTCGATCTGGGAGGCGAAGATCACGCGGTCGCCCTCTTTGACGTTCATGCCGCGCACGCCGCCGGCGACCCGCCCCTGCGTGGGAATATCATCCTTTTTCGCATTGAGGCACATTCCGCCCTCGGTGACGAAGAACACCGTTTCGCCTTCGTCGGGAATGTCCGTCTGTACGGCGACGACTTCGTCGCCCTCCCCGAGCTTGATCGCCTGAAAAGCGTTCTTTGCGAGGAAATATTCCCCCCATGCCGTCTTTTTGAGCATTCCCTTTGCGGTGACGAAGAGAAGTTCCCCTTCCTGCTTTGTGGCAGAGAAGACCGCCACGGGCTTCTCCCCTTTCGGCACATCCTCGATGAGGTCGGAGAGCGCGTAGCCCGCATCGGAGAATTTGCAGGTGCAATCGCCCGCCATGATGCGGTAACAGTTGCCCGCATTCGTAAAGACAAAGGCGTCCTCGTCCGAGAGAATGTCGATATACTGTCCCAAAAGTCCGCTCGGGCGGGTCTTCTCGGTGACGTCCTTGTTGGAGGCGGAGAAGTTTTTCTCGCTCATACATTTGAGCGTGCCCTTGCCCGAGATGCCGAGAATGCTCTTCACGCCTGGTTCGCGGACGTCGGTGCGCTCGGCTTCCGCGTCCTTTTCGTCGAAGACGAGAGTGGATTTTCTCGGGGTCTTGTATTTTTTCTTGATCTCGAGGATCTCCTCTTTTACGACGTCGAGCTGCAACTTCTGGCTGCCGACGATCGCCGTTAGCTTTTTGATGAGTTCTTTGAGCTGCTTCAATTCCTCCTCGAGTTTGAAAACTTCGAGTTTGGTAAGCCGTGCGAGCCGAAGGTCGAGGATCGCCTGTGCCTGACGCTCGGAGAGGTCGAAGCGCTTGCGCAGTTTCTCGCGCGCGTCCGCGGTGGATTCCGCATTTTTGATGATCTTGATCACTTCATCGATGTTCCGCACGGCGATGATGAGCCCCTCTAAGATGTGGCAGCGCTCTTTCGCCTGGTTGAGATCGAATTTCGTGCGGCGGAGCACCACTTCCCGCTGATAGTTCACATAGTAGCGGATGATCTCCATGAGCCCCATTTGCAGGGGTTTGCCCCCCGCGATCGCCACCATGTTCATGCCGAACGTCGTTTCGAGGTCGGTATATTTATAGAGCAGTTTGAGGATGGCGGGGATGTCCGCGTCGCCCTTCACTTCGATGACGGCGCGCATGCCGCCGCGGTCGCTCTCGTCGGTGACGCGGGTGATCGGGGCGAGCTGTTCCTTTTTCTCCTCCCTGAGCTCCGCGATGCGGCGAAGCAAATTCGCCTTGTTCACCTGATAGGGAAGTTCGGTGATGACGATGAGTTTGCGGTCCCCCTCCCCCGCCTCCACGCGGACGCGGGCGCGCAGCGTGATCTTGCCCTTGCCCGTGCGGTACGCCTCGTTGAGTTCGCCCGCAATGATGTAGCCCCCCGTGGGGAAGTCGGGTGCGGGGATATATTTGAGCATTTCGTTCAATTTGATGGAGGGTTTGTCAATGTAGGCGACGACCCCGTCGATCGCCTCTCCCAAATTGTGCGGGGGGATATTGGTGGCGAGCCCCACCGCAATGCCCGATGCGCCGTTCACGAGCAGGTTGGGGAACCTGCCGGGAAGCATATCGGGCTCTTTCAGCGAATCGTCGAAGTTGAGCGAAAAGCTCACGGTGTTCTTGTCGAGGTCGCGCAGCAGTTCGAGCGCGAGCGGTTCGAGACGCGCCTCGGTATAGCGCATCGCCGCCGCCGGGTCGCCGTCCACCGAGCCGAAGTTGCCGTGCCCGTTGACGAGGGTCCTCCCCATGTTGAAGTCCTGTGCCATCCGCACCATGGCGTCGTACACCGAACTGTCGCCGTGGGGATGGTACTTGCCCATGCAATCGCCGACGATACGCGCCGATTTTTTATGCGGCTTATCGGGCATGAGTCCCATTTCGTGCATGGTATATAATATTCTGCGCTGTACCGGTTTTAAGCCGTCCTCCACGCGGGGGAGGGCGCGGTCCATGATGACGAATTCCGCATAGGGCAGCATGCTCTGCGGAAGCACCTCTTCAAGGGGCAGGGTGATGAGATTGCCTGTCGGCTGTTGCGGCGTTTCATGTTTCTTCATCTGCGCTCTCCTTCTTGCCCTTTACTCTGTCCAGAAAGGGGTCTGCTTTGTTGAAATTGGCGTTGCGGTTGAGGAACTCTTTTCTGCCCTCCACGCGATCCCCCATCAGGGTGGAGATCATGTTTTCCGCCGCCACGGCGTCCTCGATCGTCACCTTGGTGAGGTTGCGCCGCATGGGGTCCATCGTCGTCGTCCAAAGCTGCTCCGCGCTCATTTCGCCGAGCCCTTTGTAGCGCTGGATGAGATACCCCTTGCCCACTTTCTCGATCTTCTCCTGCAATTCGGCGTCGTCGTAGGCGTATTCTTCCACCGGGGAATTCTGCTTATATACCTTATAGAGAGGGGGCATCCCGATATACACATGCCCCGCATTGACGAGCGGACGCATGTAACGGAAGAAGAAGGTAAGGAGGATGCAGCGGATGTGGAAACCGTCCTGGTCGGCATCGGAGAGGATGATGACCTTGTGGTAGTTGAGTTTATCGAGATTGAACTCGTTGCCGAGCCCTGCGCCGAGCGCCGAGATGATGGTGCGGATCTCCTCGTTGGCGAGCACCTGGTCGAGCCGCTTCTTTTCGACGTTGAGCGGCTTGCCCCGAAGGGGAAGGATGGACTGGTATTGCCGCACCCGCGCCTGTTTTGCGGTGCCGCCCGCGGAGTCCCCCTCCACGATGAACAGCTCGTTGAGCTCGGGCTTCTTGCCCGAACAGGCGGCGAGCTTGCCGACGAGCATGAGGGAATCGATGCTGTTCTTCGCCCGCGCCGTATCCTTTGCCTGCCGCGCCGCGAGCCGCACCCGCGCCGCGCCCTGCGCCTTTTTGAGGATCTCGTCGAACGCCTTTTTGTAGCCGTTCTGCCCCGCAAGGGAGCGCAGCCCTTCGACGACTGCGCTTTCGACGGGCGTCTTTGCCTCGGGGTTGCCGAGCTTGGTTTTGGTCTGTCCTTCGAACTGCACGTTCTTCATCTTGATGGAAAGAACCGCGGTGAGCCCCTCGCGGAAGTCGTCGCCGAGGAAGTTCTGGTCCTTCTCTTTGAGCGTCTTCATGTCGCGCGCGTAATCGTTGAGCATGCGGGTGATGCCCGTGCGGAAGCCGATCTCGTGGAAGCCCCCCTCCGGCGTGGGGATGTTGTTGACGAAGGAAAAGAGATTTTCGGTGTATTCCGAGGTGTGCTGGATGGCATATTCGATGATGATGCCGTCCTTTTCCGTTTTATAATAGAGCGGCTTGGAATAGAGGGCGGTCTTGCCGTCGTTGAGCGACTTCACAAAGTCGGACACGCCGCCGTCATAGTGGAAATCGACGCTGTACGGGGCGGTCGCGCCGGCGAGGTCGAGCTGTTCGACTTCTTCCCCCTCCTCTTCCGCCTTGAACTCGTTCATCGTGATGCGTTCGTCGACGAGGCGGATGGTGAGCCCCTTATTGAGGAAGGCGAGCTCGTTGAGGCGGCTCGAAACCGCGGAGAGCTGGAAATCCACCGTATTGAAAACGGCGTCGTCGGGCATGAAGTGCACGAACGTGCCGTGTTTTTTCGTCTTTTTCCCGGTGTTCTCCAAGGGAGCGACGGGCACGCCCGATTCCACTTTCTTCTTCTTGACGTCGTAGGCGGAGCGGAACTCCATCGCATAGGTGGTGCCCCCCTTGTAGACCTCCACTTTCAGCCATTTGGAGAGAGCGTTGGTGACGGAGGCGCCCACGCCGTGGAGCCCGCCCGAGAAGGAATAGTTGTGCTCGTCGAACTTGCCCCCCGCGTGCAGCTGGGTGAACACGACCTGCACCCCCGAGACTTTCATCTTGGGATGGATGTCCGTGGGGATGCCCCTTCCGTTGTCCTCCACGGAGGCGCTGCCGTCCTTGTGCAGGATGACTTCGATCCTGTCCGCAAAGCCGTTTGCCGCCTCGTCGATGGCGTTGTCCACGATCTCCCAAAGGATGTGGTGCAGCCCCTTCACGCCCGTGGAACCGATATACATGCCGGGGCGCAGACGCACCGCTTCCAAGCCCTCGAGAACGGTGATGTCGCTTGCGCCGTAATTGCTTTGTGCCATAGTTACCTCGAAATATTGTTATCTTCCGAACGGATTATACCACATTTTGCGTTCTTGTGCAAATATTTTTGCCATGATACGACAATTTTCATCGGCGGGAAAACGGCAAAAGGAGGCGCGCTCCGCATTTGCCCGCCCCGCCGCGGGAGGCGGAGGGCGCGAGGAGCATTTGCGCCGAAAATTCCTCCGAATTTTTTCTTTCCGCTATTGACTTCTCGTGATAAAATCGTTATAATAGGAACAGCGGCGAACAAGGCGTGCCTTTTTGTTGCGGAAAAAACAGAAAATTTTATAAGTTTATGGAGGAATATCAGAATGACAAAGATGACGATCGACGGCAATACCGCCGCTTCCCATGTCGCCTATGCGTTCAGCGAAGTGGCTGCCATCTACCCCATCACCCCCTCCTCTCCCATGGCGGAATCCGCCGACGAATGGGCGACGCAGGGCAGAGTAAACATGTGGGGGCAGAAGCTCCGCATCACCGAGATGCAATCCGAAGGTGGCGCGGCGGGCGCCGTGCACGGCTCGCTTGCAGCCGGCGCGCTCACCACCACGTACACCGCTTCCCAGGGACTTCTGCTCATGATCCCCAATATGTACAAGATCTCGGGCGAACTTCTGCCCATGGTCATGCACGTTTCGGCGCGTGCACTCGCTGCGCACTCCCTCAACATCTTCGGCGATCATGCGGACGTGATGGCTTGCCGCCAGACCGGCTTTGCGATGCTCGCGAGCTGCTCCGTGCAGGAGGTCATGGACCTCGCCACCGTGGCGCACCTCTCCACCCTCCGCTCCCGCGTGCCCTTCCTCTCCTTCTTTGACGGCTTCCGTACCTCCCATGAAGTGAGCAAGATCGACGTCATCGACTACGACGAACTCCGCGCCCTCTTCGACAAGAAGGGGCTCGCGAAGGACGTTGCCGAGTTCCGTGCACGCGCCCTCAACCCCGAACATCCCGTTCAGCGCGGCACCGCCCAGAACGGCGACACCTACTTCCAGAACCGCGAGACGGCGAACAGCTACTATGCGGCGGCTCCCGCGATCGTGCAGGAGATGATGGACGAAGTCTCCGCCCTCACCGGAAGACACTACCACCTCTTCGACTATGTGGGCGCTCCCGACGCCGAAGAAGTCGTCGTCATCATGGGCTCCGGCGCGGAGACGGTGGAAGAATCCATCAATAAGCTCAACGCACAGGGCAAGAAGTACGGTCTCATCAAAGTGCGCCTTTACCGCCCCTTCGTTGCGGACGCATTCGTGGCGGCGATTCCCAAGACCTGCAAGAAGATCGCCGTGCTCGACAGAACGAAGGAACCCGGGTCTTTGGGCGAACCTCTCTACCTCGACGTGTGCACCGCGCTCCTCGAAAAGGACGTGAACGGCATCAAGGTCGTCGGCGGCAGATACGGGCTCGGCTCCAAGGAATTCAATCCCTCCATGGTGCTCTCCGTCTATAAGAACCTCGAACAGAAAGAGCC
>CANQRP010000069.1 GCA_947626305.1 uncultured Clostridia bacterium | reverse complement strand
TCCTCGTGAGGGCGACAGGTAACAGCATGATAGGGGTTGGCATCAACGAGGGCGACCTAATTGTTCTCCGCTCGCAGAACAGCGCAGAGAACGGCGAGATCGTTTGTGCGCTCGTGGACGGCAAGACAACGCTTAAACGCTTCTACAAAAGAGGAAAAGAGATTGTTCTGCATCCCGAAAATCCACGCATGAAGGACATCGTTGTCAATGAGTGCGAAATTCAGGGTGTTTTGGTGTCCTGTATCAAGATGTATTAAACATAATCAGACCACAGCCCCGTGATGATTATGAATTTCGTTCTGAAGTTCGGCATATTCCCGCTGGTAGCCGTCGAGCATCGTGTAGAATTCCGCGCTCTTTACATGGTCTTTCACCTCGTCGATCGCCGAGATTCCCATTTGGATCCCCGCGTCGCATTCCCGCAAAAGTTCTATCGTGTCATGTTGTATCATTGTTTCCTCCCGCAAATAATATGTGCAGACGTGCGCAGGTTTAGTCGCAGAACATGTCGGATAAAATTTATTCTATCCGAAAAGTGCGTTTCCGACAAATTGTCCCGTAATATGCCTGACAACATGCGGTATGATAGTCAAAAAGCGTCAGACAGAGGGAAGAAGCAATGGCAAGGAAAATCGTGGTGACATCGGGGAAGGGGGGAGTCGGCAAGACGACCGTCACAGCCAATCTCGGTGTACAACTTGCAAAAAACGGGTATCGGGTGATCGTGTGCGACCTCGATTTCGGACTGAATAACATCGACGTTGTGTTGGGAGTGGAAAATCTCGCCTCCTTCGACGTAGTGGACGTGGTAGAGGGGAGATGCCGCCCGAAACAGGCGCTCGTGCGGCATCCGAAGTACCCCACGCTCTATTCTTTGGCGAGCAACCGCGTCTCGGAGCGGTATGTCTCCCCGCAGGCGGTGCGCCTTATTTTAGACGCGCTTGCGCCCCGCTTCGACTTTATCCTCATCGACTCTCCGGCAGGGATCGATGATGGCTTCCATCGCGCGGTCGCCTGTGCGGATGAGGCGCTGCTCGTTACCACACCGCACATTTCCGCCATGCGGGACGGGGCGCGGGTCGCGGGGATGCTGAAGGGCTATCATTTGCAGCGGGTGGGGCTCGTTGTCAATATGGTGCGCGCCGATCTGGTGCGCCGGGGCGAATTGCTCAAACCGGAGGAGATCTCCGAAGCCTTGCATGTGCCGCTCACCGTTGTCGTCCCCGAGGAGGACAAGATATTTCTCGACAACGTTGCGGATCGCTTCCGTGCATTCCGTCTTCTTGCGAACTATTACACGGGCGGAATTGCGGGTTCGGAGGGGAAAAAGAAGGGCTTTTTCGGCGGCCTTATGGGCGCATTGCATAGATGATCGGGAGGGAGACCATGAAAAGAGAAGCAACTAAACTCAGATTGAACAAGATGCTGAACGACGACAAAGAGGAGATCAACGAGGCGACGCGTGCCGCCGCGCTTTCCGATTTTACCCATATCGCAAAGGAATATTTCGATACGGAGAATGTAACGCTCAATATTAAAAAGGGGAAAAACGGCAGCGATGTTACCGTGTCGTTCAGGGCGTCGCGCGTAAAAAATTTCACCACCCTGAAATAATGCGAAATAGATTGACATTCGCATACGCTTCGGATATAATATTTTTTGCAATGTGCGCATCGAACGAAAGAACGCCCCGCGGAGTTTAACAAAGTCTCCGCATGGAGTCTCCGCGGCGCACGGCTGAGATAGGGGACGTTTACGAAAGACAACTCGCGGTCCGGCGGTTTGTCGGACCGCTTTCCGCGTTATGCCCCGGCGGCGCTTTGACGAAGGTCGTCGGGTGAGCATAGAGTTTGGAAGCGGAATAAAAAGTGTTTGGAAGGTTGGCGGAGCGGTTTAACGCGGCGGTCTTGTAAGGAGCGAAGCGACGGAATAGCGATCGTTGCAAACGAAGTTTGCCGATCGCGTCAAACCGAAGTGGCGGGAACAGACCGTTTGGGTGAGCACAAAGTTTAGAAAACGAAAGAATAAAAAGCAAATGGAAGGTTGGCGGAGCGGTTTAACGCGGCGGTCTTGAAAACCGTTGATGGGCAACTATCCGGGGGTTCGAATCCCTCACCTTCCGCCAAATAGGACGTGGCACTTTCAGTGCCACGTCCTATTTGAATGAAGGAATGAAGAACCCCCGCGGGGTTCGCCCCGCGCGAGGCTTCTATCATTTATCTAAGCGCGGCACGAGCGGCACCCGTGCCGTGAAGTAATCCCTCACCTTCCGCCGCCGAGGGCACCCAAATGGTGCCTTTTTCTGTGCGGATGTTGAGCAGAGAGAAACTACGCTTCGGGGGGACCCCGCAAAAGTGCTATTTTGATTTTTTTGTCCCTTTTTTGCTTGTCATAGATACGCTCACTCAGAAATATAGAACTTATTTTTTTGAATTTAATATTGCCAAATAAGCAAATTTATGTTATAATATTCATTTTAGATTATCAATGTTTCATACCACGCAGAAAGGGCGCCGATGGCGTCTTTTTTGCGTTGAGGGGAAGCAGATTCACAAATTTGAGTGGGGAAAGCGCAGAGTGTGAAGAAAAGTGTCGTGACTTTGGGCGTTTCGGTTTATATAATAAAAGGCGCAAGGAGGCACGAAATGACATTCGGCGAAAAATTAAAACAACTCAGAAAGGACAACAACCTGACCCAAGAGGACTTAGCGGAAAAAATTTTTGTCACCCGTACGGCGGTCTCAAAATGGGAGACGGACAAAGCGCTCCCCGCCATCGACAGTTTGAAGCTCCTCTCCGAGCTCTTCCACGTCGGCATTGACGATTTGATCTCGGACGGCGACATTGAGACAAAACGGCTGCTCGACGAAAAGCGGGCGAAAGTCATGTACGGCACCGCGCTCTGCTTTCTCGCTTTGGCGACGGTCTTTACTTTGCTTGCTTATTTTCTGAAGCAGCCCCATTTCAGCATCGGGGGAGCGGGGGCGGTCGCGCTGTATCTTATCTTCGGTTTCCTGTCAAAACCGCGCTACAAGCGTCTTTCGGCAAAGAAGATGCTTCTTCCGTATCTCATTTCGCGCGCGGTCATTCTGCTGTTTGTGGTTGGGTTGATCGTCTTCACGATCGTGACATTGTAACCTTTTCGCTCTTGATTTTTCCCTGCGTCTATGCTATAATGGGAGCGGCAAAATATTACAAATGAAATGCGATCAAAATCGAGACAGCGTCCAAAAGTGTCGGTGCGATCGCAAAAGAAAAGATTGCAATATAAATTCGGCGGAGGAGCGCTATGAATTTTTGCGAGAGGTGCAATATTGCCTGCGACGGGGAAAGATGCCCGAAGTGCGGCAGAAAAAAGCTCAGAGCGGTAACCGAAGATGATTTTTGTTTGGTTGCGCAGGTGGATCGAATGTTCGGCGATAACCTGAAAAATCATTTGGAAAACGAAAATATCGAATGCGTGCTCATGCCTTACGGCACGGGCGTAAAGGCACAATTTGCCATGCCGCTCGAAAGCTATTTGCTTTATGTTCGTTATAAAAATCTGGACTACGTGCGGCAGATCTTCAAGGAGAATTGCAGCAGATGAAGCCGCCCCCGCCCCAAATGCGGTAGAGATGTCTCCACTTTGGTCGACATGACAATAGTAAAATGCGGTAGAGATGTCTCCACTTCGGTCGACATGACAATAGTAAAATGCGGTAGAGATGTCTAAACGATACAATCAACATGACGTAATTTGGCAACCCAACCCTTTGCCCCCTCCATTGGAGGGGGTTTTGTTTGCCGCTTCTTAAAAACTTACATTATTTTATTAAAAATCACTTGACAATCGGAAAGAAAAGTTTATAATGTAAGAAAAGTAATACTTTTCGGAGTAGCATTATGGAGAACTTTCCCGAAGGAAAATATCTGGCGACCGTGAAGATCGGTCCCAAGGGGCAGATCGTCATCCCCAAAGAGGTGCGCGATATGTTTGCGCTTGGCGCGGGCGACGCGCTTCTCCTCATGGCGGACAAAAACCAAGGCATCGCCCTGCAACCGTTTTCGTATGCGGAGTCCTTTTGGAACGCCGTGAAGCAAGTCAAAGACGGGGAGAAATAGGCGTGTTCGCGCTCGAAGTTCAAAACTTAAAAAAGGTTTATCCCGGATTTACGCTTGACGGCATTTCTTTCGCGGTCGAAGAGGGGACGATCGCGGGACTGATCGGACGGAACGGCGCGGGAAAGAGTACGACGCTCAAATCCATCATGCGTCAGATCTCATCCGAAGGGACGGTCAAAGTATTCGGCAAAGACTTTTCCGAAGAGGAGGGCTCGGTCAAAGAGCTCATCGGCTATGTCGGCGGTGGATTTCGATTTTATCCGCATAAAACGCTCTCTGCCGTCGCAAGCGCAGCCGCGGGGTTTATTCCCATTGGGACGGTGCGGGTTTCAAACGCCGTTGCGAAGAGTACGCGCTCATCCTCTCTAAAAAGGTATGCGAGCTTTCCGAAGGGATGAAGATCAAGTTTTCGCTTGCGCTCGCCCTGTCGCACGGGGCAAAATTGCTCCTTTTGGACGAGCCGACGAGCGGACTCGATCCGCTTTCCCGCGAGGACTTCTGCGATGCGCTCTTCTCCCTCAAAAAGCAGGGCGTCACCGTGCTGTTTTCCACTCACATCACCTCCGACCTCATGCGCGTTGCCGATAAAATTCTCTACCTGTCGGACGGCGCGCTCCTTTTGGACGAAGCTCTCGAAAGCCTGTTGAAGCAATATCGGCTCAAACGGTTTGCCTCGCGTTCGGAGGCGGACGCAGCGGGGGCGATCGGTGTAAAGGAAGGAAAGAACGGTTTCGAAGGCTTGGTCGCGGAAGGCGAAGAGGGGAGAGAAGCGACTCTCGACGAGATCATGATCCACCTCGAATGGACAAGGAGGAAAGATGAACGCGCTCATTAAAAAAGAATTTTCCCTCTGCCTGCATCCGACGGCATTTGTCTTTCTCGGCTTTGCGGCGCTTGTCTTTGTGCCGAACTACCCTTATGAAGTGATTTTCTTCTTTTCGGGACTGTCGGTTTACTTCACCTCTTTGTCGGCGCGGGAGAACGGCGATTTGGCGTTTACCTGTTCGCTCCCCGTCAAAAAGCGAGAGGTGCCACTCGCGCGGATCGCGGTCGCCGTGATCTTTCAATGTGTCCTCCTTGCGTTGTCGGCGGTCTGCATCGCCGTAAAACAGGCGACGTTCCCCGAAGAACTGCTCGTAAATCTTGCGGGCAACAGCGCAAACCTCGCCTTTTGCGGATTCGGTGCGCTCGTCTTGGGCGCATTCAACCTCACGTTTTTCCCGTTGCATTATCGCGACCCCGGCAAAGTCGGCGTCCCGTTTGTCATTTCGTCGGCGGTGCAGTTCGTCCTCATCGGGCTCTTGATCTTGATTCGCCATTTGCCGTTTTCCGTTCCGCTCACCTCGCCCGATTGGGAAAATTGCGGTATCAAACTCGCCGTTTTGCTCGGCGGGCTTTGCCTGTACGGGATGATGACCGCCCTCGCGGCGCTCCTCTCCGCAAAGCGGTTTGAAAAGGTCGATTTATAGAAAAAGGCGAAAAATCATGCCGCACCCCTTGACTTATTCCCGTACCGATGCTAAAATGTAGTTCAAACAATGTTAAGCGGGGTAAAAATGGAATATTCCGAACAAATGAAAATCGCCCGTAAAAAGTTGATGCTGACGCAGAAGGAATTTGCGGCACTTCTCGGGGTGAATTACGTGACGGTTTGCAGATGGGAAACCGGGAAATTCGTACCCACATTGCGCGTGAGAAGGGTATTCCGGGAACTTTGCGCGGAGAAAGGCTTCCACTTCAACGATTGAAACCTCACGGAACGACACAAACCGCCTTGCTTTTTTGCGGGAAGCGGGGTATAATATAGCTTACAGATCCTTTTCGGGCAGGGTGCCCGCGGAGCAACCATGGAAAAAGAATTCAGAACGGAGAGCGACTCGGTAGGGGAACTTTCCCTTGACAGTGCCGCATATTACGGAATACAGACGCTGCGTGCCAAAGAAAATTTCGGCATCACTGGCACAAAACTCAACTTCGCCTTTGTGCGGAATATCGTCCTCATCAAGAAAGCGGCGGCGATCGTCAACAAAGCCTACGGGCTCCTCGACGGCGGGAAGGCGGACGCCATCATCGCCGCGTGCGACGAGATCCTGCACGGCAAACACAAAAAAGATTTTATCGTGGACGCGGTGCAGGGCGGTGCTGGGACCTCCGCCAACATGAACGTCAACGAGGTCATCGCCAACATCGCCATCGAGCGCCTCGGCGGTAAGAAGGGGGACTATACCCTCATCAGCCCCAACGATCACGTCAACATGGAGCAGTCGACAAACGACGTGATCCCCACCGCGGGGAAGCTGACCGTTCTCTCCCTCGCCTCCGAACTTCTCGGCGAGCTCGAGCGGCTCGATAACGCCCTCACGCAAAAGGCGAAAGAATTCGACGGCATTCTCAAAATGGGCAGAACGCAGCTTCAGGACGCCGTTCCCATGCGTCTTGGGCAGGCGTTCCGCGCCTTTGCGACCTCCGTCAAGCGCTCCAAGGAGAGGATCGAGACCTCTCTTGCGGAGATGCGCACCATCAACATGGGAGCAACGGCGATCGGCACCGCCATCAATACGCGGGAAGCCTATTTCAGCCACATCACGGAGGAACTTTCTCTGCTCTCGGGCGAACGGTTGCAGCGCGCAGAGGATCTCTTCGACGGAACGCAGAATGTAGACGGGTTTGTCGCCGTGTCGGGAACGTTGAAGGCGCTTGCCGTCAATCTCTCCAAGATGTGCAACGATCTGCGGTTGATGTCGAGCGGTCCTCGAACGGGGCTGGGCGAAATTATCCTGCCCGCCAAGCAAAACGGCTCCTCCATCATGCCGGGAAAGATCAACCCCGTCATTCCCGAGGTCGTCAATCAAGTGGCATTTCTCGTCATCGGTCACGATGTTACGGTGACGATGGCGGCAGAGGCTGGTCAGCTCGAACTCAACGCCTTTGAACCCGTGATCTTCTTCCAACTCTTCGAATCCCTGCGCACGTTGACGGGGGCGGTCAGAACGCTCTCGGACAACTGCATCGTGGGCATTGTCGCAAACCGGGAACGGTGTGCGGAATGGGTCAACCGCAGCGTGGGGATCGTTACGGCGCTCAACCCCTATATCGGCTATCTGAAAGCGGCGGAGATCGCCAAGGAATCGCTGAAAACGGGGGAGCCCATCCGCGAGATCGTTCTCCGCGAGGGGCTCATGGACGAGAAAAAACTCGACGAGGTGTTGGACCCGCTCGTGCTCACGGAGCCCTGCGGCGGTCGCCTTTGACCACCGACCCGACCTTCTTCAAAAGGGGACGCCTGCGCGTCCTTTTTTCATGGAAAAAATTTTCCGTTTTTTTGAAACTTTTTTTGCAAAAACACTTGACAATCAACTGTATCTACCGTATAATAACAGTAGAAACTGTTCGGAGCGCAACGTGCACATCAACGTATCCTTACAAGCGGGACCGATCTACGAACAGATCGAGTATCAGATCCGCGCGCAGATCTTTTCGGGCGAATTGAAGGCGGGAGAAATGCTGCCATCTATCCGCATGCTCGCAAGAGAGCTCAGGATCGGCATCATTACGGCAAAGCGCGCTTACGACGATTTGGTCGCCGAAGGGTTTTTGTATGCGGTGCCGGGGAAGGGAGTCTATGTTGCGCAGCGAAAGGAAGACGACCTCGAAAACAGCAAGCTGGCGCGGCTGAAAGAGCAGCTCGGCGCCACCCGTCGGTTTGCGGAGGAGAACGGCATTTCATCCGAACAGTTGACGAGAATATTCCGGGAAGTGATGGAGGAAAAGGATGAACGGTCTTGAGATCGAAGGACTCGTTGTCGATTTCGGCAACTTTCGGCTGGACGTTACCCTTTCGGTCCCGCGCGGTTGCGTAACGGGGCTCGTGGGGCGGAACGGTGCGGGTAAGTCCACGCTTTTGAAGGCGATCATGCGGCAAGAGGAGGCGTCGGG
>CANQRP010000068.1 GCA_947626305.1 uncultured Clostridia bacterium | reverse complement strand
TACGAGATCTCGTTTTTGTTGATCTTTTCAAGCGTCTCGGGATCGTCGGCGAAGATGGGGTCCAAGCCGAATTGCGGCATCCAAGAACAGCCGTTTGCGGGCCAGCAGATGGGGGTGACGCCCTTGCGGAGAAGCGCGTCGCACAGTCCGTCGAAGTCCTTCTGCGTCGTGGGGACGCCGAGCCCCGCAAAGAGGACGGGCAGCACCCCCTTCCCCGTGCGCATGCGGGCGGGGTCCCTCGCAAAATACCCCGCCGAAAAGAGCACCAACCCGTACTTGGCAAGTTCGGAGGGCTGGACGGTGAAGCCGCCGAAGCCGATCCAGCGGGTGGCGCCGTAGTTGCTCTTCCCCACCCCGGGGACGAATACGAGCGCGAGCAACCCCAGCGAGACCAAAAGGGCGGGAAGTCCGAATTTTTTCAATTTATTGTAATCGATAAAGGAGATCGCGACCATGCCGACCAGCCCCAACACAAACCCCGCGATCTGCTTTTTGACGAAATAGAGGCTGTCCCCGTACTGCACCTCGGCATTGTAGGAGCTCGCGGAGTACACGCAGACGACGCCGTAGGCGGCAAGCGCCAGCACGGCGATGAGAAAGGGAATGTCGCCGTAAGCGCCGCCCCGCCCCCGCACAGCGGGGGCGGGGCGGCTTCCCAAAAGGTTTTTGTTATTCTTCCGCAACGTCGTCCTCCGCGGGCGGGAGCACCCCGCCCGACTTCTTCTCGGCACTCAACAGCCCGAGCATCTCGCGAAAGCGCTCCCCGCGCTCCTCGTAATTTTTGAAAGAGTCGAAGCTCGCCGAGGCGGGGCTGAGGAGCACGTTCTGCCCCTTCTTCGCCGTGAGATAGGCTACCCGCACCGCAACGTCGAAGGGACGGCAGAGCGTGACCGTCGTGTATCCCTTTTTGAGCGCCGCGCCCAACACGCGGAAAGCGTTTTCCCCATAGATGACCGTGTGCACCACTCCACTGTTTTTAATCGCGTCGAAGAGAGGTTCGTAGGAATATCCCTTATCCTTGCCGCCGACGAGGAGAATGCTCTCCCCGCGCACGCTCTTGACCGCCTTGATCGCGGAATCGACGTTCGTTGCCTTGCTGTCGTCGATGAAGGTGACGCCGTCGAGCTCGCCGATGCGCTGTAAGCGGTGGGCGACGCCGCGGAAGGTCTTCAAAGCGGCGGCGATCGTCTCGTTGGGAACGCCGAACAGTTTTGCCGCGCAGATCGCCGCAAGGGCGTTCGCCGCATTGTGCTCGCCGTCGAGGGGCAGGTCGGCAACGGGGAAGAGTTTCTCCCCCATATAGCAGAAGCAGCCCTCGCTGAGATACCCTCCCTCCACCGGTTCGCGCAGGGAGAACCACACCGGCTTTGCCTTGGTCTTCTCCGCAAACCCGCGCACGATGGGATCGTCGCGGTTGAGAACGGCAAACTCGCTCTCCGCACAGTTTTTGAGCAGGCGGGATTTGAGATAGATGTAGTTCTCCATGTTGTAGTGGCGGTTGAGGTGGTCTTCGGTGACGTTGAGCACGACCGCGACATGCGGACGGAGCGAGGAGAGCGTTTCGAGCTGGAAGGAGGAGACCTCCACCACGGCGAGCCCGTCCTCCCCGAGCTCCTTTACGCAGGAAGTGAGCGGGCGCCCGATGTTGCCGCAGGCGACGCACTTCTTCTCCGCCGCCTTAAAAATGCCCTCGAGCATGGTGACGGTGGTCGTCTTGCCGTTGGTGCCCGTGACGGCGACCGCGGGACAGTGCAGATTGAGCGCCCCGAGTTCCATCTCCCCGATGATGCGCTTGCCCGCCCGTTTGAAGGAGACGGGAAGAGGGTGATCGACGGGGATCCCGGGGCTCAATACGAGGATATCGCACTCCGCCGCGCGCCGTTCGAGCTCCTCCTTATGTATGACGACGCAGCCCTTTGCGCCGAGCTCGCGCGCCGTCTTCGCAACGCTTCCGTCCTCCACATCGTCGAAGCAGTACACTTTCGCGCCGCGGGAGAGCAGGTACTCGCTCGCCGCGATCCCCGAACGGGACAGTCCCGCCACGAGAAAGGTCTGTTGGGAATATAGCATAATTTCTCCTTTTCCCCGCCTTGGGGACTCATACAAACGGGAACAAGAGCAATGCGCCCATAAACGCGGTGACAGCCGCATAGACGTAAGAGATCTTTCCCTCGGAATAGCCCTTCATCTGAAAATGGTGATGGATGGGCGCCATGAGAAAGACGCGCTTGCCCGTTTTTTTATAGTATATTACCTGAAGGATGACGGATATGCTTGAAAGGACAAACATGATGCCCGCGACCGGAATGACGAGGGCGTTCCCCGTGACGAGGGCGCAGGAGGCGGCGAACCCGCCGAGGGAGAGGGAGCCCGTGTCCCCCATGAACACGCTCGCACGGTTGACGTTGAAGACGAGATACGCCCCGAGCGCGCCGACGAGACTCATGCAGAGACAGGCGATGTCGCCGTCCGCGTATTGCAGCGTCAAGAGCAGCGCAAGGGAGAGAAAAAACATTGCCGAGGTGCCGCCCGCAAGCCCGTCCAACCCGTCGGTGAGATTGACACCGTTCACCGTCGCCACATAGACGAACAACCCGAGCGGAAGCATCCACCAGCCGATGTCGAAACGGAGAGAAGTGAACGGGATCCGCAGGACCGTGAGTCCTTCGAGACAGCAGTAGACGGAAGCGACGACCGCCACGGCGAGCTGAAAAAACACTTTTTGGTAGGGACGTAGCCCTAAATTGTCGTGACGGCGCTTTTTGAGGAGATCGTCCAGAAAGCCGACGAGCAGATAGCCGAGCCCCACCGCAAGACAGACGAGAAAGGGCTTGTCCGATGCGCCCCGCACGCACAACGCCGTCAAAGAGGCGGCAAGGATAAATCCCAAGCCGCCCATCGTGGGGGTCCCCCCCTTCTTCTCGTGTTCCTTGACATAGTGCAGAATGTTCTGCCCGGCGCCCAACTTTTTGAGGAGCGGGATCTCCGCCCGACAAAAGACAAGGGAGAGCGCGGCGGACAAAACCAAACAAAACAGCATTGCTCTCATGACAGTTTTCCGACCAGTTTCTTCACGGTATCTTTGTCATTGTAGTCGAATTTTATGCCCATGATCTCCTGATAGGTCTCCCCGCCCTTGCCCGCGATGAGAAGGATGTCTCCCTCGCCGAGCAGTTTCAAGGCGTACTCGATCGCCTTCTCCCGCTCCTCCACGGCGACATATTCCTCCGAGAGGGCGCGATAGCCCTCCTCGATCTCGGCAAGGATCGCGCAGGGGTCCTCGAAGCGGGGGTTGTCGGAGGTGAGCACGGCGAAATCGGCGAGCCTCGCCGCCGTCTCCCCCATCTGCTTCCGCTTGCCGCCGTCGCGGTTCCCCCCGCAGCCGAAGAGGACGATGAGCCGCCCTTCGCAGAGTTCTTTGAGACAGGCGAGAGATTTTTCGAGCCCGTCCGGTGTGTGCGCAAAGTCCACGAAGATCTCCGCTCCGCGGAAGGCGGCAACCCGTTCGAGCCTGCCGTCCACCCGTTCCACCCCTTCGATCCCGCGGGAAATGTGCTCCGGCGACGCCCCGAGCCTGCGCGCGGCGCACGCCGCCGCAAGCGCATTCCGCACATTGTGCCGCCCGAGGAGGCGGAGTTTCGCCTCGCAGAGCTCGTCCGAAAGATTGAAGAGCAGACGGCTCCCCTCCACGCTCTCCTCCTCGATGAGGGCGAACGCGTCGGCGGGCTCTTCGAGCCCGTAGAGGATGTGCGGCGTCTCCCACTTCACGAGTTCCCGGGTAAAGGGGTCGTCCGCATTGTATACTCCGAAGCGGCAGCGTTCGGGCGCAAACAGCTCCCTCTTCGCCTCGCCGTACCGCTCCATGTCCCCGAAAAAGTCGAGGTGGTCACGGGTCAGGTTGGTGAAGATCCCCACGTCGAAGAAAATGGGCGCCGTCTTTTTCAGCGCGAGCGCATGCGCCGAGACCTCCATCACCACCTCCCGAACGCCCGCTTTTTTCATCTCCGCCAGCAGCGCAAAGAGGGAGACGGGGTCGGGCGTGGTGAGGTCGGGCGGGATGGCCCTGCCCGCAAAACGGGCGCCGAGAGTGCCGATGAGCCCCACCTCCCTGCCGCTCGCCTCCAGGATGGAAGCGAGAAGGTGACAGGTGGTCGTTTTCCCGTTGGTGCCCGTCACCCCCGTAAAGCGCATCCCCCGCTCGGGGTGGGCATAGAAGGCGGCGGAGAGTTCCGCCATCGCCTTCCTGCCGTCCGGCACGACGAGTTGCGCGCAGGAAAGAGGCATTTCGTGCTCGCACACGATGCACGCCCCGCGGGAGGCGGCTTCCTCCGCATAGCGGTGCAGGTCGACCGAACTGCCGCGGTAGCAGAAGAAGAGTTCTCCCTCCGAAGCGGTGCGGCTGTCCGTACACAAGCCCGTGACTTCGCAGTCCCCCAAAAGTTTTTTCTCGGCAAGTTCCTTTGCAAGTGCGGAAAGTTTCATACGGTACCTCCCTGTGCGGGGATCTTCATGAATCCGATGATCCCCTCGAATATCTCTTTGGCGCAGGGGGCGGCTACGGTGCTGCCGTAATAGCTCCCCTGCGGTTCGTCCACAATGATAAGCGCAAGATATTTGGGCGCGTCCGCGGGAAAATAGCCGAGAAAGGAGGAGACGTATTTCCCCTGCGCGATGGCGCCGTTTTCGTATTTTTGGGCGGTCCCCGTCTTGCCCGCCACGCGGTATCCCTCGATATAGGCATGTTTGCCGCTACCGTCGCGCACCACCCCTTCGAGCATGGAGGAAAGAAGGCGGGAGGTCTCTTCGCTCACCGTTCTCGCAATCAATTTTTTGCCCGTTTTGACGGCGACATAGCCGTCGTCCGAACAGATCTCGTCCAAAAGATGGGGCGTGTAATAGTAGCCTCCGTTGACGGCGGACGCCGCCGCACAGGCAAGTTGCAGAGGAGTGAGCGCGATCGTCTGCCCGAAACCGATGCGCGCGAGGTCGCAATCGCGCACGCTTCCCTCGGGAATGAGCATCCCCACCGCCTCGCCGGAAAAGTCCACTCCCGTCGCCTTGCCGAAGCCGAATGCGGTGAGATAATCGTAAAACGTCTCCCTGCCGAGTGAGAGCGCGATGTCCACAAAGCAGGGGTTGCAGGAATTGTTGAGCGCCTCGGCAAGGGTCTGGTTTGCGTGCTTGCCGTTTTTATGGTCGCTCCAACACTTGATCGTCGTGCCGTCCACACTGCGGGTGCGGCTGCTCGGAAAGACGTACTGCGGAGAGAACGCTGCCCCGTTCCCCTTTCGCCACTCCTCGAGATCGGTGGCGGCGGTGATGATCTTGAAGGTGGACCCCGGTTCGTAGATGTCGCTCACGAGGCAGTTGCGGGTGAGGCGGTCGAGCGCTTCCCGATCGTTGCGGGGAGGATCGTTCAGGTCGTAAGCGGGAAGATTGACCATGGCGAGCACCGAAAAATCCTGCGGGTCGAGCACGACGCAGCGCGCGGCTTTTGCGGAGGTTTGGGCGAGCGTCCGCCCCATCACCTCCTCCGCGAACGCCTGGATGCGGTAGTCGAGGGTGAGTTTCAGGTTCAACCCGTTCTCCGCGGGCAAATAAGAGGCGGAGGTCCCCCCGATCTCCGTGCCCACGAGGTCGGTCTCGTAGAGGATCTCCCCCTTCTCCCCTTTGAGGAAGTTGTCGTAGTAGCGTTCGAGCCCCGTCGTCCCCTCGCTGCCCATGGCGGTAAACCCCAAAACCTGTGAGGCGAGCGCCCCGTAAGGGTACACCCGCTTGTTGTCGCGCGCATAATAAACGCCCGTGAGCCCGCTCCCCTCGATAGAGCGGACGAGCGCCTTTTCGCCCTGCTTCAAGAGGGTGATCTCGGAGCGGGAGCGGTCCGAAAGTTTGGCTTTCATCTCCTCCCGCGGAATGTTCAGGAGGGCGGAAAGGGTGTCCGCCGTGTGTTCGATGTCCGTGACGGCGTTTGCACGCGCATAGACGCTGTATGCCGTCTCGTTGCCCGCGAGGAGCTCGCCGTTGCGGTCGAAAATTTTCCCCCGCTCGGGCGAGACGGGGATCTCCCGCGTCCACTGGTCGAGGGCGAGCGAGAGGAGTTTTTCCCTCCAAAAGAGCTGTACGTAAAGGAACCTCCCCGTAAAAACGCAAAAAAGAAAGGCTATCGCCGTCATTACGGCAAATAACCTCTTTCGTAGGACAGTCAAAGAAAAGTCCGTATTCTGTTTGATGGGATCCCTCCGCGGGTGTCAACGGCTCATGCCGTGCTCGATCGCCCAAGCCTCGATGTTCTCGGGGGAAGTGAGTTGCTCGATCTCGCCGTTGATGCCGTTCAGCTGTTCGGTGAGGCGGGTCAGCTGCTCTTCGCGCTCCGAGACCTGTTCGTTGATGGAGTTGATGATCGCCGTATTGATGCAGATGACCGCAAGCAGGATCGCGATCACCGCCGCGACCGACGCGAGCACGAGCTTGGTGCGCATGGAGAGCGCCGCAAGCAGCCCCGTCTGCTTCTCTTCCGCCGCATTCTGATGGGACATGGTGCGGGGCGTGGGTTTGGAGTCCTCGTCGTCGTAAGCGTCGAACGGCTCCGCCTCGGGCATGGTGCGCGTCTCGGGCGCATATGCGGGCGACGGTTCGTAAACGGGAGCTTCCACGGTCATGGCGGGAGCCGCGGAATCGTAGAGCTGCCCGTTCCGATAGAGCAGATTTTCAAAGAGCGCTCCCTTGTTCTCCGTGGGTGCCGCAACGGGCTCCGCGGGCTGCACGGGGGCGTAGTCGGTCACTTTCGCCGCAGACGGCATATCGCCGAAGCGCTGCAAGCTCTGCATGCCTGGCGTCACCGGCACATAGTCGGCAAGGCGGCGCGCCGCGCTGGGAGCGTCGGGAGATGTGGGCACGACGGGGGCATGATATTCGTTCGTGGCGTATGCCGCGTTCTGATATGCGGGCACATGCTCGGACCGGAAAGCGGGATATTCATAAGTCCCCACGGGCGCGGCGGGCGCAGCGGGTTCGCCTGCGAGCAATGCGCGCATGCGCTCGGACATCTGTCTTTGATGTTCTCGCTCCTCCTCGCTCTGTCCGTCCCTCTCCAATACCATATCCGCCATGACTTTTTCTCCTTATCTTTATTCGCGAAATGTTCGATTCATGCGCCGATCTTCTCGGCAATTCTCAATTTTGCGCTTTTGCTGCGCGAATTTCGTTCTGTTTCTTCCGCGCTCGCCGTGATCGGTTTGCCCGTCAGAATTTCGATCTCTTTCTTCTTTCCGCATACGCAGACGGGAAAACTCTTGGGGCAAACGCAGTCGCTCGCCGCCTCCCGAAAGGTCTGCTTTACGATCCTGTCCTCGAGAGAATGAAATGTCAGGATGCAGATCCTGCCTCCCGGCTTCAATCTTCCGATCAGTCCCTTGACGCATTCGCCCAAGCCTTCGAGCTCTCCGTTCACTTCGATGCGAATCGCCTGAAAGGTTTGCCGCGCACAGGCGGCGGAACGGAATTTCGGGGGAATGTTCTCCTCCACGATCTCACGGAGTTGCCCGCAGGTCGCGATCTCGCCCTTTTCCCGTTCCCGCACGATGCCCCGTACGACGGAGGACGCAAACGGTTCTTCGCCGTATTCGCGCAGGATGCGCAGGAGCTTGTCCGGGGGATAGGTGTTCACGACGTCTTTCGCCGTGAGAGAAGAATTTCGGTCCATTCTCATATCGAGGGGCGCGGATGCCGATCGGTAGGAAAAACCTCGCTCTTCCTCATCCACTTGATGGGAAGATATTCCAAAATCCAATAGCACTCCGTCGAGCCTGTCCACGCCCGCCCGATCGAGAACGTTTTCGAAATCTTTATAGTTTGAATGAAATAACCGGAACCTGCCCGCAAAGGGCGCGAGCCGCGCCTCGGAAGCAGCGATCGCCTCTTCGTCCCTGTCCGTCCCGATGAGGGTAGCCGTGGGGTCGGAAGCGAGGATGGCGTAGGAGTGTCCCCCTCCGCCGAGCGTTCCGTCGAAATAGACACCTCCGTCCCGCAGGTTCAGCCCTTCGATCACTTCGTCGAGCATCACGGG